>DATLYG010000033.1:0-10344 GCA_035574985.1 Thermoanaerobaculia bacterium | reverse complement strand
GCAAACCGGCGTCCCGCAGGAGGCCGAGAAGGACGTCGCACGCGAGCCGGTGGAGTTGAAAGGCGAAGAAGAGGAGCGCGACCGCGAGCGCGGCCCGCAGGTCGAAATCACGGTGACGGACGAGAGCGGAACGAAGATCCGGACCTTCCGCGCGCCGGCCCGGCAGGGGCTGAATCGCGCGGTCTGGAACCTCCGCCGCGACGCCTTCCGCGAACCGCCGCGCGAGCGTCCGGAGTGGATGGACGATCCGTCCGGCCCCGAGGTACTGCCGGGAACGTACGGCATCACCATCAGGTACAAGGATCAGACTGCGAGCGGGAAGGTCCATGTGTTGCCCGACCCGCGCTTCGACATCGCGCCGGCGGCGCGGCAGGCGAATTGGGCGGCGATGCAGCGCGCCGGCCACCTGCAGGAGACGCTCGCCGAGGCCATCGATCGGATCAACAGGACGCGCAACGACATCGACGCCGTGATCGCGCGGCGAAGACCGGCGCCGAAGCCGGGCGAACGCCCCGCGCCCGACGCGCTGTCGCAGGAAGGACGGGCGCTGAAGTCACGGCTCGACGCCGTCGAGAAGGAGTTCTGGGTGCCGCCGCGCACGAAAGGGATCCAGCCCGATCTCGATGCCTTCGCGAAGATCAACTTCGTCCAGAGCTCGCTTGCGTCATCGTGGGATGCCCCGACCGCGGCGCAGCTCGCGTATCTGAAGGCGGCGGAGACGAAACTGCAGAGCGCGCTCGACGCGCTGAACAAGCTGTTCGCGGAGGACGTGGCGAAGTTCCGGGAAAAAGTGCGCGCGAGCGGCCTGCAGCTCTTCCCGGAGACGAAGCCTCTGGCGATCACGAACGAACCGTGAGACGCGCCGGCCGGCGCTGCCCGCACTAATTTCGTGCGGCGCGGCGCCGGCCGCCACCCTCTGAACTACGGACTGAGGGGCATCGGTGTGGCGCAGCGTCGTGACGCGCGCGATCGGCTCGCTGCCCGGGAGCTGAATGTCGTTGCCGTCATCCGCCCTCACCGCCCGCACGGCGTTCCGGCCGAGGCAGCGCGCCGGCTCGTGAATCGCAGCAACTGCTGCAGCATCAACGACGAGGCACTTTGAGGTCCCGCACACACGATATCGACCAGATCGTGCTCCGATCAGATTGATCGCACGTCACCGCGCTCCATTGCGGCCTCGGCCTTCAGACTGACCAGATCACGTCCGACCGTCGCGACGGCCGTGGTACGACCGCTGCGGCGATAGACGACGGTCGCATCGTTCGCAGCCAGTGACCCTCGAATTTCGATTTCATCGCTCCCCGTGCCGTGTCCGAGGTACGAGATGACCACATCGAAGTGGGCGCTCCAGAAAAATGGGACGGCGTCAAACGCTCTTCGCTGGCCGAGAATGTTTCGAGCGACGGTTTGACCCTGGCGTCCGGCGACGACCCAGTGCTCGACGCGCAGTGGTTCCTTCATCGGGCCACCGGGCCACGAAGCGACATCGCCGCAGGCATAGACACCGGGAACCGAGGTTTCCAGATACTCGTTCACGAGGATGCCGTCGGACGTCGCGATGCCAGCGTCCTTTGCGAGCTGGATCTCCGGAGAAACTCCGATCCCTGCAACGATCAGATCGGCATCGCGCAGCAAGGCATCATCGAGTTTCGATTGGCCGAGGCGAAACACGACGCCCCGGTCCTCGTGAATGGCACGAACGCGCTCACCGACTTCCTTTCCGAGCACACGCTCGAGCGGAGTTTGGTCGGGTGACGTGACCGTGACATCCAGTCCCTTTTGTCTCAAGGACGCTGCGACCTCGAGTCCGATGAAGCTCGATCCGATGACCACGGCCCGGCGCGACGCGCCGGCCTTCCGGGCAATCCGCTCAGCATCCCTCTGCGTCCGAAGGTAGAGGACATTCGACGCGGCGCCCGGCAACTGTCTGGGCGTCGCTCCGGTGGCGAGGACCAGCACACCGTAAGCGATGCGGTCACCGGAGGAGGTCGTGATGCTCTTCGCCGCCGTGTCGACGCCGGCAACTGTTTCGCCGAGCCGCAGCTCGATGCGCTGGTCCTCATAGTATTGGTGCGGGTGCAGTGGCAGCCACTCGGCCGGAGCGGTGCCTGCCAGATAGTCTTTTGAGAGATTCGGTTTGTCGAACGGAAGATCGGTGTCGCGGCTGATCAACACGATGCGGCCGGTGTATCCCTCGCTTCGGAGGGTGTCGGCGACGTTGACGCCCGCGGCGCCAGCTCCGACGATGACGACGGATTCCGGGATCGCCGTTTCGGCGGGACGTTCGCGTTCCAGTCTCGCCCCGATGAAGAAACGGCCATCGCGCTTCTCGACGCGCCACACGGGAAGCGCAGTCATCGCGGGCGCGCGAAGCACGCCGCCCGACTTGAGGTCGAAACAGGCGTGATGCCACGGACACCGAATGGTTCCGGAAATCACCAAACCACCGGCGAGTGGAGCATGGTAGTGCGAGCAACTCGCGCCGATGGCATGGACTCGATGGTCATCGTGAACGAGAAGAATCTCGTCCTCGCCCAGGCGGCCCGCAATCATCGACCCGTCCGGCAATTCTGACTCGGGCACTCCGGCGGCAAAATCGCGATCGCTCATGCGTTCCCGCCGCAAAGGCGCAGGAACTCTGCGCGCGTCACGGCGTCCTCCCGAAGTACACCGAGCATACTCGACGTCACGAGTTCGGCGCCCGGCAGCTCGACTCCCCGGCAGACCATGCACAAATGGTGTGCACGAACGATGACTCCGGTTCCGCGCGCGGCGAGATGTTCCGCGATCGCAGCGCCGATCTGCCGCGTCAGGCGCTCCTGAATCTGCAGTCGCCGGGCAAAGCAGTGAACGAGTCGGGCGAGCTTGCTGATGCCGGTGACCTTCCCCGGCAGATATCCGACACAAGCGGTTCCGTAGAACGGAAGCAGGTGATGCTCGCAGATCGAATGGAACTCGATTCCGCGAAGAACGATCAACTCGTCGCTCGATTCATCGAAGGTGGTGGCGAGAATCCGCGCCGGATCCTCTCGGTATCCACCGGTCATCTCCCGCAGTGCTTTCACCACGCGGCGGGGAGTGCGGACCAGACCATCGCGCGAAGGATCCTCCCCAATGAGTCGAATCAGCGAAACGACCGCCTCTTCGCCTTCGTCGAGCGCAGAAGTCTCCCGCGCAAGCACCATTTCCGCGGTCATTCCAGCACCTCGGCCGCAATGCGCCGCAGGAGCAACCGGTGCTGCTGCCGCGCAGTCGACGATGAAGAATCGAGCATTGCCGCCGGAATGAAGCTGCCGTCTCCGCTCGTATGGTCGACGACACACGCATAGGCCGTGACGACTCCATCGCCGCTCAGCACACGGACGCGACCTGTCGCACCGTCGAATGATGCGGGGACGATGTCCCGCGAGCTGATGTGCACATGGGCAAGCGAGCCGGCTGGAACATCGAAGGTCCGCGCACCGATCACGACACCGGTCGCGTCGAGCAACGCCACTTCGATCTGCAGTGGTGATTGGTTCGCCACCGCCAGGAAGCCGATGTTGGTACGCGCCTTCGCATTCGCGACGAGGCCCGCGAGAAAGGCACCCTGACTCTCAGCATCGAGAAACACTTCGGCCGGGATCACATCGGAGCTCACCTCTCCTCCCGCCCGCGCGCTGTACACGCGCGTGTTCAGAGAGAACGGTCCATCCCCGGCGATGACGAGAGCGCCAATTCCGCGACTCACCACGTCTCGCAACACAACGGTCCCACCGGGTCCGACGGTCACGGTTCGCGGCGCCAGGTCCATGACGGCACCGTCGGGACCAACGCCGGCGAGATCAACGACGATCGTCGAAGCCGTCACGTTGTAGACGGTCACGTCGGTCGACCATGTGACCCCGTTGCCTCCCGTCACGTGGCCCGCCACCGGCACGACGAATGTGTCACTGATGCCGCCGGCGCACAGCGCCCCGGCCGAGAAGATCAGAATCGAGGCAAACAGTGTCTTCATCGTCGTCTCCCTACAAGGACTTCAGGTACTCGACCAGGTCTCGCTTCTGCTGCTCGTCGAGGCCGAGCCTGAAGAAGCGATCGTAGTGATCGACGACATCGCGCAAGGTTGCGAACCGGCCGTCGTGATAGAAACCCCCGCGCTGATGTGTCCACAGGCCGCGCAGCGGCGCAGTCCTGTAGCGCTCGTCCGGCGATCGCCTGGCCTGGAAATCGTCGATTCCGATCTCCTCGGGCTTGTGCATGTTCCAACCGGGCTCGGTGTAGATCGGCGGTACGTGACATGTCGAGCACTGGGCCGTACTTGCGAAGAGCTGCTTGCCGCGATTCGCCGCGGTAGCGTCGAAGGAACCGGCCGGAGGTTTCGGAGCGTCGAGCGCGAGCTGGTAGAAATGAAGCGCGGCCAGCTTGTCCGTGACGAGATCCGTCTCGGGACGGACATTGGCGATTCCTGCTCGCGCGGCGACCGGGAACTTGACGGGATCGTTCAACCGCGGATCCCAGAACGTACCCTTGCCGTTCATCTCGAGATTCGCGACGAACGCGTTCCAATGGGTCACCGACCCCCATCCCGTCCAGGTGTGCAGGTTGACACCGGCGAGACCGAAAGCAGGAGGAATCAGAGTCGCCGCCGGTTTGCCGTCGGGTCGGAACGCCTTGCCGTCCATCAGCAGCTCGGCGTCGAACTTTCCGGGACCCCAGCTGTTCAACACCGTGCGAACCGTGGCCTGGTCCGTCTGCAGAAGTGACGCAACACCTGACAGGTCGGGAGCCAGTGCGATGATTGCTCCGACGTTCAGATCGCGGTTCGCCCAGCCGTCCCGCCGGTTGCCGATTCCGGGAGCAAAGGAATCGTCAACGGTCGAGTGACACAGCGCGCACGTCACACCCATCGAGATGAGCTTCCCGGCCAAATCAAAGCGACCTTTCACGCCGACCACGGCATCGAGCTTCAGAAGAGCGAGCGTCGTCTCCGGATCATCGAGATTCACCTCACCACGCCGGATTGCCTGCGCGACAGCAGGCGGGATCGCGTTCGAATCCACTTTGAGCCCTGCTGCCAAAGCGGTTTTCGGACTGACGCCCGGTCCCACTCCGCCGTTGGCCTCTCCTGCCACTGCCTGATGAAGCTTGATTGCGTCCCCCCAGAACGACTCGTCGCCGAACGTTTCGTCGCGAAAGATGGCCCGGCCTTTTTTCACCATCGACACGGCATGCGAGTCCGTGTCGCGATCGAGCAGAAACTGCGAAAGCTGCCCGCGCGGGTCTGCGAAACCGATCGCGGCGAAGATGACGCCAGCGACAGCCAGGGACAAAGCCAGTCCGAGAATGCGGCGTTCTTTCTTGCTCATGTTCGTCAGGCAGCGGTCGCACGAAACGATGCCATGCCGTTCCTCGCGTACCCCGGGTTCTCCTGCCGGACTTCCGAAAGCCTGGCAAGGACGAATGCGCCGCAGGCCATGACCAGATCGCGAACCGCGACGTCGATGAACTGGCCGCTCGTGACCAGGCTCAACGCGATGAGCGTCAACCAGCCCGCCACCACATAGCCGAAGAGGCGCGTGACGCCGGCCAGCAGGGCCGCACCGGCGATGATCTCGATGACGCCGGCAACACGCATCAACACGCCGGCAGAAAGCGGGATGATGTCGAGGACCAGCGGACTGCAGTATGTCTCCCAGTTCGTCAGCAGGTTGAAGAATTTGTCGACTCCGGCCAGAAATGCCGTCAGGCCGAAGGCGATTCTCAGAGTCCAGTAGGTGGAGTTGATGCGCGAATCCATGTTTCCCTCCTGCAGCATTGGAGGCGCGCACCGGCTCGTTGGTGACAAGGAAACGTCGCTGTCACCTTTCCGGCGAACCAGTCATCGAATGGATTTCGACCCATTCTCAGGAGAGTCGCAGTTCTCGACGTCGCTGACGCGCATGGTCCTCAATGAAGCGCTCGGCAGCCGGCCAACACGCGCGCCGCTTCTCTCACTCTCGTCGGCAACACGACTCGTGAGCCGGATCAACAGGCTGCATCATCCGGTGCGGAGCGTGCTCGAGAACGAGGTCTCATCCCTGCCCGACTCGTTCCGCGCAATGTTCGTCACGCGCGACGCCGAGGGACGGCACTTCGGAGACCGCGATGTCTCCGAAGATCTGGTCAAGACGCGTCGATCGAACGATGCGTCGCCACGATTTGCATCGCCGCGCCCGCGTCTCGATTCCATCGTTGCGTTCGGTAACGCGCGGTGCGACCGGGCGCTGGCGGTGATGCACTGCCTCCTGTGACGCCGTCAGCGGCGCGGCTCCGCGACCCGCACGATGTCCGCGATCTTCGCCTCGGCATCGGCTTCACCGATCTCGACCAGACGCTGCAGGTATCCGGGAATGAACATGAAAAGGCTCATGAAATCGGCGTTGGACGTTTCCTGCGTTCCGAGACTCCGGGTCAGGAATCGAAACGCGCGCGGGAGTTGCGGCTCGTACTCCGCAGCGAGCGCACCCAGATCCTGAGAGGGGCGAATCACCGTGAGATCAACCATTCGGTAGCCGCGCCGCTGTTCGGGCGGAAGCTCGCGCAAGAATTCGTTCGAGCGTCGCAGACGCAACGAGTCCTCGTCCACCGCATCGAGAAACACTGCATCCATGAGTTGCCCGAGAATCTGCGCGGGCGGCGGGTATCCGATCGTCTGCGGCTCGTCCGCTTCACTGAAAGACCTGGCGTGATGCGTGGAGATGGCCAGGACGCGCGTCGCTCCCAAATGCAAGGCTGGCGAGAGGGGCGCGGCCAATCGGATGCCGCCGTCTCCGTACCAGCGTTTGCCCAACTGCACCGCAGGAAACACCAACGGCAGCGCGGCCGATGCCATGATGTGATCGATGGTCAGCGCAGCCTCCGCGCTGCGCCGGGTCGGCCGCTCCCACATCTCGATCTGGCAGCCTGCAACCCACGTCACTGTCCGGCCGGTGGTGTAGTCGAGAGTGATCACGGCCACCGCTTTCGGCTGACACCGCGCGAGGTTTTCAGCAATCCCTGCAATCTCACCCGTGGGAGTTGTGAGGAACAAACGGCCGAGCAGCCGCCGCAGAGGCGTCGTGTCGACAAGGCCGCGGACGCGCGGCGCGACCGGCGTTCCTCCGGACACCAACTTGGTTCCCCATCTCACAACCTGGCGAGCCAGGGATCCGAAGTCGATCCGAATCACTTCTTCGAGCTTGAGATTCCGCCATACGCCCGACAACTGTTCGGCGACTTCGGGAAGCGGCCCGGCCCGCGACGCCAGAAATGCCGCGTTGATTGCGCCGGCCGAAACGCCCGTGATGCTGTCGAAGCGAATTCCAGGAAGGTGCCGAGCGAGAGAACGCAACACGCCGACCTGATAAGCGGCCCGGGCGCCTCCTCCGGTCAGTACGAGTGCAAATGAATCGCAGACGGCGGTCATTGCGCACCTTTCAGTGAGTCATGAGATAGACAGCCATCGCGAAGCCGATTGCCGCGAGTGTGCTGGCCATGACAATCCCGAAACGAGAACGGCGCGGAGCGGCGCCCCCGCGTTCGAATCGGGCTGTGAACACCGAATGTGCTGCCGCCGCGTGAATGTTGACCAGCATGCCGAGGAGAACGAGGGACGCACCGGCCATGAGAGACCCGTGACCGAATCGCGCCACGACGAACCCAAAGCCCATCATCGCCAGACCAGTCCGAACCCAGGAAAGAAGCGTACGTTCCGCCGACAGGTACACGTGTGGGTCGCCCTGAATTACCGGCTCACGGCCCAATCCGATGCGCTCATTCCTCACGATTCATTGGATTCATTGTCTGAGCGATTGGTGACAACGGCTTCGGCGCCGAAGAACGGACCGCCGGTCGATGCGTCGATGATCAGATGCCGCGTCCCTTCCGGCGAGATCTGCCCCGCTGCGATGGACTCGGTTTCCGCAGCGCCCGTGAACCGCAGGGACGTGAGCCGCCCGAATGCGATGCCCGAGATCATCCGGGCGTGGTGGCTCTCGCTGTTCTTGACTCGAGAGCGGCCCGGGCCCGCCCGACTTCCGTCTGCAGTGCGACCCCGCCCTCCCTCACTGAACCCGGCGCCACCACTCGACCAGCAGGGTGAGCGGGCGCGGTTCTCTGCGGAGGGCGTTGACGAGGATCGTGCCGTCGGGGGCGACGTCGTACTGGGCCCACCGTGTGTCGCGCGGGTCGACGCTGAAGAGCGGCTGCGGCACGCCGCCTCGAAACGACGGCGTGGTCTCGACCCGCACGCTCTGGATGCGGTTGTCGGGCGAGACGAAAAAGATCTCGCCGCTCCGCGACCATCGCGGCGTGAAGCCGCCGCCGGTCGAGACCTGGTACTTCGCCCCGTTCGGGGGGAACGGCTGCACGTAGATCTCGTACCGGCCGCTCTCGTCGGAGTGGTACACGATCCACCGTCCATCGGGCGAGAATTGCGGCCATCCTTCATCGGCCGGAGTCGTCGAGATCTCGACCACCGTTCCGTCGGACACCGCCACGGCGGCGACATCGCCCGCGGTCCGCTGCAGAAACGCATAGCGGATCAATGCCACCCACTTCCCGTCCGGAGACCAGTCGACCGGCGCCTCGTTGGTGGCAGGATCGTCGAGCAGGACTTCGGTCGCGCCGCCCCCGATGCGCTTGCGGTAGGCTCCCCCCGTCGTGCCGGCCCGGTTCATGGTGAACGCAATCTCGCGCCCGTCGGGCGACCAGACAGGAGCGGTCTCGTTCCGCGCGTCGAAGGTGAATCGCGACGCGGCCTTTCCCCCGGCGTCGAGGATCCAGATGTCTCCGTCCCCGTTCGCGTCGCTGCGGTCGACCGCGACCCGCTTTCCATCAGGCGAGAGGCTCGGAGTGAAGTAGTAGGCCGGCTCGCCGAATCGCGCGACCACTTCGCCGCTCCGGTTCTTCAGCAGCAGTTCCGAGGTCTCCACGCTGCCGCGCGGCTGAAAGACGAGCAGCCCGTCGTTCGACGCCGTGAAGTACGCAGACGAGTTCCAGGTGTATTGCTGCACGGGAGTCAGCGACACCGGCTCCCCTTTCGGGACGCCGCGCCGGGCGTCGAAGCGCTGGGCGCGCAGCAGGCCGTCGCGGACGAACAGGAGGTAGCCCGGTTCGACCCATATCGCATTCGACTCCGCGCGCCCGATCGCCCGCGGCGCTTCTCCCCCATCGATCGACGCCATGAACAATTCCTGACGCCGCACGGCATCGCGCCCTTCCGGAAGAGCGACGAACAGAAAGCGCCTGCCATCGGGCAGGAAGAAAGGCCACTGGTGTGCGCGATGCCTCATCGCTGCGGGATTCGTCACCGGACGCGATTCGCCGCCCGACGACGACATCCGGTGGATCGCCCCTCCGCCGCGGCTCGAGAAGAGAATCACGCCGTCGCGGTTCCAGCTCCCTCCCGAAGGATGCACGCGCGCCAGCACCTCGGGCTCTCCCCCCTCGACTGCGACCTTCTTGAGGATGCGATCGGCGGTGAAGGCGAGATACCGGCCGTCCGGCGACCAGAATGGAGCTTCCGCATCGAGCGTTCCCGGCACCGCCCGCGCCGGGCCCTCGTCGATCGCCCTCACCCACAGCATCCTCCGCCCTTCCGCATCGCGCGCGGCATAGGCGAGCATCGATCCGTCGGGCGCCAGCGCGGGAGGTCCGGAGAAGTACTCGAGCCCGCTGTTCCCCTCGGTCGGAATCGCCGCCTCGACCACACGCGGCGGCGTTCGCGAGCGCCATGTGACCCACGCGGTTCCGGTCACCACCAGCAGCAGCGCGGCGACCGCCGCGGCCGCGGGCCAGACGCCCCTGCGCCGCACCGGAATCTCCGGCCGAGCGATTGCGGGATGCGATCCCGACGCGGAGACCCACCGCAGCTCCTCCGCAATGTCCCGCGCCGACTGCCAGCGGTTGTCGGGATTCTTCTCGAGGCATCGCCGGATCACATGCTCCAGGA
The DNA here is from genome assembly GCA_035574985.1 of Thermoanaerobaculia bacterium. Classification (GTDB taxonomy): domain Bacteria; phylum Acidobacteriota; class Thermoanaerobaculia; order Gp7-AA8; family Gp7-AA8; genus DATLYG01. The sequence continues at coordinate 392 of DATLYG010000033.1, read as the reverse complement.
CCGGAGGCGTGAGCGGCTGCAGGTCGGCGATCGGCCGCGGATCGGCGGTGATCACCGAGGCGATGAGCGAGGCTTTCGTCTTTCCTTCGAACGCGTGCCGGCCGGTCACCATCTCGTACAGCACCGCGCCGAGCGAGAAGATGTCGCTGCGCGGATCGGCGTCGAGCCCTTCGAGGATCTCCGGGGCCATGTAGTGGAAGGTGCCGAGGATCGTCCCTTCCTCCGTGAGCGGCTGGTGTGCCGTCGACGCGTCGGGAAGCGCCGCGACGGCGACGTTCTTCGCCAGTCCGAAGTCGAGCAGCTTCGCGCCGCTCCGCGTCAGCATGATGTTCGCCGGCTTCAGATCGCGATGGACGACGCTGCTGCGGTGCGCTCGGTCGAGGGCGTCGGCA
>DATLYG010000032.1:0-6923 GCA_035574985.1 Thermoanaerobaculia bacterium | reverse complement strand
GACACCCTCTACAACCGGGAGATCCTAATGTCCGGCGGCGCGGCGGCGAGCCGGGGTTGTCGTCGTCGCCGGCTGCACCACGATCGTTCCCGGCGTCGCGTTCCCGACACCGCACCTGGAACCGTGGATGTAGTGGAACGTGCCGGTGGTCGTGAAGGTGAAGCGATGGACCGTCGGCCGCGGATCGCCTAACGACGGGAAGAGTGTGCGGCGGCGATTGTGAAATTCGGCCGACCACTGCGCCATCGTTCGCCCCGATCCGGCCGGAGCGGGACTGATCACACCGCTCGGCTGGCGGACGCTTTCCCAGAAGCGCTCTTCGTACAGCTCGACAAAGATCCCCTGCGAGTTCGCCAGCGCATTCAGCAGCGTCGAGTCGACGGCGGCGGGATCGCCCACCTCCGACTCGTTGCTGGTCTGCCAGCCGGTGACCTGCCCTTCGAGCCCTTCTTGCAGGACCCACCGGTTCGGACAGCCGGGCGCATTGACGTTGCCAAGGCAGCCGTCCGTCCGCTTTCCCTTCAGTCCGTTGTGCTGGACCGCGAAGCGGATGCCGTGCGCGGCCTGCCCGTTGTTGAGGATCGTCTGGGTCTGCTCCGTCCCGCCGGGAAGCGAACCGCCCGATGACGTGCCGTCGCTCCGCTCGTAGTCGCCCGCCTCGTTGATCCGCGGGAACCCGTCCTGAATGAGCATGTAGCTCATCGTCTTGCCGGGAAACTCGGCGGCCATGAGATTCGTCTGCTGCTGATAGAACGCATAGAGACCGGAAGGGCGATATCCGTTCTGCGCGAAGATCTGCGAGTTGCAGACGCATCCCGTCTCACAGCGCTTCGGCAAGCGGTTCTCGTGCGTGAAGAGATTGGCGCCGGAGGGCTTGACGTACGCGAGGGCGCGATACCAGTCGGCACGCGAGCGGATGCGGGCGGCGACTTTCCGCAGCATGTCGAAGTAATGATTCTGGTAGGCGGCCTGCGTCGGACTGCCCAACGTCATCCGCGCGCCGCAGCCCGGCTCGTTCCCGTCGCTGCCGCTGTCCTGAAGCTGCAGCGCCGTGACGCCATTCGTGAAAAGCCACGACGGCGTTCCGTCGTCCCCCGCCTTGATCCCGATACTGTAGAACTTCCCGTTCGCAACGGCCCTTGCGATTTCCCGGTCGAGTACCGTGAAGTCGAAACTCGCGTCGGTGGTGCCGGGCGCGATCTGCACGTCCTTCCACAGAAGGCGAATGAAGACGCCGTCGAGGGCGGGATCCTGCCAGGTTGCATCCATGGTGGCCCCTTTGAGCCCGCCGCGACAGAGCATTTCCGCGCCGACGGTCGTTTTCGGCGTCAGTCCCGAAGCGCACTTGCTCTTCGCCGGTTCGATGACGTATCCAAGTTCGAGGGGGCTGATGACGTAGATGCCCGAAGGCGCCTGAATCATCGGTCCGGTGAACTCCGCGGGATCGCCGGAGGAGTACGGCCGAACCGACGTGCAGTAGGCCGAGGATGAGCCGTCCCAGTTGATGGGAATGACCGAATCGGCCGGGCTGCTGAGCAGCCACTCGATCGTGTCTCCCTGCCTGATCTGGAGGGTTGCCGGGGAGAAGGAGCCGTCAGCATTCACTCTCACCTGATGCGTCGCAGCCGAAGTCGCGGCCGCGATAATCGAAATGGCTGCCGCCACGACGAAAATCCTGCGGTTCATGCCGAAGCGCCCTCCGATTGCAATCGACGGACATCGTAACGCGATCGTCGATTCTCCACAGCCGCGTCGCCGCCGGGACATCGCAATCCTCCCAACGTCAGCGGCGTCCCCCGCCGCTTCATCTCGTCGGTCCGAGGCGAAGCCATCAAGGTCCTGCCCTGGCCGTGGGAGATGCGCATCGCCTGCGTCGCGGCGCGTCGCATCCGGCCGCTCGGCACCGCAAAAAGGCCCGCTCCACCGCGACTAGGCGATTTTCAGGGCGTCTTTCTGGGCCATGAAGCGCTCGAAGTTCTCGGCGGGCATCGGGCGGCTGAAGAGGTAGCCCTGCAGACGGTCGCAGGCGTGCTCGCGGAGAAACGTGAGCTGCCCGAGGGTCTCCACACCTTCGGCGATCACTTTCAGCTTCAGGCTGTGCGCGAGCGCGATCACGCCCAGCGCGATCTGGGCGTCCTCCGGAGCGGTGATGTCGCGCACGAACGACTGATCGAGCTTGAGCGTGTCGATCGGGAACTGCTTGAGGTAGTTGAGGCACGAGTAGCCGGTGCCGAAGTCGTCGATCGCGATGCGCACGCCGAGGCCCTTGAGCTGCCGCAGCGTCTGGATCGCTTTCTCCACGTCCTGCATGGCATTGCCTTCGGTGATCTCCAGCTCGAGGAAGTGCGGTTGCAGGCCCGCCGCCTCGAGCGCCTCCCGCACCTGCCTGGCCAGATCGGGTTCCTGGAACTGTCGTGCGGAGAGATTGACGGCCACCAGCATCGGGCGGCCCCGCCTCTGCCACTCCTTCGCCTGGCGGCAGGCCTCGTGAAGGACCCAGCGGCCGATCGGCACGATCAGGCCCGACTGCTCGGCGGTGGTGATGAAACGGTCCGGACCCAGCAGCCCGAAGTGGGGATGCTTCCACCGGAGCAGCGCCTCGAGGCCGAACACCGTGCCGGAGGAAACGTCGACGAGCGGCTGGTAGTAGAGGACGAGTTCATTCTGTTCGAGAGCGCGGCGGAGTCCGTTCTCCAGTTCGAGCGCCTCCAGCGCCTTGTGGTTCATCGTCGCGGCGTAGAACTGGTACGTGTTCCGCCCCGACTCTTTGGCGCGGTACATCGCCGTGTCGGCGTTGCGGATGAGGGTCTCGCCGTCGGTCCCGTCGACGGGATAGATCGAGATGCCGATGCTGCTGGTGATGACGAACTCCCGGTCGTCGATGACGATCGGGACCTTCAGTGCGTCGAGGATCTTCTGCGCGATCTTGCCGGCGTCTTCGATCTTGCCGATGATGTGGATGAGGATGGTGAATTCGTCGCCGCCGAAGCGCGCGACGGTGTCCTCCTCGCGGATCGTGTTCCGGATGCGCGTCGAAACGATCCGCAGAAGCCGGTCGCCGACGGTGTGGCCGAGCGAATCGTTGATCTGCTTGAAGCGGTCGATGTCGAGAAAAAACACCGCCAGCTTGTAGCGGTGCCGCTGGGCGTGCGTCAGCGCGACCAGCAGCCGGTCGGCGAAGAGTGCGCGGTTCGCCAGCCCGGTGAGGGTGTCGTGGTAGGCAAGATGCTCGACCTGCGAGGCGGCGTGCGCCGACGCCTCCCGCTCGTCCTCGAGCACCGCCATGATGATCCCCAGGGCGATGACGGCGCTGGTGATGAAACCGAGGATCGTCAGAACTCCGTTCGGAGGCGGCGAGCGATCGACGAGACTCCTGACGATCAGCGCGAATTCCACCGCCTGCAGCACGCCGGTGGCGATCAGGGCGATGGCCGGCATGAGGAACCCCTCCCCGCGGAACCGCCGCACTCCGATCCCGCAGAGAACGAACGTCCCCGCCGCCGCAGCGGAGTGGACGCCGATGTAGAGGAAGAGGTGCATCGTCGGGTCGCGCGGCACGAGGAACGGGATGACCCCGGAGAGGACCCCGATCGAGACGAGCACGATCATCAGGCGCCGCGAGTCGTGCAGCTTGATCGGCTTGTGCCGGGCGAGTTCGAACCCACCCCAGATCAGCCAGCCGAGCTGCAGATAGGCCGCCGCCCCGCCGATCGCCGACACGACGAGCAGCATTAGCCGGTTCGGTTCCACCGCCGCCTCCCGGGCGACGGTGTGGACGCCGTTCGCGAGCTGGAACAGCGTCAGCGCGACGAAGCTGCGCGTCCACTGAAGGAGGTAGTCCTTCGCGTATTTCCGTTGAATCGAGAAAAGGAGGAGAGTGACCGCAAGCGGTCCAATGAAGTGCAGGGCGGCGACCGAAACGGGGAGCGTCGCCGGCATCACGCGGGTCGCGGCGCCTCAGAGCGCCCGATTGCTCTCTTTCCCAGCAGCATCACACTCACCCAAGAGCCCCGGTTTCTGCACTCCAGTATTCGGTATCCCTCCGCTGAAAGCAAGCGCTGCGTGGCTATTTCGACCGGGCGAAGAAACGGAACAGGAGGGCCGACCCCACGCCCCACGCCCCGTTGATGAGCATTCCGGCCATGATCGTCTTCGGATCGCCCCCTCCGGCGAGTGGCTGCCCCTTGAGGGGAGCGACGACGAAACCGGCCACGAGGGTCGGCAGGATGGCGCCGAACAGAAGCGCCGCGACCCAGTAGGCGGCCTCGTTGCGCACGCGCGCGATCGCCGGAATCATGACGAGTCCCCAGATCCCGCCCCAGAACGCCAGCGAGACGACGGCCGGCACGCCCAGCGGAGCCACCGGCTTCATGTCGAAGGGAGCGCGCGACGTCAGTCCGGCCACGCGCAGCAGCCAGAGCATCGGCTGATGGAAGAAGATCGTCGCGCAGAAGCCGGCGGCGAATTCGAGGAGAACGCGGATCTCCCGCGCCCATGTCCGTGCACTCATGACTTCGCTCTCAGCTCCCGGCGATGTCCCTGCTCCCCGTGAGCTGGGAGCCGAGAGCGTCGCGGAAGTAGTCGATGGTTCGCTTCAGGCCTTCGTCGAGCGGAACGCGCGGCTCCCATCCGAGCAGCGTCCTGGCGCGGGTGATGTCGGGGCGGCGGATCTTCGGGTCGTCCTCCGGCAGCGGCCGGAACTCGATGGGAGCGGTCGTACCGGTCAGGCGCCTGATCTCCTGTGCGAACTGCAACACCGTCATCTCCGCGGGGTTCCCGATGTTCACCGGATTCACCTCGTCCGACATCAGCAGCCGGTAGATGCCGTCGACCAGATCGGAGACGTAGCAGAACGACCGCGTCTGCGAGCCGTCGCCGAAGACCGTCATCGGCTCGTTCCGCAGCGCCTGCGAGATGAATGCCGGGACGACGCGGCCGTCGTTGAGGCGCATCCGTTCGCCGTAGGTATTGAAGATCCGGACGATCCTCGTGTCGACGCCGTGGAAGCGGTGATAGGCCATCGTCATCGCCTCGGCGAAGCGCTTCGCCTCGTCGTAGACGCCGCGGGGACCGACCGGGTTGACGTTCCCCCAGTAGTCCTCCTTCTGGGGATGCACCAGCGGATCTCCGTAGACCTCCGAGGTCGAGGCGAGCAGGTAGCGCGCCCCCTTGTCCTTGGCCAGCCCCAGCGTCTTGTGCGTGCCGAGAGAGCCGACCTTCAGCGTCTGGATCGGTTTCTCGAGATAGTCGATCGGGCTGGCGGGCGAGGCGAAGTGGAGGACGTAGTCGACGTCGTGCTCGACATAGATGTAGTTCGTGACATCGTGCTTGACGAAGGTGAAGCCGTCGCGGCCGAAGAGATGCCGGATGTTCTTCAGCGAGCCGGTGATGAGGTTGTCGATGCAGACCACTTCGTGACCGCGCTCGAGGAAGAGGTCGCAGAGGTGCGATCCGAGGAAGCCGGCGCCGCCCGTGATGACCGCCCGGCCCATCAGACCAGCGCCCTCCGGCGAACGTCCTCACCGCGGCCGACGGAGAGGTAGCGGAAGCCCTCCGCGGCCATGCGCTGCGGGTCGTAGACGTTGCGGAGATCGACGATCAGCGGCTGACGGAGGGCCTTGCGAATGCGGTCGAGATTGAGCGCGCGGAACTCGTTCCACTCGGTGGCGATGACGAGGACGTCGGCGCCGGCGGCGGTCTCGTACGCGTCGTGGCAGAACGTCACATCGCGGAACATCGCGCCGGCGTTCTTCATGGCCTGAGGGTCATAGGCGCGGATCGTCGCTCCGAGGGCCTGCAGTCCCTCGATGATGGGAATCGTCGGAGAGTCGCGCATGTCGTCCGTTTCCGGCTTGAAGGCCAGGCCGAGCAGAGCGACGGTGCGACCGGCGACGTCTCCATCGAGAGCGGCCGCGATTTTCTCCACCATCCGCTGCTTGATGGCCGCGTTCACGCGCAGCACCGCCTCGATGATCTGGAACTCGTAACCGTGGCGGCGGGCGATGTCGGCCATCGCCGAGGTGTCCTTCGGAAAGCAGGAACCGCCGAAACCGGGGCCGGCCTGGAGGAACTTCGGGCCGATGCGCGTATCGAGGCCGATGCCGCGGGCGACATCCTGGACGTCGCCGCCCATCAGCTCGCAGAGGACCGCGATCTCGTTGATGAACGAGATCTTCGTCGCCAGAAAGCCGTTCGCCGCGTACTTGATCAGCTCCGACGACTCGACGTTCGTCACCACGAAAGGGATTTCCAGCGAGTGCAGCGGCGCGTAGATCTCCTTCATCAGCGCGACGGCCTCCGGGTCGGAGGCGCCGATCACCACGCGGTCGGGACGCATGAAGTCCTCGATGGCCGAGCCTTCCCGGAGGAACTCCGGATTCGACACCACGAGGCCGCGATGTCCGTTGCCCGCCTCCTCGAGGATCTTCTCGATCATTCTCCCCGTTCCGATCGGCACCGTCGACTTGGTGATGACGAGCTTCGATCCATTCATGTGCTTCGCGATCGTCCGGGCCACGTCTTCGACGTAGCGGAGATCGGCCGAACCGTCCGGTTTCGGCGGCGTTCCGACGGCGATGAAAATCGCGCGCGCCGCGCGGATCGCCTCGGCGAGGTCGGTGGTGAAGCGGAGACGCCCCTCCTCGACGTTCTTCTGAACGAGTTTGTCGAGGCCGGGTTCGTAGATCGGGATCTGGCCGTTGCGCAGCGCTTCGATCTTGGCGACGTCGATGTCGACGCAGACGACGTCGTTGCCGAAGTCGGCGAGTCCGGCACCGGTGACGAGGCCTACGTAGCCTGTGCCGATGACTGCGATGTTCACCTGGGGTCCTCCGAGTAGCCGGGTACGGCCGGCGCATCCTAGCAGATGACGGGCCGCGGGGCGCGAAGGGTCGCCCCCCGTGCCTCGCCCCCCGCCTCAGACC
>DATLYG010000031.1:0-3242 GCA_035574985.1 Thermoanaerobaculia bacterium | reverse complement strand
GAAGCAGTAGTGCCCTGCGGGCTCTCCCGCCTCGTCGCGGAGGGGGATGAGGAGCAAACGCAGATTGCGAAGCGAGCCGTCGGCCGCCAGCGCTCGAATCTCCATCTCGCGCTTTTGACCGGCGAGCATGCTGCGGTGACCTTCGGTGACGCGCTCCCGATCGTCCGGATGGACGGCCGCCATCCACTGCTGCCCGATGATGTCGCGCGGTTTCCGGCCGAGCATGGCCGCGCAGGCCGCGTTGGCATGCACGCAGATTCCGGCCCTGTCGGCGCGCGCGATTCCTTCGACCGCGTTCTCGAGCACGGCCGCCATTTCCCGCAGGGCAAGGTCGGCTTTCCTGCGCGACGTGATGTCGCTGACGATCATGTCGGCGCAGAGGACTCCCTCGTGCTCATAGGTGCGCAACCCCCGCGCGTGAATCCAGATCCAGCGTCCGTCGCGGTGGCGGCAGCGGTACTCGACGTCATACCGCACTCCCTGTTCGAAGAGCGCCGCGAACGCGCGCCGGAGGGCGGGGAGGTCCTCCGGGTGAGCGGTGGCGGCCCGCTGCGCGTCGGACATGGCCATCCATTCCTCGGCCGTGTAGCCCGAGATGGGAAGGCAGTTGGGTGTGACGTAGCGGATGCGGCCGGCCCGGTCGATGACCACGATCGCTTCGGGGATGTTCTCGACGATCGACCGGTACTTCTTCTCGCTCGCGAGAAGGGCTTCGACGGCGTGCTTCCGGGTCGTGACGTCGTGGAACGACCAGACGCGCCCGATGATCTCGCCACCGAGTCGCTGCGGCGAGCGGCTGTACTCGATGGTCCGGCCGTCGAGGGTCTGCAGAATGCCCGACAAGCGGAGGTGCGCTTTCTCGCCCGACTGCGCGAGGACGGCCGCGAAAAGCGCCGGTTCGGTGACGCGTTCGGCCATGCGGGCGAAGACGCGCCGGGAGTCGCCGGCGCGGAACTCTTCCTCGCCGAGGCCGAAGGTCGCGGCCGTCCGCCGGTTCCAGGCCGCGAGTTTGTCGTCGCGGTCGACGACCGCGATTCCGTCCCTGGTCGCCTCGAGAGTGGCCTGCAGGAGCGAGAGCTGATAGCGGATCGTCCGCTCGGCCGCCTCGCGCGCGGTGATGTCGCGCACGATGGAGATGTACGCGGATCCCTTCAGCTTGCGCGAGGCAATCTCCACGGAAAATGTTTCTCCATTTCTGCGGAGGAGGCGGCGCTTGCGGAACTTCCGCTTGCCCGCGCGCAGCTCCGCGCCCCCCACCGGCTCCCGTTCCAGGTCCGACGGCGGAATGAACCGCGTGATGTCGAGCCGGAGGCACTCGGCGCGGTCGTACCCCGTCAGTTCGCAGAACACCGGGTTGACGTCGAGCACCCGCCCGTCTTCATGCCAGATGACGATGCCGTCGGCGGCCCGGTCGAAGAGCAGCCGGTAGCTCCGGTCGCGCTCGGCCAGCTCCCGTTCCGTCGTGTCGAGCACGCGCCCGATCTTCGCCTCCGCCACCGCATGAGCGACCACCACCGCGAGGCGGCGGAGGTCGTTCCGGGGCACGCTGCCGCCGGCACCCGCGGCTTCCGCTTCCGCCGCCTCGGCGGCCGTTCCGCAGATCGCGATCACCGGGAGCCTCATGCCGGGGAGCGCTAGGACTCGTCTGGCCGCTTCGAGCGATTCGCAGACGATGCCGTCCCACTCTTCGGCCGCGACTTCTCCCGATCCGAGATTGCGGAGCGTCGCGTCGTATCCGGCGGCCTCGAGTTCGCTGCCGACCGGAAGCGGGTTCCCGGACGTGTCGCGCCCGACAAGGAGGCGGAGGGGAATCCCGGAGAAACCGGTGGCGCGGAACGGTGTGGCGATCATCTCGATTCCCCGATGAGCCGAGCGCGGCGTGGCAGTCGGTTCAGCACTTCGGGCAGGCGCTCCATGTCCCGGAATTTGTCGAGAACGACGTCGGCGCCGAGGGCGATGCAGCTTTTCTCGAATGCCGGAAGGGCAATGCAGGAGAGGACCACGATCGCCAGCGAGGGGCGGAGCCGCTTCATCTCGTAGATGAGCGTGAAGGCTTCGGTGCCGTCGCCGAACTCGAGGTCGACCAGCGCGGCGTCGGGATGCCGCTTCCGGAGGAGAGTGAGGGCGGAGGCGGCCGAGAACGCCTCGCCGACGATCGCGGCCGCGGCTGACTCCTCCAGCAGGACGCGAACCCGCCAGGCCAGAGGGATCTCGTCGTAGATGATCAGAAGCCGAAGAAGACGGTCCGCCGTCCGGGTCACGCTCACACTGTCGCAGCGGAACGCGGTTTTCGTCAGAGGGCGAAACCCTGAACGATGTGTAGGGTCAATTACCTACGCCTTTACACAGATATTGCATAGGAGGAAAATTCGACAGCAAAGTTTGCGTGAGGAGAAATCCGCACTGCCGCCCGCGACTGATTCTGACATGCGGAGCGGCCGCGCCGGGAAGTGCGCGAAGTGCCGGGGGGCGCGTTGCGGATTTCCGGGCGGTCCTTTGCCGTCTCACTCCGGGTGCGGGCCGAAAAGACTCGGTCTCACTCCACCAGTCGGTGCTTGAGTGCGTAGCGCGTGAGTTCGACGTTGGTCGAGATGCCCAGCTTTTCGGAGATGCGCGCCCGGTAGGTGGCGATCGTTTTTTCACTCAGCGAAAGGTCTGCGGCGATTTCCTTCAGCGTCTTTCCCAGCGCGACCTGCCGGAGCACCTCCAGCTCACGAGGGGAGAGCGTCTCGTGCGGCGGCCCCGGTTGCGGGTTCCCGACCACCTCGGCCAGCGTCTCCGCCAGCGTGGCGCTGACATACCTGCCGCCCCCGACGACCTTCCGCACCGCACGGACCATCTCCTCGGCCAGGCTCGTCTTCGTCAGGTAGCCGGAGGCCCCCATCCTGAGGGAGCGAATGGCGTACTCCTTTTCGGGATAGGCGCTCAGCATCAGCACCGGCAGCGAGGGGCGGGTCTTCTTCACCTCGGCCAGAAGTTCCAGCCCGCTCCCCCCCATGAGATTGATGTCGAGCAGCAGCAGGTCCCACCCGTCGCCCACGAGCTTCTGTCGCGCCTCGGGAACCGTGGCCGCCTCCTCGAAGCCGGCGTCCGCGAAGGCTTCGGTCAGGAGCTGCTTCAGACCGCGGCGGACGATCTCATGGTCCTCGACGATCAGGATGCGCATACGCCGCCCTCCCGGGGTGCGGGAACGATGACGGTCAGATGCGTGCCGTGCGGCTCGGCGGGCCGGATGCTCAGCG
>DATLYG010000030.1:0-17230 GCA_035574985.1 Thermoanaerobaculia bacterium | reverse complement strand
GAGGCGGCTCTCGATGCCGATCGTCGATGCCGTCCGGATCACGTTCGGCATCCCCGCCTCGATCGCCGCGCGGACCACCGGGATGTTGTACGAATGCGCCAGCGCCTCGCGCACGCTCACCCTTCCGTGAAAGCGGTTGTCGTAGTTCTTCGGCTGCCAGACCGCCGCTCCCGCCCGCACGCTGATCGGAGAGTCCTCCAGCACGGTCGCCGCGGTGAGCGCCTGCTCCCTGCGCGCCGGGTCCATCGCCGTGGCGTAGACGAACGGCTTGAAGAGCGATCCCGGCTGCCGCTTCGCCTGGATGGCGCGGTTGAACTGCGTCTTCGAGTAGTTCCGCCCCCCGACGAGCGCCTTCACGTATCCGGTCCCCGGCTGGATGGTCAGGACCACTCCTTCGAGCGGCACCTCCGACTTGCGGATGTGCGCGTACTGCCGCGTCAGTTTCGCCACCCCGCTGTCGAGGGCGTGCTCGGCCGACCGCTGCATGATGGTGTCGAGGGTGGTGAAGATCCGCAGCCCCTCGGTCCTGAGCTGCGTCTCGGGATAGGTCTCGCGGAGCTGCTTCATCACGAAGTCGACGAAGAACGGCGCGCTGCGCGAGGTCTTCGGAAACTTCGTCACGCTCAGCGGAGAGGCGATCGCTTCCTCGTACTGCTCCCGCGTGATCATCTCCTGGTCCAGCATCAGGCCCAGGACGATGTCGCGGCGTTTTTTCGCCCGTTCGGGGTGCCTCAGGGGCGAGAGTGCGTTCGGCGAACGAATCAGTCCCGCCAGCGTCGCCGCCTCGGGGAGCGTCAGGTAGGTCACGTGCTTGCCGAAGTAGACCTGCGAGGCCTGCTCGACGCCGATGATCTGTACCGCTCCGTTCTGCCCGAGGTAGATCTCGTTGAGATACGACTCGAGGATCTCGTCCTTGGTGTACCGCGCCTCGAGCAGGATCGCCATGAGCGCCTCGACCGCCTTCCGCTGCGGCGTACGCGCCGGACTGAGGTAGAGGTTCTTCACGAGCTGCTGCGTGAGCGTCGAGCCCCCCTGACGCACGGCCCCCTGCTCGATGTTCGTCCACAGCGCGCGAAGGATCCCGCGAATCGAAATCCCTTCGTGTTCGCGAAAGCTCCTGTCCTCGGTGGCGATGATCGCGTCGACGACGACCTTCGGCACCGCGCTGAGCGCCACCGGAACGCGGTCCTCCATTTCATTGTCGTAAATCGAGGTGATCAGCTCCGGCTCGATGCGGACGCCGCGCAGCGAGCCGCCGTCGTCGAGCCGCCGCACCGCGCGCACGGTCGCACCGTCGAAGTCGATCGCCACCGGCATGGCGCGAAACTCCATGTCGGGATACGCGAAGTTCTGCAGATAGATCTCGAGACGGCCGCCGGTGTACCGGTACTCGCCCGGGTTCTGCGGCCGGCCGCCCACTTCGTGGTAACCAACATGGTTGAGCTTCGGCTCGAGGAGCTGCCGGGGGTACGTCATGCCGGGGATGATCGGCGTGGCGTCGGAGTAGACCCGGCTCGGCAGGTCCCAGCGCCGGCTCGAGTCGAATTTCTTCGTGATGACGACGTAGGTGTAGCCGACGAATCCGATGAACGCGACGAACACGAGCATCACCGTGAACGCGATGCCCGCGGAGTGCCGCCAGAGAAAGTCCTTGATCCAGGAGCGTTTCGCCATCGGAGAATCAGAACGCCGAAAGAGGGTTTGAGAATTCAGGCCGGAACCGCCGCGCCGCGCACACCCTTCCCATCCGTTTCATTCTGGGACGTGAGGCACCGATTCTCAAGCGCCTCATGCGAGCAGCCAGGCGGTGGCCGCCTCGCGGTCGAAGAAGATCCTGGCGTCGAGCCCGCGGTTCACCGCGGCCAGTTCCCAGATGCGCCCCGGATCGTCCTGGCCCTCGTGCCCGAGAATCGCGAGCCGCACGTCTCGCGGCCACTGCCGCGCGAAGCGCTCGGCGAGCTCGAAGCGGGCGGCGATTCCGAAGTCGTCGGCCACACCGACGCTTTCGGTGAGGTCGACCATCACGCGCCGGTTCGCGGATCCGCGGGAGTCGTCGATCAGCCGGCCGGCGAGAGCGTGCAGCGCGGAGTCGGTGAAGGCGCCGCGATAGACGAAGAGGGTGTACCCCTCCATCGGCTCCGACTCGATCTCCGGCCTGGCGGTCGTCGTTCCGGCACGACGCGCCAGCCAGTTCTCCAGCGCCTCGCACGGCATCGGACGGCCGAGGAAGTATCCCTGCGCGTAATCGCACTGCATGCGCCGGAGTTCCTCGAGCGTCGCCTCGTCCTCGACCCCCTCTGCCGTCACGACGAAACCGAGGTTGTGCGCGAGATCGATCGTGGCACGGACGATCGTCCTGTCGCTCGGGTTTCTCAGCATGTGCGTGACGAAGGAGATGTCTATCTTCAGCTCGTCGACCGGGAGCCGCTTCAGATAGGCGAGCGAAGAGTAGCCGGTGCCGAAGTCGTCGATCGACAGCCGCACGCCGAGATCGTCGATCCGGCGGATCGTGTCGAGCGCGCGCTCGGGGTCCGACATCATGCTGCTTTCGGTGATCTCGACGAGGAACGATCCCGGGGCGACGTCGTAGGTCCGCAGGAGCTGCCGGATCTCCTCGGCCACCCGCTCGTCGAGAAGGTTCCGCGGCGAGAGATTGATCGCGAGCGTCGCTTTCATGCCGCGGCGGTTCCATTCGGAGAGCCGGGCGATTCCCTGTTCGAGGAGGTTCGAGGTGAAGGGGCGGATCAGATCGCTCTTCTCCGCCCACGAAATGAAATCGGCCGGCAGGACGACACCCCGCTTCGGATGGTGCCAGCGGACGAGGGCCTCGAAACCCGAGAGGCTGTCGTCGCGCAGATCGATCTTCGGCTGGTAATAGAGGACGAACTCCCGCTGCCGGATCGCCGCGCCGAGGCCCGCCACGAGTGCCAGACGCTCCGAGTCGTGCGGGTCGCGCGCGGGGCTGTAGAAGTCGTACTTGCGAAGCTCACCCTTGGCCGTGTACATCGCGATTTCCGCGCGACGGAGGAGCGTGCATCCGTCGGCAGCATCGGAAGGAAAGAGGGCGATGCCGATGCTGCCTCCGAGTTCGAGCCGGATCCCGCCGACGTCGAACGGGGCGCGGAGCGTCTCGAGAATCGCCTCGGCCACGCCGGCGACGTGGACCGCATCGCGCGCGCTTTCCATCAGAAACCCGAATTCGTCACCGCCGAATCGCGCGACGGCGATGCGCTGCTTCTCCCCGATGGCACGCAGCCGGTCGGCCACCGCGCGCAGGAGGATGTCGCCCGCCTCGTGACTGAGGGCGTCGTTGACCTCGCGGAACCCGTCGAGATCGAGCAGGAGCAGAGCCGCGACGCCGGCCGCCGGTCCGCGCGTTTCGAGTTCCTCGAGCTGCCGGAGGAGCCACGCGCGGTTCCGAAGGTCCGTCAACGCATCGTGCGTGGCACGATGCTCGAGAGCCTCGATGTACCTGACCCGGTCGGTGATCTCGCGCTGAACTCCCCAGAAGTGGATCAGCAGTCCGTTCCGGACGATTCCGGAAATGTTCAGCGAGAACCATCGCATCCTGCCCGACTGATCGTGACGTCCGATCTCGAGATCGGCCACGCGATAGCCCGAGCGCACCGTGAATTCGACCAGCGAGGCGTACCGCTCCTCCAGGACGAGATCGGCCATCGTCTTCCCGACGATCTCCTTCCGGTCGTCCAGGCCGTGCATCCGTGCGTAGGCCCGGTTGCACTCCGCAAACCGCGCCTCGCACATGATCCGGCGCACCTGCTCGCCGACGGGAAGATCGACCGGGATCGGCGGATCGGCATCGAGACGCCAGATCCCTTCCACGCTCAGGTCGATGAACCCGCGGTAACGCTCCTCGCTGCGGCGGAGAGCGTCTTCCACGCGCCGGCGGTCGGCCGCCTCGAGCGCGACGGCGGTCAAATCGGCGGCCGAGGCGAGAAACATCGCCTCCTCACTCGTCCAATGCCGCGGCTCACCTTTGTGCTCGACCCTGAGGACCCCCGCGAGCCGCCCCCCGCGCCGCACCGCGGCGTCGAGCATCGACGTGACGCCGTTCGGCTCGAGAGAGGTGGCGTGCAGTTCGGCCGTGCGGGGATCACTCGCGGCCTCGCAGACGGCCATCGCGCGGTCGGAGTCGATGGCGTCGAAGTAGTCCGGATGATCTGCGACGGTGATTTCTCCGCCGGACGCGCGACGTCCGCCGCCGCGTTCCCACAGGGTGGAACAGGCCAGCGTCGTTCCATCGGCCGAAAGGAGCCAGATTCCGGCCCGCCCGGCGTCGAGGGCCACCGCCACGCTCTCGGCGACGACCGCGAACGCCTCGCGCAGGTCCGCCGAGCGCAGCGCACGATCGCGCGCGATGTGCAGCAGGGCGTCGCGCAGACGCCTCTCCTCCATCGACCGTCGTTCGCTGGCGGAGAGAGACGTGTGCGAAGCGGGTGACTGCGGACCGGTCACGGGATGCTTTTTCTGCGCGGGATCTTCGGGACGATTCTACCCCCGGCGAGGACAGGCTACACTTGCTGTCCGATGCGGACGTTCCTGGCGGCCCTCCTCGCAGCAGCGCTGGTTCCGTCTGCCGGCGCCGGAGAGCCTTCGGCCGAGTATCGGGCCTGGTGGGTGGAGACGTTCCACACTCCCTTCGCCACGCGCCCGGACGTCGATCGCATCGTCCGCACCGCCATCGAAAGCAACGTCAACGCCCTCTTCATGCAGGTGCGCCGGCGCGGCGACTCGTGGTACCTCGAAGGACGCGAGCCGCTGCCGGAGATCGAGCGCTTCGGCGAACCCGACGAAACGGGACTGCCGACCTTCGATCCGCTCGCCTATCTGATCGAGCAGGCCCACGCACGCGGCATCGAGGTCCATGCCTTCGCCATCATCGGCGCGGTCGCGCGCGACGATCCGCGAGTGAAACTTCCGGCCGATCCGAAGCACGTCTTCCTCCGCCACATCTGGGACCCGAAGGCGAAGGCTCCCTATCGCGGCAGGAGACAGTGGGCGACGCGCGCCCTTCCGCCGAACCAGCAGGGAACTTCGTACGATGGCTACCGGTTCGGCGACGACTGGTACATCGACCTCGGCCATCCCGACGCCGCCTCGTACACCATCGAGGTCCTCACGCACCTGGTCGAGCAGTACGACCTCGACGGCATTCACCTCGACCGCATCCGTTACCCGGAAGCGCCGCAGGACCGCGGAGGGGTCAACGTCGGATACAACGAAACGAGCATCGCCCGCTTCAACGAACGCTACGGACGGAGCGGCACCCCCGCACCCGGCGACCCTCTCTGGAACGACTGGCGCCGCGAGCAGGTCACCAGCTTCGTCCGCCGCCTCTACCTGAACGTCAAGGCGATCCGCCCGTCGATCAAGGTCTCCGCAGCGGTGATCTGCTACGGCGACGGCCCCGCGGCGAACGGAGGATTCCAGAACACCGAGCCGTACGCGCGCGTCTTTCAGGACTGGAAGAGCTGGGTCGAGGAGGGGCTGCTCGACGTGATCACTCCGATGGCCTACAAGCGCGAGACGCTGCCGAAGCAGAAGAAACAGTTCGACGACTGGAGCGCGTTCACGGCGAAGCTCGCGCGCGAGCACGGCCGGATCTCGGTCATCGGCATCGGCACCTTCATGAACTCCGTGCCGGCCATGCTGCGGCAGGCCCGCCGCGCACGCGCCGCGCAGGCGCACGGAATGATCTTCTTTTCGCTGGCATCCACGAACGCCGCGGTCCAGCATCTCGGCCCGGGGGCGGTCCTCAGTTCCTCCAGGCTGTCGGACGAGGACTTCTATTCGGCGCTGCTGACCGGCTGGAGCGCGGACGGACGGATCCGCTTCGAGCAGTCCGGCCTTCCTCCCCTCTTCGGCGAGCGGACGCCCGCTCCCCGCATTCGCGCGGCCACCGGTCATCTGATGGGAACGATCCCCGGCACCGACGGCCTGGTGGTCACGATCGAGAATGCGGCCACCGGAACGCGGCGGACGGCGCGCACCGACGGGAGCGGCTTCTTCGGCAGCGTCCACCTCGAGCCGGGGACCTATCGCGTCGTCGCCGAGAACGGGATGCGATCGTGTCCGGTCAGGATCGTCGCCGGACAGGTGGCGCGCGTCGCGTTCGACGAGTTCTGCGGCCCGCGCCAGCGCGTCGGGCCGCAACCGTAGGCACGCCTCTGTTACATCGACGACATCGCGTTGAGGAACTCCGCGTTCGTGCGCGTCTTCTCGAGCTTCTCGATGAGCAGCTCCATCGACTCGACCGTCGACAGCGGCGAGAAGACCTTGCGAAGGACCCAGATGCGATTGAGCTCGTTGCGTTCCAGCAGAAGCTCTTCCTTGCGGGTACCCGATTTGTTGATGTCGATGGCAGGGAAGACGCGCTTGTCGGAGAGCTTGCGGTCGAGATGGACCTCCATGTTGCCGGTCCCCTTGAACTCCTCGAAGATCACGTCGTCCATGCGCGAGCCGGTGTCGATCAGCGCGGTGGCGATGATCGTCAGCGATCCCCCCTCCTCGACGTTGCGGGCCGATCCGAAGAATCGCTTCGGACGCTGCAGCGCGTTCGAATCGACACCGCCCGAGAGCACCTTCCCCGACGGCGGCACGACCGTGTTGTAGGCGCGCGCCAGGCGGGTGATCGAGTCGAGAAGGATCACCACGTCGCGCTTGTGCTCGACCAGCCGCTTGGCCTTCTCGATGACCATCTCCGCCACCTGCACGTGCCGCGAGGCCGGCTCGTCGAAGGTCGAGGAGATCACCTCCCCCTTCACCGAGCGCTGCATGTCGGTCACTTCCTCGGGCCGCTCGTCGATGAGCAGGACGATCAACGTGATCTCGGGATGGTTGGTCGTGATCGAGTTCGCGATCGCCTGCAGCAGCATGGTCTTGCCGGTGCGCGGCGGCGCGACGATCAGCCCGCGCTGCCCCTTGCCGATCGGCGCCACCAGATCGAGCACGCGCGACGACATGTTCGTCGGCACTTCCAGCCGGATCCGCTGCTGGGGATAGAGCGGCGTGAGATTGTCGAAGAGGATCTTCTCGCGCGCGACGTCGGGATGCTCGTAGTTGACCGCCTCGACCTTGATGAGCGCGAAATAGCGCTCCCCTTCCTTCGGCGGCCGGACCTGCCCCGACACCGTGTCGCCCGTGCGGAGATCGAAGCGGCGGATCTGCGACGGTGAAACGTAGATGTCATCCGGGCCGGGAAGATAGTTGTACTCCGGAGCGCGAAGGAACCCGAACCCGTCGGGAAGACACTCGAGCACCCCTTCGGAGAAGATCAGCCCGCTCCGCTCGGTCTGCGCCTGCAGGATCGAGAAGATCAGATCCTGCTTCCGCATCCCTGTGGCGTTCTCCACCCCCAGCTCCCGGGCGAGCTTCGCCAGGTCGGGAAGCTTCATCTCCTTGAGAACACGGATGTCGATCGTCTCGGCGGCCTGCTGCGAGGCCTGCGCCTCGCGCCGCGCCACCCGCCTGCCGTTGTCGCTTCCGATCTCCCCCCTGACACCGGCGGCCTCGGCGATCTCGTCACCCTGCACCTTCTCCGGCTCGGCGGGCGCCTCTTCCGCCCGGACCTCCACGGGGGCCTCGGCCGGGACGTCCTCTTCGGCCGCCGCTTTCTCGGCAGCCTTCCTGCGCGGGGCGCGCTTCGGCTTCTCCGGCTTCTCCACCGGCGGCGCTTCGGGCGCTTCGGTCACTGCGGTGCTCGTTCCATTTTCGGGCTCGTGCTGTGTCATGTCATTCCTCGTCTACAGCCGCGACGCGATCTCGCGCCGCACGTCTTCGATTCCTCGCCTGGTCACCGCCGACACCGCAAGGAGCGCGTCGGGGGCGACGTCCAGTTCGCGGGCGATCTCCGCCCGCCTCTTCGCCAGTTCGTTGTTCGACAGCTTGTCGCTCTTCGTCAGCACGACTCTCTCGTCGATCCCCGCCGCCCTGCTCCAGTCGTGCATCTGCAGGTCGTGATCGGCCGGATCGCGCCGCACGTCGAGCAGGAGAAAGATCAGGCGGAGCGCATGCGGCCCGTCCAGATATCCCCGTACCAGGTCTCCCCAGGAACTTCTCACGTTGCGCGGCACCTTTGCGTATCCGTAACCCGGGAGATCGACGAGATAGAACCTGCCGTTGATCAGGTAGAAGTGAATGGCCTGCGTCTTTCCCGGTGTCTGGCTCACACGAGCAATCTGTTTTCGGTTGAGGACCGCGTTGATCAGGCTCGACTTCCCGACATTGGACCGCCCCACCATTGCGAACTGGGGACGCTCGTCACGGGGAAAATCGCCGGCCTGGTACGCCGCCCGGTGAAATTCGACTGATTTGATTTCCAAATGAGCGCTGCTTGTAAACGCGTGCGCCGCTCGCGGCGCTGGGTGTCACCGTCGTGTTTCGATTACAAGAGCCGGTGTGCTGACTTCGAGGATCCTGCGAAGGCTATTTCAGATGGTTGAACAGCATCAGATTGTGCCCGTATTCTCAGGGGCGGTCAAGCACACCCGGTCGGCGATACAAAATCGTTACGGCCGGGATCCGATGAAACGATCATGCCATCTCGGGCAGGCACGAAGCGGCGGGCGCGAGACGCGACCGACGTCTCGCGCCTAACGCGGGCACGACCGGTTCCAACGCCACGTCACATCAGTGCGTGACGGGCGGTTCGCTCGCGCCGATGACCTTCTCCGGCTCGGGGAGCTTTTCCTTCGCCGCGAGCGGGACGATGGTGCCGTCGAGCGCGACGGTCACCACCTCGTCCATCGACTCGACGAGGTGAAACTCCATCTTCTCGCGGACGTCGGCCGGGATCTCCTCGAGGTCGCGCTCGTTGTCCGCGGGCAGGATCACTTTCGTGATGCCGGCGCGCGCCGCGGCGAGAATCTTGTCCTTCACGCCGCCGACGGGCAGCACTTTGCCGCGCAGGGTGATCTCGCCGGTCATCGCCACATCGCGATGAACCGGGATCTTCGTCACCGCCGACAGCAGAGCCGTCGCCATGGTGATGCCCGCCGAGGGGCCGTCCTTCGGAATGGCCCCCTCGGGCACATGGATGTGGATGTCGAGCGAGGCGTGGAAATCGGGATCGAGCCCGAACATCTCCGCCCGCGAGCGGACGTACGAGAGCGCCGCGCGCGCCGACTCCTGCATCACGTCCCCGAGTTTTCCGGTGAGCGTGAGGTTCCCCTTGCCTCGCGAGAGCGCCACTTCCGTCGTCAGCATCTCGCCGCCGACCTCGGTCCATGCCAGACCCGTGGCCAGGCCGATCTCGCTCCGGTCGAGCATCTGCTGCGAACGGAATTTCGGCTTGCCGAGGAGTTCGCGCACTTTCGCGCGGTCGATCGTGATCTCGAACGCCCCTCCTTGGATCAGCACCTGACGTGCGATCTTCCGGAGCACCGATCCGACCTCACGCTCGAGATTGCGGACCCCCGCCTCGCGCGTGTAGGACTCGATCAGCTCTTCCAGCGCGCTGTCGTCGAATGCGACCTTCGCCTCCTCCAGCCCCTGCTCGGCGCGCTGCTTCGGCACGAGGAACTGCCGCCCGATGGCGAGCTTCTCCAGGTGCGTGTATCCGGAGAGCTGGATGATCTCCATCCGGTCCTTCAGCGGTGCCGGAATCGTGTGCGTCACGTTCGCCGTGGCGATGAACATCACTTTCGACAGGTCGTACTCGACGTCGAGATAGTGGTCGACGAAGGCGTTGTTCTGCTCCGGATCGAGAACCTCGAGCAGCGCCGCCGACGGGTCGCCGCGGAAGTCCATCGACATCTTGTCCACCTCGTCGAGGAGGAAGACCGGATTGACCGTTCCCGCCTTCTTCATCCGCTGAATGATCTGTCCGGGGAACGCGCCGATGTAGGTGCGCCGGTGGCCGCGGATCTCGGCCTCGTCGCGAACGCCGCCCAACGAGAGGCGGACGAACTTGCGTCCGGTGGCGCGGGCGATCGACTTGGCGAGCGAGGTCTTGCCGACGCCCGGAGGCCCGACGAAGCAGAGGATCGTTCCCTTCGGCTGCTTGACGAGCTGGCGCACCGCGAGGAACTCGAGAATGCGTTCCTTCACCTTCTCCAGGCCGAAATGGTCCTCGTTGAGGATCTGCTCGGCCAGTTCGATGTCCTTGATCTCCTTCGACGCCTTCTTCCAGGGCACCGACACGAGCCATTCGATGTAGTTCCGCGAAACGGTCGCCTCGGCGGAGACGCCCGGCATCGCCTCGAGACGCTTCAGCTCCTGCAGGGCCTTCTCCTTCGTCTCCTTCGGCATGCCCGCTTCTTCGATCTTCTGCCGGAGTTCCTCGATCTCGTCCGAGCGATCGTCCTTCCTCCCCAGCTCCTGATGGATGGCCTTGATCTTCTCGTTGAGGTAGTACTCCTTCTGCGCACGCTCCATCTGTTTCTTGACCTTGGAGTTGATGCGCTTGTCGATGTTGATCTTCTCGATCTCGATCTCGATGAAGTCCTGCAGCTTCTGCAGCCGCTCGTAAACCGATGCCGTCTCGAGAAGCTGCTGC
Organism: Thermoanaerobaculia bacterium; assembly: GCA_035574985.1. Classification (GTDB taxonomy): domain Bacteria; phylum Acidobacteriota; class Thermoanaerobaculia; order Gp7-AA8; family Gp7-AA8; genus DATLYG01. Next base: position 6,714 of record DATLYG010000030.1, on the reverse strand, counting down.
TTCTCGTTGGTCGTGATCAGGATGTGCGAGGCGAGGGTGTCGGCGAAGCGGTCGGGATCGTCGAGCTTCAGCGTCGACATCACCCCTTCGAACGCCAGATGGTGCGACATCTTTGCGTATTGCTCGAAGATCTCGAGGAGCTTCTGCATGTACTGCGACACTTCCGGAGTGGCCGGGAACTTCGAGTCGATCTCCTCCACTTCCACCGTGACGTAGCCGCCCGTCTCCCGCGACGAGAGGATCTGCGCCCGCGTCAGTCCCTCGACCATCACCTTCACGTTCTGATTCGGCAGCTTCAGGTTCTGCACCACCGTGGCGATCACGCCGACCCGGTGGATCTCGTCCATCGACGGATCGTCGATCTTCGGGTCCTTCTGCGTCGCCAGGAAGATCTGCTTGTCCGCCGTTGCCAGGGTCGCTTCGAGCGCGAGAATCGAGGCGCGACGCCCCACGACGAACGGCGCCATCATCGAGGGAAACACCACCATGTCGCGCAGAGGGACGAGAGGGAGCTGGATCGTTTTGCTCATTTGCACAAGTGTCTACGATTTCGCGAGGGTTTGCATTCCCGCGATCGAGGCGCGGAGGAGCGGAGGCGAAAATGAAAAAGGCGACCGATTCGGTCGCCTCGTACGCCTCCAGCCCCGGCGACTCTATCCGGCCTTCTTGTACAGCGTGATCGGCTGGCTGCGGTTCTCGACCACCTCGCGGGTGATCACACATTCGGAGATCGCGTTCTGCGAGGGGATCGTGTACATGATCTCCAGCATCAGCTCTTCGATGATGATCTTCAGGCCGCGAGCGCCGACGTTGCGCTTGAGCGCCTCCTCGGCGATGGCCTCGAGCGCGTCGTCGGTGAACCGCAGCTCGACGTTCTCGAACCCCATGATCGTCTGGTACTGGCGAACGAGGGAGTTCTTCGGCTCGCGTAGAATCTCGATGAGCGCCCCCTTGTCGAGTTCATTGAGCGTGGCCACGACGGGCAGCCGCCCGACGAACTCCGGAATGAGGCCGAACTTGATCAGGTCCTCGGGGTGAACCTGGGCGAGCAGTTCGCCCGTGCGCTTTTCCTTCTTCGAGGAGATCTTCGCGCCGAAGCCCATCGAGGTCTGCGACAGACGGCGCTCGATGACGTTCTCCAGGCCGACGAACGCGCCGCCGCAGATGAAGAGGATGTTCGTCGTGTCGATCTGGATGAACTCCTGGTGCGGGTGCTTCCGGCCTCCCTGCGGCGGAACGTTGGCGACCGTCCCCTCGAGAATCTTGAGCAGCGCCTGCTGCACACCCTCGCCGGAGACGTCGCGCGTGATCGACGGGTTGTCTCCCTTGCGGCAGATCTTGTCGACCTCGTCGATGTAGACGATGCCGCGCTGGGTCTTCTCCTTGTCGTTCCCCGCCGCCTGATAGAGCTTGAGGATGATGTTTTCGACGTCCTCGCCGACATAGCCCGCCTCGGTGAGCGTGGTCGCGTCGACGATGGTGAACGGCACCGAGAGCATCCGCGCCAGCGTCTGCGCGAGCAGCGTCTTGCCGGTGCCGGTCGGGCCGATCAGGAGAATGTTCGACTTCTGCAGTTCGACGTCCTGCCGCGCGTTGCGCGAGTGGTAGTCGATCCGCTTGTAGTGGTTGTAGACGGCGACCGCGAGCTTCTTCTTCGCCCGCTCCTGTCCGATGACGTAGAGGTCGAGAAACTCCTTGATCTCCTTCGGCTTCGGCAGATGCCCGGCGCCTTCCAGCGCGCCCGGCTCGTCTTTCCGGTCTTCGGCGATGATGTCGAGGCAGATGTCGACGCACTCGTCGCAGATGTAGACCGTGGGTCCGGCAATCAGTTTCTTCACGTCCCGCTGCGACTTGTTGCAGAAGCTGCAGCGCAGTACGTCGCCGGTGTTCCCCTTCTTCGACATGGACAGGATCCTTCTCGCTTTGAGGTCGCTTCAATTCTCGTCCGCGCTTCGAGCCAGTGTCAAGAAGAGCGGACGCCGACAGAGTGAACTGAACGCGGGTGAATGGCATTCCTGCGGTGCCGCGCCCGCGTCCTCCTGTCCGTCCCGCGGGCTCACTCGCGCTTGACGATCACCTGGTCGACCAGGCCGTACTCGCGGGCCTCCGAGGCGCCGAGGATGTAGTCGCGATCGGTGTCCTTCTCGATCTTCTCGACCGGCTGCCCGGTGTGGCTGGCGAGAATCTCGTTGAGGCGGTGGCGCATCCGCATGATGTCCTTCGCATGGATGTCGATGTCCGCCGCCTGCCCGCCGAGCCCCTGAAGCCACGGCTGGTGGATCAGCACGCGCGAGTTCGGAAGTGCGAAGCGCTTCCCCTTCGTCCCCGCCGCCAGCAGCACCGCCGCGAATGACGCCGCCTGCCCGAGGCAGATGGTCTGGATGTCGGGCTTGACGTACTGCATCGTGTCGTAGATCGCGAAGCCGGCCGTGATCGATCCTCCCGGCGAATTGATGTAGAGCGAAATGTCCTTCTCGGGGTTTTCCGCTTCGAGGAAGAGCATCTGCGCGATCACCAGGTTCGCGATGTTGTCGTCGATCGGCTGGCCGAGAAAGATGACGTTGTCTTTCAGAAGACGCGAATAGATGTCGTAGGCGCGCTCTCCGCGCGACGTCTGTTCCACGACCATCGGGATGAGAACCATGGATTGCTCCTTCGGGTGCAGTTTATCCTGAGCGCAGCGAACGATCCGGCGCCGGATCAATTCCTGGCTCTGGCTTCGCGCAGGACGAGATCGAGCGCCTTTGCCTGCAGCATCGACGCCCGCAGATCCTCGTAGCCCCCTTCGTGGCGGAGGTGGTGGCGCACCTCGGCAAAATCGCGTCCCTGCTCGGCCGCGGCGCGGCGGATCTCGGCGTCGACCTCGACGTCGCTCACCGTCAGCCCTTCCTTCCGTGCGATCGCCTCGAGAATCAGCCCGCGCCTGACCCGCCTGACCGCCTCGGGACGGAAGTCGGCGGCGATCTTCTGCCAGTCGAGCTCCGCGTTCTCCAGATCGATCCCCTGCGAGGCCAGAAAGCGCGCGTAGTTGTTGATCGATTTCCCCAGCTCCTCCCCCACCAGCGACTCCGGAACCTCGAAGTCGTGCGCCGCCACGAGCTTCTCACCGAGCTGGTTTCGCTTGGCCCGGAGCACCTCCGCCTCGCGGTGGCGGCGGATGTCGTCCGCGATCGCCTCGCGCATCTGCGCCACGCTCTCCCATCCCCCGACGCTCCGCGCGAACTCGTCGTCGACCTCCGGCTTCTCCTGTACGCGGATTTCCTTCAGCACCACATCGTGCCTCACGTTCTTTCCCCGGAAGGCCTCGTTGTGCGCGTCCTCGGGGTAGGCCTTCTCGAACGACACCGCCTCTCCCGGCTTCTTCCCGCGGAGCGCCTCGTGCAGCTCCGGCAGCGGCGTCTCCTCGCCGACCCGGAAGTGTCCCGAGTCGTTCATCGGCTCGATGCCCTCCGCGACCGAGGTGATGTCGATGATGGCGAAATCGCCGTCCTGGAGGCCGCGATCGGTCACCGGCCGGTAGGCGCTCGACTGCTCGCGCAACCGCTCGATCATCGCGTCGACGTCGGCGTCGGAGACCTCGATCTTCGGATCGTCGACCTCCAGTCCGCGGTACTCGGCGAGCTCGATCTGCGGCTTGACCTCGAACTGCGCCCGGTACTTGATCGGCGCGCCGGAGACGAAGCCGTCGAGATCGACGTGCGGATCGCCGACGGGCTCGAGGCCTTTTTCTTCGACCGCCTGCCGGAACGTCTGTGGCAGCAGGCGGCTGAGGACCTCGTCCTGAATGTCCTTGGCGAAACGGCTCCGCACCAGGCTGGCCGGAACTTTTCCGGGACGGAAGCCGGGAATCCTCGCGTGCCGGGCGAATTCTTTCGTCACGCGCTGTTCCTCCCGCGCGACCAGATCCGCCGGGATCTCGATTTCGACGGACTTCCTGACGGGAGAGAGATCGGTGTAGTTCAGAAGCATGCGTCGCGTTTCCTCGCTGGAGTCTGGTGCGAAAGGCGGGACTCGAACCCGCACGGCGCAAGGCCACTGGATCCTAAGTCCAGCGCGTCTGCCAGTTCCGCCACTTTCGCAGGGCAGAAGTCAAAAAACAGAAAGCAGAAATGGCGTCCGGACATTTCTGCCTTCGCCCATTTCTGCTTTCTGACTTCCGACTTCTGCGCTGTCTGGTGCCCCCGCCAGGACTCGAACCTGGAACCAATGGATTAAGAGTCCACTGCTCTACCAATTGAGCTACGGAGGCGTGGGTGCGATGTAACGCCGCTTCCCTTCGGGGTATTTCGCGCGGCGGGCGCGGATTGTAGGGCGCCGCCGAGGCGCGGTCAAGACGCCGCCAGACCTTCGAAGAGCAGGCGCTTGCCGCGCAGGATGTAGTCCCACGAGGAGTAGAGCGTCACCCCCAGCGTGATCCGGAACAGCACCTCCAGCGGCCCCGCCAGCGCGGGAAGAAACGCGTTGACCGCGACGGTCGTCGCCAGCGTGACCGCCTGCAGCACGGTCGAGGTCTTCCCCGCCCACGACGGAGGGAACCGTTTGACGTTGACCCGCGTGTAAAGAAGGTAGGCGAACAGCACGATCAGAATGTCGCGAACGAAGACGACGAACGTCAGCCATCCGGGGAGGTTCACCACCGGCAGCGGCCCCCGCAGCGTGTAGAAGAGATACCCGCCGACCATCAGGCTCTTGTCCGCCGCCGGATCGAGGATCGCCCCCAGCCGCGACCGCTGATTGAACCTTCGCGCGATGAAGCCGTCGAGGACGTCCGTCATCGCCGCCGTGACGAAGATCACGAACGCCTCCGTGTACATCGACCGGAACGACGCGAACAGAAAGCACGGGACGAGCAGCAGCCGGAGGAGCGTCAGGACGTTGGGGACGGTCATGGAGTCGAGAACCGCGAATCGAGAAGCGGGAGAAGGGTTGCTGCGCGCCCCCTCCTCTTTCCCGGCTTTCTCAATTCGTCTCACACCTCGGCCCGGAACTGGTCCAGCGCCGACTTCTTCAGGTAGATGGTCTTCCCTTCCGACAGCAGAAGGTCCTGTTTCATCAGGTCGTGAATCAGCCGCGAGACGGTTTCGCGCGAGGTGCCGATCATGTTCGCGATCGCCTGGTGCGTGGGACGCGTGACCGCCACGAAGCCGTTGTCGAGCACTTTCCCCTGCCGGCGCGCCAGGTCGAGAAAAAAGCGGGCCAGACGGCCGTAGACGTCCATCGTCGCCAGCGATTCGATGCGGTTCGATGCACTCCGCAGCCGTTTGGACAGCTCGGCCAGCACCTTCCGCGTGATCGAGAAGTTCTCGCTCAGAATCTGCAGGAAATCGCTGCGCCAGATGGTGACCAGCTCGAGCGGCTCGAGAGCGACGACCGTCGCCGATCGCGGCTCGTCGTCGAGCAGCGCCATCTCCCCGAAGAAATCGCCCGGGCCGAGCATCGACAGGATGATCTCTTTCCCTTCGGGCGAGATCATGGTGATCTTCACCTGACCTTCGCGAATCAGGCAGAAGACGTCGCCGCTCTCGTCGGCGTGGAAGACGACGTCGTCCTTCGCGTAGCGCCGTGTCTTCGCCACGGCGGCGATCGACGCCAGCTCGCGTTCGTCGAGCTCGGCGAACAGCGCGAATTTCCGGAAAAGGGAGCTCTGCACGTCCCGGCCAGTTTAGCGCAGCCGCAAAAACTGCAACATTTTTGTGCACTCACCCGCGCGTACAATCCCGCGCGGTCTTTCCACGAAACATCCTTCAAGGAGGGTTCATGTTCACACTCCGTCGACTCGCAGCCGTGCTGCTGCTCGCACTGCCGCTCCACGCAGCCGGACCCGACCTGCAGGTGCAGACCCTCATCCGGCAGGAGGGATTCCGCAACTCGAAGGTGATGGAGATCGCCTCCGGACTGACCGACTTCATCGGCCCGCGCCTGACCGGCTCGCCCAACATGAAACGCGCAAATGAATGGACACGCGACAAACTCGCGGAATTTGGCCTCGCGAACGCACACCTCGAGAGCTGGGGTCCGTTCGGCCGCGGATGGAGCTACGAGTCGATTTCCGTCCGCCTCCTCGAGCCCGACGTGGCGCAGCTCTGGGCCCTTCCAAAAGCATGGGCGCAGGGCACCAACGGCCCGATCCGCGGAACCCCGGTGAAGGTGAAACTCGAAACGAAGGAGGACCTCGAGAAGGCGAAGGGAACACTGGCCGGGAAGATCGTCTTCACCGGAGAGGCCCGCGACCTGAAGCCGCAGGAGACGGCGGCGCTCGTCCGCTACGACGAGAAAAAGCTCGGGGAGCTGTCGCAGTATCAGATCCCGGGGGCCCGCGGACCTTTCTCGCCGGAGGAGTTCGCGAGGCGGCGGCAGTTCCGGCGCGAGCTGAACCGGTTCCTCGCCGAGGAGAAGCCGCTGGCCGTCGTCGAACCGGGAACGAAGGACGGAGGGACGTACCATGTCCAGGGAGCCGGCTCGCAGAAGCCGGACGAGCCCGTCCCTCCCCCGAGCATCGTTCTCTCCACCGAGCACTACAACCGGATCGTCCGCCTGCTCGATCAGAAGAAGGAGGTCGAGATCGAGATCGACGTGAAGGCGAAGTTCCACGACGAAGATCCGATGGCGTACAACACCATCGCCGAAATCCCCGGAACGGACCGCCGGGGGGAGGTGGTGATGCTCGGTGCGCACCTCGATTCGTGGCACGGCGGGACCGGCGCCACCGACAAT
>DATLYG010000029.1:0-7484 GCA_035574985.1 Thermoanaerobaculia bacterium | reverse complement strand
GTCCCCGAGAAGCAGGTCTCGCGCGAGATGGCGCGGACCGCCTACATCGACGAGACGCCGACGCAGGAGGCGGCCCCTGCCGCGCCGGTTGTCCGAGAGCGGGGAGCCGGCCGACCGACCAAGCGCGAGCGGCGGGAGCTGGAGAAGCTTCGCCGCTGAGGCCGGCCGGCACGCCGGCGCCGCATCGCGGCGTCAGACGTTGACGAAGCGCCGCATGTCGACGTTCAGCATCAGCCCGGCGGCGATGAAGAACATCATCGTCGACGATCCCCCGTAGGAGAGGAGCGGCAGCGGAATGCCGGTGGTCGGCAGGATCCCGATCTGCATCGACACGTTGATCAGAATGTGGAAGATGAAGAAGCAGATCAGGCAGATGACGAGGAACGTGCCTCCGCGGTCGCGCGCGGTCTTGGCGAAGCCGAGCGCCTGCAGGACGAGGAAGAGATAGAGCCCGAGGACGATCGTCACGCCGATGAAGCCCCATTCCTCGCCCAGCACGGCGAAGATGAAGTCCGTGTGGCGTGCCGGCAGGAACTCGAGTTTTGCCTGTGTCCCCTGGCGAAACCCCTTGCCGTGGATCCCGCCCGAGCCGATGGCGATCTTCGCCTGCGTGACCTGATATCCCGAGCCGAGGGGATCGCGTTCGGGGTTGAGGAAGACGAGGATGCGCTCCTTCTGATAGGTGGCGAGCATAGACCATCCGATCGGGACGGCGATGGCGACGATCAGCAGCATCGCCACCCAGTAGCGGAGGCGGATGCCGCCGAAGAACATCGCCACGAAGACGAGGGGGAAGAACGTCGCCGCCGTGCCGAAGTCGGGCTGCAGGAGGATCAGAACCACCGGTGCGGCGATGATCGCGGTGGCGACGGAGAACGACCGGAAGTTGAGATAGGCGCGTTCGTTCGAGTCGAAGAACCGCGCCAGCATCAGCGCCGTGAAGATCTTCATGAACTCCGACGGCTGGAACTGAAAGCCGCCGATCCGGATCCACGCCTTGATGTTCGCGGTCAGCTTTCCCCACAGCACGAGGTAGAGCAGCAGCACCATCCCGATCGCGTAGAGGATCGGGGCGATGTCGAACAACACGTGGTAGTCGATGGTCAGGAAGACGATCAGCAGCATGATGCCGATGAGGACCCAGAGCATTTGCCGCTTGAAGATGCTCAGCGACGGATCGGTGAAGTACGTCGCGCTGTAGACCAGCATGCAGCCGATCGCGGCCAGGACGATGACCGTCCCGAAAAAGTTGAGGTCGAGGGTGGGGAGGAGCCTGTCGCGGATCACGTTTGTCCCGGTACCGGAAGGTCGCCTTCGCGGATTCTCTCGAGCATTTCGGGGTTCGTCAGATCGAGGCGGTCGCCGCTGATCTTGTCGCGGAATCGGGCCTCGAAGAGGAGCCTGGCCAGCGGCGCTGCATCGGCGCCGCCGTGGCCGCCGTGTTCGACGAAGACGACCACCACCATCTGGGGATGGTCACGCGGCGCGAACGCGGCGAACCAGGCGTGGTCGCGATACTTGAACGGCAGCCCCTCGGCCTTCACCCAGCCGACCTGCCGGATGACCTGCACCGTCCCGGTCTTCCCCGAGATGTCGAGACCGGGGATGCGCGCGTTGGAGCCGGTTCCGCCGTCCTCGTTGACCACCTTCCAGAGGCCGTCCTTCACGGCCCGCAGGGCGGGCTCGTCGAGATCGAGCCGGTGCAGCACCTGCTTCGCCACGCGGAGGCGCTGCTGGACGCGGCCTTCGGGGCCGACCTTCTCGATCATCCGCACCACGTGCGGCCGGTAGACGATGCCCCCGTTCGCGATGGCGGCGGTCATGTTCGCGACCTGGAGCGGCGTGACGATCAGGGGGCCCTGTCCGATGGCCACCGAGATCGTCTCGGACGGATACCACTTCGGATCGCCGCGGACGGGGTTTTTTCGTCGCCATTCCGTGGAAGGGACGATCCCGCGCTTCTCGCCGTCGAGATCGACCTGCGAAATCTCCCCGAAGGTGAGCAGGTGGGCGTAGCGGTTGATCTTGTCGACGCCGAGTCGTGCGCCGGTGTTGTAGAAGAAGATGTCGCAGGAGACCTTCAGCGCGCGGCGGACGTCGACCGTGCCGTGCCCTTCCCGTTTCCAGCAGCGGAAGCGCCGGCCGAAGAAGACGTCGCTGCCGCCGCAGTGAAACGTGGTGCCGGGACCGATGACGCCATCCGACAGTCCGGCCATCGCCATGACGTTCTTGAAGACCGATCCGGGGGAGTAGAGACCCTGGATGGCGCGGTTGACCTCGAGCTTGAAGGGGTTCGAGAGGATCGTCTTGTAGACGTCGGGGGTGAACCGCTTCGAGTAGACGTTGGGGTTGAACTGCGGCGAGGAGACCATCGCCAGCACTTCCCCGTTGCGCGGGTCGAGCGCGATCGCGGCGCCGACCATCTCGTTCTCCACGAAGTACTGCTCGGCGCGGCGCTGCAGCTCGAAGTCGAGGGTCAGGTAGACGTTGTCGCCGGCCACCGGCTCGCGGCGGGCGGGGGTGTATTCGGCGAGCCGCCGGCCGTGACTGTCGTACTCCCAGTACTGGGCGCCGTCACGGCCGCGGAGGTAGTTGTCGTACATCAGCTCCACGCCGCGTTTGCCGATGAGATCTCCCATCTTCAGGTCCTTGCGCTGGGCGAGGTCCTTCTCGGTGGTCTCACCGAGAAAACCGAGAACGTGCGCGGCCATCGTCCCGTAGGGATAGCTGCGGCGCTGGACGGGATTGACGCTCAACTCGGGAAAGGCGACGAGCTGCGCCTGGATGGCGGCGACCTGCATGAGCGTCAGCTCCTCGGCGATCTCGAACGGGCGGGAAAAGGGGATCGACCGGGCCTTCTCGAACCGTGCCTCGATCTCCTGCGGCGGGATGGCGAGAACGCTCGAGAGGAAGGTGATCAGCTTCGCGCGATGCGCCGGGTCGGCCTTCACGAGCGGGCGCATGAGCACGCGATCGACCGTCAAAACGTAGGCTGGCCGGTTGTCGGCGAGGATCTTCCCGTTGCGGTCCATGATCAGACCGCGCTTGGCCGGGATCACGACTTCGCGGCGGGCGTTCGACTCGGACAGGTCGCGGTACTTCCCCCCCTGGACTCCCTGGACGAACCAGAACGAGCCGAGAAGAAAGACGAACGCCACCACGATCCCCCACAGGAGGACGTTGATCCGGAAATTGATGAACTTCTGGTCGTCCCGGTATACGCGCATGGTCAGCAGTCCCCGGCTCCCGGCCGGTCGTCCGTCAGCCCTGTGTGCATGGAAGCTACCATCCCTGCGGCCCGCCGCCGGCGGCGGACGGCTGCTCGCCGACAGCGGACCGGCGACGGGCGACCGCGACCGCTCACCACGTCCTCTCCTTCGTTGCCTCGATCGGCTCTTCGCGGAGGAAGAGCGTCAGGAGCTGGTAGACGAGCATGCCGAAAAGCACCGTGAAGACGGTCTTGACGAGCAGGCCCTGCTCGAACATCTCGATCTTCTGGCGCTGGAGGATGTTCACGAGGATGTAGATCACCAGTTCGTTCGCGATCACCGAGCCGCCGAGGGAGGCGCCGAAGGCGACGGTGCCCCGGAGAACCAGACGGGAGTTGACGTAGGCGACGGCGTAGGCGCAGACGGTGAGGGAGAAGGCGTGGAGGCCGAAGATCGCGCCGGAGTAGGCGTCCTGCACGAACCCGGCGATGACGCCGGCGATGATGGCGCCGAGGATGTTGCCTCCCATCGAATAGTAGATGACGAGGATGATGTAGGGATCGAAGAACGCGAGGGCGTTCGGGTAGAAGCTGTCGAGCAGCGTGTGGAGGGTGAGCGCGAGCAGCAGCCCGACGGCGAACCGCAGCCACCTCAAGGCGCGTACCTCAGGACCTGCGGAGGGATCTTCCGCGTGTGAATGACGATCACCTCTTCGACGCTGCCGAAGTCGACCGCCGGCCTGACCGTGATCCGCTTGAAGAGATCGGCGCCGCGATCGGCCCGGGTGATGGTCCCGACCGGGATTCCCTTCGGATAGATGCCGTCGATGCCGGCGGTGAGCACCACGTCGCCGGGGAGCACGTCAGCGAGCGAGGGGACGTCGAACATCTGCAGGCCCTGTGCGCCGTCGCCGCGGACTACTCCCTGCCGCCGCGTCCTTTCGATGAGGGTGCCGACCGCGCAGTTGGTGTCGGTGATGAGCTGCACCTTCGCCATGTCCCGGGTGGTGAGCACGACGCGTCCGATCAGGCCGCTGGCATTCACGATCGCGTCGTTGACTTCGATCCCGTCGTCCGAGCCGCGATCGAGGATCATCGACTTGAAGCGGCCGGCCGTGTCGAGCATCACCGTCTGTGCCATCGACGTCTCGAGTGTCGACTGCTCGGCGTACCCGAGCAGGCCGCGGAGGCGCCGGAGGTCCGACTCGGTCTGCCGCAGCTTGAGGTTTTCGGTGGTGAGAGCGGCGACCTTCCGGCGGAGTTGCAGGTTCTCGGCCACCTCGCGGCGCATGTCGAGATAGCCGTGGTACATGTCGGAGGCGGTCTGCCCGACCCAGTTCACCGTCTTCGGGACCGGCGAGAAGAGGGTCATGACCGTCCGTTCGAAGAGCGTCCGCGTCTCGCCGACGTAACGCGTCTTGCTGCTGACGCTCATCACAATGAACAGCAGCGAGAGGACGACGATGAAGAGCAGCGTCGGTCTGCGGGGTATGACGTCCGCGGGTACGGCCATGTTCACTCGGCGCCTGAGCAGAAATCAGGCCATTGTAGGCGCGGGGCGCGGGGCGGGGGCGGCCGGCCGGCGCCCGCGGCCCGCGTTTCTAATCGATCGAGATTTTTCGCAGCAGATTGAAATCGGTCAGCATCTGGCCCGTACCGAGGGCGACGCACGCGAGCGGGTCCTCGGCGAGCGTCACCGGAAGGCCGGTTTCCTCGCGGAGGCGCTTGTCGAGGTTCTTGAGCATCGACCCGCCGCCGGCGATGATGATTCCCTTGTCCATGATGTCGGCCGACAGCTCGGGCGGCGTCCGTTCGAGCGCCACCCGCACGGCCTCGACGATCGTCGCCACCGTCTCGGACAGGGCCTCGCGAATCTCCTCGTCGGAGACGATCAGCGTCTTCGGAACACCCTCGACGAGGTCGCGTCCCTTGATCTCCATCGTCATCTCCTCGTCGAGCGGGAAGGCCGAGCCGATCTCCATCTTGATCTGCTCCGCGGTCCGCTCGCCGATCAGGAGGTTGTACTTCCGCTTGATGTACTGGATGATCGCATCGTCCATCTCGTTGCCCGCCACGCGCACCGAGCGCGAGTAGACGATGCCCGCCAGCGAAATGACGGCGACGTCCGTCGTGCCGCCTCCGATGTCGACGATCATGTTGCCGGTCGGGTCGGTGATCGGCAGACCGGCCCCGATCGCGGCCGCCATCGCCTGTTCGATCAGGTAGACCTCCGTGGCGCCGGCTCGCAGCGCGGAGTCCTTGACCGCCCGTTTTTCCACCTGCGTGATTTCCGACGGAACGGAGATGACGATGCGCGGCTTGACCAGGAACGAGCGCCCGTGCGCCTTCCTGATGAAGTACTGCAGCATCTTCTCCGTCACTTCGAAGTCGGCGATCACCCCGTCCTTCATCGGGCGGATGGCGACGATGTTCCCCGGCGTGCGGCCGAGCATTTCCTTCGCTTCCTTGCCGACCGCTTCGACGTTGTTGTTGATCTTGTTGACGGCGACGATCGACGGCTCCCGCACGACGATCCCCTTGTTCTTCGCGTAGACGAGAGTGTTCGCTGTCCCGAGGTCGATCGCCAGATCGTTCGAGAACATCGAGAGGAGAGACTTGACGGCCATGGTCGTTGGGGTTCCTCACATAGAGTCGGAATTCAGAAGGCAGAAGTCCGAACGCAGAAGGCATGCCCGGCCTAACTTCTGCGCGCCGGCCTGCCGCGGGTGACTACTCTTCCACGAGCACCGTCTGCGATTGTACCGTCTGATTGCCCGCAGGATCGACGGCTTTGACGATGACGGCGTTGCGGCCGGTCTTGTTGAAACTGACCAGCTTCTTGAAGTGACCGTTCGACTCGACGTCGACTTCCTCGTCGTTGATGAACACCGTCGAGCCCGGCTCGGTGGTCCCCTCGATGATGTAGAACTGCCCGCCGATCCCGAACGGCGCCTTCAGGGTCAGCACCGGCGGCATCGTGTCGGCGCTCGGCGCGGACGGCCCGCGCCCCCCGCCGCTCACCCGGAAGCGCCGGAACTGCGACGGCGGCCCGATTTCGCCGTCCGGCCCCACCGAGGCCACGCGCCAGTAGAACGTCCCCTCGGAGCTGACGCGGGCCGCGGCGCTGGTCTTCGTCCGGCGCGAGTTGATCTCGAGCGTCGTGAAGAGCCGCGAGCGCGAGACCTGAAGCTGATACGCCGATGCTCCCTGCTGCGCGTCCCAGATGAAGTCGATCCGCGAGTCGGGCGCGAGCTGGAAGACCTGGTTGTCGGCCGGCGAGAGCAGCGCCGGCGGCAGCACCAGCTTCCGGACTTCGGAGAGCGAACCCGCCGCCGTCGCGCTGATCTTCTGCCCCGAAGCGAGCTTCACCCCCGGCCCGCCCGTCGCCGGGATCACCGACGTGGAACCCTTCATGGTCACGACCTGCGTCGTCTTCGCCGGGTCGACCCCGACGTGCGTCGTCGATTCCGACTCGACGACCACCTGGCTGCCGGGCGTGCGCACCGACGAGGCGTCGTCGGTGGTCGCCACTTCCACCGTCCCCACCTGCATCTGCACGGCGTTGGTTTTCCGCGCCGAGCCGGCGTTGAACTGCGCGTAGATCTCCAGAAGCGCGTTGGGGCCGACCGTGTAGATCGAGCCGTTCGAGAAGATCAGTTCGGCCGACGCCTTGCCGCCCGTCTTCACCCAGTCGCCATTGAAGAGAGGCGTGCGGGGGTCGGCGCGTTTCCAGTCGCTCGTCGAGGCGCGCTGGAACTGCACATCCCCCTCGACGGTGAGAAACTGCGCGTCCGATTCGGCGTCCGCGCTGCCGCTCATCGCCGTCCGGCTGATCGTCTGCGACTCGACGGCCGCCCCCTGCGCTTCGACGAACCTGGCCGCCGCGAACAGCGACGTCGCTTCCTCGAGTTTCTTCTGGGCGCGGTCGAAGGCCCCCCGCCGCTGCGCGAAGTCCTTCGATGCCGCCAGCGCGTTGAGCGCCTGGCGCGCGTCGGCGATCGCAGCCTCGGCGTTCGAGCGCGGGTTCCCCTTTTCCTTCTGATAGAACCAGTAGCCCGCCGTGCCGAGCAGGAGGATCAGAACGACAAGGCCGATCTGCTTGAGTCTGTCGACTGAAATCAGGTACCAGTCGATGCTCTCGCTCGTCGCCGCGGTGCGCTTTTTCGCCATCGGGTCGGAAATCCTTATAGCACACGCATTTGATCGCGCGGTAGGGGCCAGGGGCCCGACCGGCGCGATCGGGGAGGGATGCCGGCGCCGGCGGTTTGCGCCTTCG
>DATLYG010000028.1:0-11734 GCA_035574985.1 Thermoanaerobaculia bacterium | reverse complement strand
AGGCGAAGACGTCGGATCGGTGGTCGACCGGCTTTCCCTGCGCCTGCTCCGGCGACATGTACGACACCGTGCCGAGGATCAGGCCGTCGCGCGTCTGGCCGATGGCGGTGCTCGCGTCGTCGCGCGACTCGGTGAGCTTCGCCAGTCCGAAGTCGAGGACCTTCGCGAACCCGTCGTCGGTCACCATGATGTTCTCGGGCTTCAGATCGCGGTGGACGATCCCCGCGGCGTGCGCTTTCGCGATTCCGTCCGCCGCCTGGGCGAGATGTCCGACGAGGCGCCTGAGCGGGAGCCGCTCGCGATGGAGGAGATGGCGCAGTGTCTTCCCGATCACCAGCTCCGTGGCGATGAAGCGGACCGTGCGGCGCGCGCCGCCGCTCTCCTGCAGTTCCGTTTCGCCGGCGTCGTAGACGGTGAGGATGTGCGGGTGGTTGAGCGACGAGGCGGCCTTCGCCTCCTGGATGAAGCGCCGGAGCCGCTCGTGGCTCTCGCTCAGCTCCGCCGGCAGGACCTTGAGGGCGACCGCGCGGCCGAGGCGCGAGTCGACGGCGCGGTAGATCTCGCCCATGCCTCCGGCGCCGATCAACTCCTCGACGCGGTAGTGGGCGACCATCGATCCGCTGGCGATCACGGCCGGCTCACGCGATCTCGGTAATGGTGGAGCTCGACGGATCGGCCATGACGACCGTGAGCAGCTCGCGGCAGACGCGGATCTCGTCGCCGTCCTTCAGCTCGCGCGCGTCCGTCAGCCGGACGCCCTGCACGTACGTCCCGTTCTTGCTGCCGAGGTCTTCGATGGTGGCCGTCGTGCCGCGGACGGTGATCCGGGCGTGGCGCCGCGAGATGCCGGGAGAGTTGAGGAGAATGCGCGCCTCCGGGTCGCGGCCGACGATGTGCTCCCCTTCGGGGAGCTCGACTTCACGACTGCCGAAGCGCAGACGGATCACCGCCGTCTCCGGCGAGCCGTCCTCCCACGCCTCGCCGACGAATCCGTAGCCGAAGCCGTGGGCCGTCTTGATGAAACGCGGGCGTTTCGGGTCGTCGTCGAGCGCCGAGCGGATCTCGGAGATCAGGACGGAAAGGTTCGACTCTTCCACGAAGACGCCGGGCCAGAGGACGTCGTAGATCTCTTTCTTGCTGACGACGCGCGGGCGGTTCTCCAGCAGGAAGACGAGGAGCTGAAGCGCTTTCGGCGTGAGGTGAACGGCCGAGCCGCGACGCGTCAGCTCGCGGCGATCGCCGTCGAAGCGGAACTCACCGAAGTGGAGCCGCATGGGAGTCACTGAAGCCAGGCGCCGATTATCGCAAATTCCAGCGAATCTCCCGGGAATCTCTCGGGACTTCGGAGCGAAAGACGCCGATCGTGGAAGCGTCAGGAGGAGGCTTCCATGGCTCGCATCCGCTCGTTGTTTCTACTGTTGTCTCTTCTCGCTCCGTCACTGCCGGCCGATCACATTGCGCTCGTCACCGAGGGGGCGATGGATGGGACGATGGGTTTGGGAGAAACGAGGACGTTCGAGGTAAAGCTTCGCTCATCGAGAGGCTCGGTCAGCGGTGCGTTCGTGGTAACGATCTCCGCTTCTTCGGGTCTCGAACTGCTCGAGACGACGATCACTCCGGCGATGACGTGCGTGCGACAGCCGACGCTCGTCACCTGCAGCGGCGACGCGAAGGTCGATCCGGCGTCCGAAATCATCGTGAAACAGCGCATGCACATGCGCGGTGCGACGGATCAAAACTGGTCCGTGCAGTTCCTCGCCGACGGGCTCAGTGGCCTCGGGCTGCTCAAGGGAAACATCAAGCGACACACGAGCGGCCCGCATGTGCTGCTGTTCGGCAAGCGCAACAAGGCGGTCGCGGCTCCCGAAGTCTCTGGTGAATTTCGGATCGAGGTCATGAACTGGGGCGACGCTCCGGGGGGCGTGAGTGCCACCCTTCCGGCAGTGTCGCCGTTCCTCTTCGCCAACGGAACGTCGAGAGTTCAGACGATCGTGGAGCAAGGATGGACAGCCGCGTTCGACATCAAGGGCGTCGCCTCCGCCCCGGGTACGTATACGGCGAAAGTCATCCTGACCGGGGTGGCGAACCGTTCCGAGGTGCCGGTCGAACTGATCGTGACGGAGCGGCCCGCGACAGAACCGAAACCGCAGGCGAACCTCAATCGAGTCGACATCAGCACCGACCCGGGCACGCCGTCGACGGGGAAACTCGACATCACCAACAGCGGCGCGGGGACGCTCCGCGGCGTCTTCAACACCGATGCTCCCTGGATCATCCCGCCCGAAGGACTCTTCGAGATCGGGCCGGGCGAGACGAAGACGGCCGACATCACCATCGACCCGTCGCAGCGTCCCGACAAAGACCTGTCGCTCGGATCTCTGGAGTCGAGCCTGACGCTGGACTACCTGCTTCCCGCCGGCGCCGCCGGCTCCAACGCCGCATCCGAGTCGCACGAGCCGTCGCACACCACATCGTCGGTGAGCGTCTCCGTCGTCTCCACGGTCAATCCGACGCTGCAGCCGAACGTCAGCATTCCGGCGCTTCCGGGCTACGGCGCCGTCTTCATCGCCGGCGTCGGCCGCGTCGTCGGCAGCGTCGGGCAGTTCATCACCGACATGTCGCTCTTCTCGAAGACCGGTTTCGACAACGAGTACCTCCGCCCGCTGGTGGACCTCCAGATGTACTACACGCCGCTGGCAGGCTCGCCGACGCACAACGCGATCGTCACGGGCGTGACGCCTCCCGGCGGCGCGCGATACAGCGACGTCGTCGGGAAGGTCTACGGCGCCGACCAGCAGATCGGCACGATGCAGATCCGCGCGCCGTGGTTTCTCCGCAGCCACGTCGGCGCCGCCACGAGCGTCTTCAACGTGAGCAATCGCGCCGGCACGTACGGGACGGCGATCCCGGTGTTCAACAGCCAGTTCAGCGTCAGCGGGTCGAGCATGCCGCTCAACCTCGTCGGCCTGCGCAAGGACGCGACCGGGCACACGAATTTCTACTTCCAGGAGACGCAGGGAAAGCCGGTTGCGATCAACGTCGATTTTCTCGACGCGAGCGGGCGGCGGCTGGGATCGACGCGCGTCGACCTGAACGGCTTCGCCGCGACGCAGATCGGCTCGTCGGTCATGCCCGACGGCACGGTGAGCGCGAGACTGATGCACGGCGGCGGCGAGGGCCGCTTCCAGGCCTACGCGACCCCGGTCGACCGCGCCAGCGGCGACACCTGGGCGGTCGCCGACTGGCTCTCGATCAACGATCCTTCGTTCAGCGGCAGGACGAGTCACGTGATCATTCCGGTCGCCGGGGCCGCTCCCGGAGCGAACAACACGTTCTTCCGGACCGACATCACGCTCATGAACGGATCGGGGGCCCCGCAGTCGGGAACGCTCCGCTTCTACAACCGGGCCGGTGGCTCTGCCGAGAAAAAAGTCACGCTCGCCGCCGGAGAAACGCTCGTCCTCGAGGACGTCACGACGAAGTTCTTCGGCATCACCGACCCGCATGTCGGGCATCTCGTGTTCGTTCCCGACAGCAGCTTCTCATTCGTCGTGATCACCGGCCGCAACTACACGACATCGGCCGGATCGCCGGGAACGTACGGAACGGCCGTCCCACCCGTCCGCGTGCGCGATGCCATCCCGGCCGGCGGGAAGCGGGTTCTCGGCGGGATCGACGACGCGTCGCTGACGACCGTCGGCAGGCGCCAGCCGGCGACGTTCCGGTCGAACCTCGGCCTGATCGAAACCGAAGGGAAACCGGTGCGCGTGAAGGCGACCCTTTTCTATCGCCTCCCGACGACGCTGACGACGACCGTCTTCGGCGGGTCGGCGTTCTTCGATCTCGCGCCGAACCAGTTCCAGCTGTTAGGCGGAATCGCGCGCACCATCCTCGGCCCGGAGGTGCGCGACAGCCTCGGAGACCTCTACAACATGGAGCTGCTCATCGAAGTCGAAAGCGGCGAGGGGAAGGTCGTGGCGTTCGTCTCGTCCGTCGACAACGGCACCGGCGACTCGATTCTGAGGATTGTCGAGTAGGCGAGGAGGCGAGAAGGCGAGAGGCGATGGGAGGCGGCGAGGCGGCGAGGCGGCGACTCCTCGCCTCCTCTCGACGTGCCTCCTCAGCGGGTACGCCGATCGGCGAGCGGATTGAGGACGCGGAGTCCCGCGAAGCGGCGGAAATCATTGTCGGTCGACACCAGGGTCCATCCCCCTTCGATGGCGAGTGCGGCGAGGTGAGCGTCGGAGGTCAGATTCCCGGCGGTTCCCTCTCGTTCGAGGAGGGCCCGCAGGAGCGGCCAGTGATTCGGACCGGGAGCGACCAGTTCGACTGTGGGGTGATCGAGCAGTTCGTCGATGTACGCCAGCGCCTGCTCGGGCTGCAGGGGTCTTTCGAAGACTCCCTCGCGCGTGGTGATTCGCAGGAACGCGAGAATGACGATCCACGCCAGCCCGACGACCTCGCGCCCGGAGAGCGTCTCTTCGAGCCAGCGCTTCGCCCGCTGGTGATGCGGCGAGTCCGAGTTGACGGCGTAGATGAGCAGGTTGGCGTCGATCAGGTTCATTTGCGCAGCTTCAGCTTCCGGACGAGTTCCTGATCCTCGATCGCATCGGACAGATCGAGCGCCTTGTCGATGCTGACGCCGGAGAGGACGTTTCCGAGGGATGCCGGGCGCAGGCGGAACCGTTTCGGCTTCGCTGTGGCAGTGCCGGCCGTCAGGCCGGCCCGGAGCGTTTCGTTCACCACCGTCCGGAACGGCTTTCCGGAGCGATGGGCGATTTCCTTCAACTGGCGTTCGATGCTGTCGTCGAGCGTCAGCGTGGTGCGTCCCATGGAAGCATCATAGCATCACGCAAGACACATCAGGACATCACGTTGGCACCCGTCCCCCCTCAGGCGGCCGGCTGGGCGAACCCGGTGATCACGTACGACCCGCTCTTCACGTCCTTCTTGATGCGGATCAGATTGTTGTTCTGCGCATCCTCGAGCAGATCGCTGAAGGTGTTGTAGCCGTAGTACTCCTCGTTGAACGTCGGCTTCTTCCGCTGCATCGTCTGCTTGACCATCGAGCCCCAGAGAATCTCCTTGTTCTCGCGCATGAGGGCCTTGATCGAGTCGATGAGCAGCTTGAACACTTCCGCCTTCTTCTTGTCCTGAAAGGCGACCGCGGGGGCCTTCGTCATGCCGCGCACGAGGTCCTCGTAGAAGATGAACTCGTCGCAGTTGTCGATCAGCAGGTCGCTCGAGGAGTTCTTCACGCCGCAGCCGATGACGTACTTGTCGTTCTCCTTCAGCTTCGAGACGAGCGGGGAGAAGTCGGAGTCGCCCGAGGCGATGCAGAAGAGGTCGATGTGCTCCTTCGACCACGCCATGTCCATGGCGTCGACGGCGAGGCGGATGTCGGCGGAGTTTTTCCCCGAGTACGAACGGGCCGGGATCTCGATCAGCTCGATGGCGGCCTCGTGCAGCTCGCGCTTGTAGTCGGGGAACTTGTCCCAGTCGCAGTAGGCGCGCTTGACGACGATCTTCCCCTTCTCGAGGAGGCGCTCGAGGAGGAGCTGGATCTCGAACTTCTTGTACTTCGCCTCGGTCACGCCGATGGCGATGTTTTCGAAATCGATGAAGAGAGCGATCTTGCGATCGGACGCCATCATCCGCGGGGGGCCCGAACCGATGTCGATCTCGGAGTCTTCGAATACAGGTTTGCGTACCATCGCGCGGAGTCTAACACCGCACCGGCGGGCTTGAATCCGGCGGCCCTTGCCAGCAGACTACGCGCGCCGTGAAAGCCTACGTCCAGCTCGCCCGCCCCTTCACCCTCCTTCCGCCCCTCCTCGGCATTGTCTCCGGGGCGATCTGCGCATGGGGTTCGGCGCACAACCCCGATCCGTCGCGGACGCTCACCGCGTCGGTGGTCCTGACGGTCGCCCTCGGGTCGCTCTGCGCCGCGTTCCTGAACGCCGCCTCCAACGCCATCAACCAGATCTACGACGTCGAGATCGACCGGATCAACAAGCCGAACCGGCCGCTCGTCACCGGCGCGCTGACGATGCGCCAGGCGTGGATCTTCACTTGGGTAATGTACGCGCTGGCCATCGTTCCGACCTGGTGGGTCGTCGTCCATCCGTACACGACCTGGTCCGCGAAATTCTTCGCCCCGCTGCCGGCGCACGAATGCTTCTTCATCTACATCGCCGGGATGATCTTCACCTTCGTCTACTCGGCGCCGGCGCTGGGCCGGACGAAGCGGCTGCCGCTCGGCGCGAACCTGACCATCGCCATCCCGCGCGGATGCCTGCTGAAGGTCGCGGGATGGACCATGGTCGCGAGCGCCTCCGTCGCCGAGCCGTGGCTGATCGGCGCGATCTTCATGCTGTTTCTGTTGGGCGCGGCGTCGACGAAGGACTTCTCCGACATCGAGGGCGACCGCGCCGGCGGCTGCAGAACGCTGCCGATCGCCTGCGGAGTGCGGAAGGCGGCCTGGATGATCGCCCCCTTCTTCGTGCTGCCATGGCTCGTGATCCCGTTCGGCGTCGCCAGCGGGATCCTGACCGGCAATCCGCTCGCGCTCGACGCGCTGGCGGCCGTTCTCGCGCTGTGGGGCATCTACACGGTCTGGCTGATCGTCCGGAGGCCGGAAGATCTGACCGCGACGGAGAACCATCCGTCGTGGCGCCATATGTACCTGATGATGATGTTCGCGCAGGTCGGGTTCGCCGTGGCGTATCTGGTCTGAGCGGCCCGCACCTTCCCGTGCCACGTGGAACAGTCCGCCCGGCGCCGCGCCGGGGGATGTCGCGGGTAAAACGGCGACTTTTCCGCAGCCCCCCGCCTCACCGCCTGTTTTTCGCCCTTTTTTCTGCGGCCGCGTCTGCAATTTCCTTCGGAATTCTTCCGAAAAGGTTGAGGAAAATGACTGCGGAAAAATGAGCGGAAAATCATATGGAAAAATTGTGGACAAACTGCGGAAAAGCGGCTGAATCCCTGTGGATTCCGGCGAGGAAAGGTTGTGCAAAACACTGCGGAAATGCTGTCGGAAAGCGGCGGAAATACTCCCCTCGGAGGCTGCGGAGAATTCTTCGATAAGTTGCTGAAAACCTGAATACTTACTCAGCAGGTTGTGTTGTTGTCGTCGTGCACCACAAGATCTTGTGGAGCGCGACTTGACTTCCCGAAATCGGGGGCGTAGCTTGTCTGCATCAAAGACAACCCGGTGACTGGCGAGGGAGGACAATGAAGGATTTGAAGCATGACTCACGCTTTGCAACCCGTTCTCCGATGCGCTCCGTATCGCTGCAGATTCGGGATTACCAGGTGACGGTCAAAGTCAAGTCCCCCGTTCCTCAGACGAAGCCATCGTTGTTCCGTTCGTCAGTTCGCTGATTGCAGTCATGCCGGCGGCGGCGCCGCCGGCAGGGTGGGGCGGGGGAGGTAGAGGAAGGAAGCTCGGGTGTGAGGGAAATCGGCATTCGGAGTCACCCCCGGCCGCAACGGCGAGGGATCTCGAGATCGGCGGCCGCGATCTCCAGATCGTTCGCAGCGGGCGGGATGGCGTAACAGGCCGCCGGTTGTCTCTCCAGCAATCCCGAACGATTCGTCCTCTACGTTTTTTTGTCTGATTTCGTTGTTAGAGGCGAAGGGAGAGAAGAAATCATGACGTCCATCGATGTGACCCAGCCGCTCCGGACGCGTTCGAGCGCCACCAGGGGCGCGAAAGCCGCCAGGAAGGAGACCAGGACCGGCGGGATCGAGGTGGCCCGCTACTTCACCAAACCGGGGGTCGACGTCTTCGACACCTGCGAGTGGGAACTCCGCTCGGCGGTCATCACCAACGAGCGCGGCGAGACGGTGTTCGAACAGAAAGATGTCGAAGTGCCGCAGTTCTGGTCGCAGATGGCCACCAACGTCGTCGTCTCGAAGTACTTCCGCGGCCATCTCGGCACGCCGGACCGCGAATCGAGCGTCCGCCAGCTCATCGGACGTGTCGTGCGAACCATGACGCAGTGGGGCCGCGAGGGAGGCTACTTCGCCTCGGAGGCCGACGGCGACACTTTTCGCGACGAACTGACCCACATCCTTCTCTATCAGATGGCCTCGTTCAACTCGCCGGTCTGGTTCAACGTCGGGATCGAGCGGCGCCCGCAGTGCTCGGCGTGTTTCATCAACTCCGTACAGGACACGATGGACTCGATTCTCGGCCTGGCGAAGACCGAGGGGATGCTGTTCAAGTACGGCTCGGGAACGGGATCGAACCTGTCGAACATCCGCTCCTCGAAGGAGCTTCTCGCCGGCGGCGGCACCGCATCGGGGCCGGTGTCGTTCATGCGGGGGTACGACGCCTTCGCCGGCGTGATCAAGTCGGGCGGCAAGACGCGCCGCGCGGCGAAGATGGTCATTCTCAACGCCGACCACCCCGACATCGTCGATTTCATCGAATGCAAGGAGAAGGAAGAGAAGAAGGCGTGGGCGCTGATCGATGCGGGCTACGACGGCGCCTTCAACGCGCCGGGCGGCGCCTACGACTCGGTGCAGTTCCAGAACGCGAACCACTCGGTCCGCGTGACCGACGAGTTCATGCGCGCCTACGAGAGGGACGGTGAATGGACGACCTGGTCGGTGCTCGAGCCGAAACGGCCGATGGGCACGTACAAGGCGCGCGAGCTGATGCGGAAGATCGCCGAGTCGGCATGGGTCTGCGGCGATCCCGGGATGCAGTTCGACACCACCGTCAATGACTGGCATCCCTGCCCGAACACGGCGCGCATCAACGCCTCGAATCCCTGCTCCGAATACATGTTTCTCGACGACTCGGCGTGCAATCTGGCGTCGTTGAATCTGATGCGCTTCTACAGCGAGAACTCCGGCTTCGACGTCGAGTCGTATCGCGCGGCGCTGCGCATCGTCATCACCGCCCAGGAGATCATCGTCGACAACGCGTCGTATCCGACGCCGGCCATCGAGAAGAACTCGCACGCCTTCCGTCCGCTCGGCATCGGGTACGCGAACCTCGGCGCGCTGCTGATGGCCCGCGGCCTGCCGTACGACAGCGAAGAGGGACGGCAGTACGCCGCCGCGGTCACGTCGATCCTCTCCGGCGAGTCGTACGCGCAGTCGGCGCGCATCGCCGCGAAGATCGGCCCGTTCGAGGGCTACGCCGTCAACGAGGAGCCGTTCCTCCGCGTGATCGACAAACACCGCCGGGCCGCCTATCGCATCGACTCGAAGGCTCTCCCGGCCGACCTGGCCGAGGCTGCGACGGCCGTGTGGGACGAGGCGTACGCCCTCGGCCAGCAGCATGGCTACCGCAACGCGCAGATCTCGGTGCTCGCGCCGACCGGCACGATCGCCTTCATGATGGATTGCGACACCACCGGCATCGAGCCCGACATCGCTCTGGTCAAGTACAAGAAGCTCGTCGGCGGCGGAATGCTGAAGATCGTCAACAACACCGTTCCGATCGCGCTCCGCCGCCTCGGCTACGACGCCCGGCAGATCCACGAGATCGTGCAGTACATCGACGAGAATGACACGATCGAGGGAGCGCCGCACCTGCTGCCCGACCATCTGCCGGTGTTCGACTGCGCCTTCAAGCCGGCCAACGGCACCCGATCGATCCATTACATGGGACACCTGAAGATGATGGGCGCGGTCCAGCCGTTCATCTCCGGGGCGATTTCGAAGACCATCAACATGCCCAACGGCGCGACGGTCGAGGAGATCGAACAGGCGTATTACGAGGCGTGGAAACTCGGCCTCAAGGCGGTGGCCGTCTATCGCGACGGCTGCAAGCGGTCGCAGCCGCTTTCGACCGCCAGGGAGAAGCTCGCCGAGGCCGGCCTCGCGCCGTCGGCGGTGCGGCGGAAACTGCCCGACGAGCGGGAGTCGATCACGCACAAGTTCTCGATCGCCGGCCACGAGGGCTACATCACCGTCGGGAAGTACGAGGACGGCACGCCGGGCGAGATTTTCGTGACCATGGCGAAGGAAGGCTCGACGATCTCCGGGCTGATGGACTCGTTCGCCACGATGACCAGTCTCGCGCTCCAGCACGGCGTGCCGCTGCAGCTCCTCGTCGACAAGTTCACCCACACGCGCTTCGAGCCGAGCGGCTTCACCAGGAACCCCGAGATCCCGATGGCGAAGTCGATCATGGACTACATCTTCAAGTGGCTGGCCATCAAGTTCCTCAACCGCGACAGCCAGGAGGCGGCGGGGGTGATCAAGCGCGACGAGGCGCCGGCCGCGGCGACGCCGCCGGCCGCGCCGAACGTGGCCCCGCTCGACTCGGCCGACAGGAAGTTCCTCTCCAGCCTCGCCCCGGCGCCGGCTGCCGACGGGAAGGTGGCCGGCTTCATCCTTCCGGCCAGGGACGCCGACGCGCCGAACCAGACCAGGAGCGGAGCGACGTTCCTCTACCAGCAGGACGCCCCGAGCTGCAGCGACTGCGGCTCGATCATGGTGCGCAACGGTGCGTGCTACAAGTGTCTCAACTGCGGTAGTACGAGCGGGTGCTCATGAGGCGAATGGCTCCGTCCCGCCCGGGGCACGCGCGAGTGGGCGGCCGCAAGGCCGCCCTTTTTTCCACGAGCTGTAGAAATGTCGAGGACATCTTCTTTCACCGAGGTAACCTCAGAACCAATGGTTAGAAACGCTGCGCAACTCGGTTTGGTTGCTCGCAAGAGGTCGATTGCGCCCCCGCTGGCCGACCCATGGAGCAAGCCGGCTTTGCGGGTTGCCGGTCTTTTTGCGGGGATCGGTGGAATCGAACTCGGGCTGAGGCGTTCGCATCACGATGCGGCACTGCTTTGCGAGATCGAACCGGCAGCAGTGGCGATTCTGGAGGAGCATCTGTCCGGAATCCGCCTCCACGACGACATTCGCTCGCTCGCCGCGTTGCCTCGCAGCATCGATCTGATCGCAGCTGGATTTCCCTGTCAGGATCTCAGCCAGGCTGGAAGGACGGCCGGGATCACTGGCTCCCGATCAGGTCTGGTAGCAGAGGTCTTTCGGCTCCTCGAACGACGTCGGGTCGAATGGCTCCTTCTCGAGAACGTTTCGTTCATGCTGCAACTGGCACGAGGTCGCGCCTTGGAGACCATCGTCAGCGAATTGGAACGCCTCGGATACAAGTGGGCATATCGCGTCGTCACGAGCCGTGCGTTTGGACTGCCGCAGCGTCGGGAGCGTATCTACCTTCTCGCTTCGAGGCATGAGGATCCGCGCTGCGTTCTCTTGGTCGATGATGCGGGTGAACCAGCAGACGTTCGTTCGTTTCGGGAAGTGGCGTGTGGTTTCTACTGGACCGAAGGCGTACGAGGCTTGGGCTGGGCAGTCGACTCGGTTCCCACGCTGAAGGGCGGGTCGACGATCGGTATCCCCTCTCCTCCAGCGATCATTCTGCCGAGCGGCCGGATTGTGAAACCCGACATCCGTGATGCCGAACGAATGCAGGGTTTTCCCATCGACTGGACGAAGCCTGCCGAGTCGGTGGCGAAACGGGGCATTCGTTGGAAGCTCGTTGGAAACGCAGTCACGGTGGACGTAGCCGAGTGGATCGGAAGGCGGCTTCGCGCCCCGGGTGTATACGACACCACTGGTGACGTTCCCTTTGACGATGGAACTCGCTGGCCCAATTGCGCATGGAACGTCGGATCGGGCCGTTTCGCGGCGAGGTTGTCGAAATGGCCCGTCAGGCATGACGCGCAACCCCTCGAGTCGTTCCTGCTCTTCGAGC
>DATLYG010000027.1:0-8533 GCA_035574985.1 Thermoanaerobaculia bacterium | reverse complement strand
CCCGCCGTTGCGCGCGTCGTCCCAACTGGCGTGCATGAACGGCAGCATCCGCCGGTCGCCTTCGTGTTCCGGCTGCTGGAGAGCGAAGATGCTGAGGGGGCGCGGCGGGCGGTACTGCTCGAGCCACGGGTTGAGCGCGTTGGCGACGAAGAGATCGAGGCGGCCGTCGTTGTCGAAGTCGAGGAAGTTCGCGGCGATGCTGATCGTGTAGTCGGCGACACCCGACGCCGCGGTGGCGTCGGCGAACATCCCCGCGTCGTTGCGGAGTAACAGCGAGCGGCCATAGCCGACTGTGATGAGAAGATCCTGATCGCCGTCGTTGTCGTGATCGACGAACGTGCCACTCGAGATCACGCCGTGGCGCTTCGCGTCGATCGCCTCGAGCGCCGGGACGCGCACCCGCTCGAACCGGAGGCCGCCGAGGTTGCGATAGAGGATCGCCCGGTCCTCACGCGCCTTGAACGGACCGCAGAGGAAGAGATCGAGGAGGCCGTCGCCGTCGAAATCGCCCGCCGATGCGGCGTCACCGGCGGAGAGGAGCCACTTGGCGACGTGCTGCACGCGCGGATCGGTCTCGCCGATGATGCTCCCGTCCATCCGCGGCGCGACGCCGCTCGCGCGCGGATCGATCTTCTCGAGGGAGAACGTGAGGGGCGGCGGCGCGACGTTAGGCCGGATCGCGAAGGCGTAGGTTCCGTACATGACGGCACCGAAGCCGAGGACGAAGAGAACTCCGGGAAGCGCCTCGCGCGGACGAGACGTCCGCGCCCCTCGGAGATGCAGCCAGACGAACCGCGCCAGCCCGACCGTCAGCGCGGCGTAGAAGAACGTGTAGAGGCTCCCGCGCGTGTGGTATGCGAGGTCGACGACGGTCAGCGCGAAGGCGAGGATCACCTGATCGCGCGGCCGCGAAGGCGAGGTCTTCGGATCGGTGATCATGTAGAAGACGAAGAGAAAGAACGGTGCCGAGGTGAGCGTGCCGAGGACCAGCGACTCGGGCGGCAGGTACCACCGCATCAGCCAGGCGCGGATGAGGATCTGGATCACGTAGAAGCCGAGAAACGAGACGATGAGCCACGTCCGCCCGACGCGGAAGACGAAGAGGAAGAGCGCCGCGGCAACGAGAAACGCCGACATCGCCCACGTCCCGCCCCACTGGTAGGCGGGGGCGGTTCCGATGAGATCGCCGCCTAACAGGAGCGAGGCCGAGACGCCGAACATCGACGGGTTGAGGACGTGCCGCCCCTCGAACGTCAGGACGTACTTCGAGGCGACGGTCAGAAAGACCGGAAGGAAGAGCACGTAGCTGTCGTGCGAGTAGTTCAGCAGCAGCGCCAGCGAGAGGCCGGAGATGTAGGCGCTGAGCGGGACGAGCTTCTCGCGCCGCAGTACCCATGCGAAGAGCATGTCGAGCGCGCAGGTGCTCGCCGCCGTGACGAGCATCTGCAGCGGCGTGCGGTTGAAGCGGAGCAGCGTGCAGCCGAGGATCGCGTAGACCGTGAGCAACGCCGCGAACGGAATCCGCGGATCGATCTGGAGTGCGGCGGCTTGCCGCCGCTCTCGCTTGCGGCGGTTTGCCTGCGCGTCGCTCCAGAAATCAAAGTATTGCCAGCTCGACATACGGCACCCTTCCGTCCAGCTTCTCGAACTCTTCCGCCCCGTCCTCGAAGTGGACGGCGAACGCGCGCGCCCAGAACGGCGTCGACGGCAGCGCGCGCAGGAGCGGCAGCAGCGGATCCCGCTCGTGCAGCCCGGCGACGAAGTAGTGATAGCCGTCGCCGCGGCGATCGTTCACGACGCGGCTGAGCAGTGCCGCGAAGAGATCGCGATCGTCGTCGTCGATGGCGATGAAGGCGACATAGAAGAACCGGAGCCGTTCCCCCGCGCGCGGATAGCGAAGCAGCGGCCGCAGGAGACGAATCACGCCGTGATAGCGGACGACCTGCGTCTGCTTGAACGACGACTGGTCCCACGCCGCGAGCGCGCCGGCAACGCGGCCGTTGCGGAGGGCGGCGTAGAAGGTCAGTGCCTTGCCGTCCTGCGCCGGCGGGGGCACCGGCATCCCACTGAGAACCGGGGCGAACTGTTTCCGGCGCAGATTGCGCGCGAGGCACGCCTCCAGCTCGTCGCGATCGACATCCTCCGCTCGCCGCACTTCGATCGCG
Organism: Thermoanaerobaculia bacterium; assembly: GCA_035574985.1. GTDB lineage: Bacteria > Acidobacteriota > Thermoanaerobaculia > Gp7-AA8 > Gp7-AA8 > DATLYG01. Next base: position 6,368 of record DATLYG010000027.1, on the reverse strand, counting down.
CGCGGCGCGGCGACCGGCTTCATCCTCACGGCCGGCGAGAAGATCCGGCCTAACGGACGGTACGACGGCAGCCCGGCGCGACCGGCGGCGATGGTCCGCAGTGCGCGTTCGTTCTCGCCGGCGATCACGGTCAGATAGAGCTTCGCCCGTCCGTCGGCGTGGAGGTCGCGCAGGAATCGATATCCGCGCGCCACGAGCGTCCCGCCGCGATACGCCTCGGCGAGCCGCAGGTCGCCGAGATAGCCGATCTCGCGCGTCACTCCGTTCACGTACGCGGTGCGGATCCCGCGCAGGCCGGCGCCCACGATCGCGTCGCCGTCGCGGGCGACGACGACCTGATGAAACGGCGCCTGCACGGAACTGGCGAGAAAGTAGTTCGGCTCGCGCAGGAAGGCCAGCTCGATCGATCCCTCCATCGGATTCGTGGCCAGGAGATGCCGCAGCGCGGCGTCGTCGCCGGGACGGGCCAGATCGACGCGAAGGCGCGTCACGCCAGCCCTCCCGCCGCCGCGAGCCGCTCGCGCCACGGTTCCTTCTCCAATGCGCGCGGCTTCACCTGCCCGAAACGTGCATCGCGCGCGCGCATCCGGAGAACCAGGTCCTCCGCTCCGGCGCGCAGCCGCACCGCGACGAGCGGCCCGAGCTGCCCCGCCCGGCGGCAGTAGCGATAGTGCGGGTTCGCCTGCAGCTCGCGCTCGAGCCGCGCCGCGATCGCCGCGACATCCTCGTGCGAGTCGATGAAGAGAACGTAGCGCGGCGGATCGCCGAACTCCGGGGCGACGAACGCGAAGTGCGATCCATTGCAGCGCGACAGCGCGTCGCGGACGAACGGCTCGCTCAGCTTCTCGCCCGTGAGATCGACGACGTCGCCGTCGCGGCCGATGAATTCGATCGACGGCGTCGCGGCGACACGTCCCGTCACCCGCACGACGTCGGCGAGGTCGTAGCGATAGAGCCCGCCGCCGGTGGTGAGGATCACGCGGTACTCGCGCCCGTCGCGAAGCTCGTCCGCGAGACACACGTTGCCGCTCTCCATGTCGACGAACTCGAGAAAGTGCGAGCTGATCGCGAGCGGGTGCTGCCCGCCGAATGGAATCGAGACGACGCCCTCGGTCGCCATCAGCCCCTTTTTCTGGATGACGACGCCGTCGAACATCGCCTCGAGATGCGGAAGCGCCAGCGCCGCGGCGGCGTCGCCCCAGCAACTGATCACGCGGAGGTCCGGCCAGAGATCGCGCGGCGCGAGATCCTTCATCAGAATCGTCAGGAAGCTCGGATGCCAGACCGAGACGAACGCGAGGTCGCGCGCCTCGGCGAGATGGCGCAGCGTCTCACGCCGGCTTTCCTCGAGGTCGCCGATCCGCGCAACCGAGGGAGGAACGGCGAGCAGGTCGAGCAGCGCCTCGCGCGCGGCCGGATCGAAGTACTCGCTCTCGTCGCCGAATCCGACCGGCAGGCCTCCGGCGGTCCGCTCGTCGCCCGCCAGAGGCGAGATCGCCCAGTACGCGCGCCCGTCGCGCAGCGCGGGATGGCGCGCGTAGAGATCGTGCATCCACGGCCAGACCGCGGCCATGATCTCGCGGCGGAACGATGCGGTGAACGGGATGAGCTTCGACGCCGAGGTCGATCCCGACGTGCGCTCCATCATCAGAACCGGTTCGGTCGTCAGGACGTTCGTCTCTCCGTTCGCGACGCGCGCGATGTCGCCGGCGATGTCGTCGTACGTGACGCTCGGGACGCGGCGCCGGTATTCGTCGACGGAGGCGATCGCGGCGAAGCGGTGGCGTCGCCCGTAATCGGACCGCGCGTTGCGGGCGAGGGTGTCGAGGAGGATGCGCTCCTGCACGGCCCGCGGCGTTTCGAGCGCGGCGCGATACGCGCGCGCATCGCCCTCGCCGAACGCCAGCCACGCATCTGGAGTGCGGCGGCTTGCCTCCGCTCTGGATTGCGGCGCCCTGGCGCCGCGGCAAGCCGCGGCAGGCAGAGCGGCGGCAAGCCGCCGCACTCCAGATTCCACCTCCCGCCGGGCGAAGGAGCGCATGTTCTCCGGCGCGATCTCCGCGATGCACGCCAGCTCGACCCCCTCGCCATAGCGCGGATTGCGCTCGACGAAAAAGGCGACGTGTCGGTTGTTCGACCGCAGCGCCGCCGAATCGATCTCGGGGCGCAGGCGATCGAGCGGACGTTCGGCGTCGATCAGCCCGCGCGCGGAGTCGTAGCGATCTCCGAAGCGCATCGACGCGACGGCGTCGAGCAGCTCGCGATCGAACGGCGACGCCTCGCCGTCGCACGACGGATGAAATCGAAGGAAGAAGAGCGGCAGGTAGAGATACGTCCGGTGCCCTTTGGAAATCAGGAACCAGTAGAGCGGCGTCTCCGGTTCTTCTCCCTTCACCGATCCCGCGAAGCGGCACCAGGAGCGGACGAGTTCCTGGCTCCCCCACCACCGCGGGTCGATGACCGTGTCGCCGGAGAAGAGGATCCGGACGCGCCGGCCGCGGATCGTGATGTCGAAGACTTTCTGCGTCGAGAACCCGGCCGGCTCGTCGTTCGCCTCGAGCAGAATGACGGCGTCCTTCTCGTCGAGATCGGCGAAGAAGCGTTCGCGCTCGACGCCGTCGTAATGCGCCGCGTGCAGGGCGAGGAGCCGTTCGCGCATCGCCGCGTCGAGAGCGGTGACGGCGAGAACGCGGCTGGTCAGGCGCTCCTCAGGCACGTTGCAACTCCGGTGCGGCGTCGAGCGGCCGTCCGCGGGTGACGATCCAGGCGAGATCGATGTACGCGATGACGTTCACGATCCACGTCAGCATGTTGATCAACCGGAACCGCGGCTCGTCCGCGGCGAACCAGAGGGCGTGCTCGCCAGCCGTGACGCTGTGGAACAGCGAGGCGAAGACGATCTCGCAGCCGAGGGTCAGGCGGAGGGTCCAGGAGTGGTGGAGGGCGAGCTTCTGCGCCGGCGCGCCACTGAGAAACGTGATCAGAAGAATCGAGAAGACGTCGTGAACGATGCCGTAGACGGGACTCCAGCTCACGGTGACGTAGAGGAGCCACAACTCGATGACGGCGCGCGTGCCGAAGTTGATCAGATGGACGGCGAAGAGGCGGCGCCAGCGCGCGTCGAGATCGGGCGACCGCATGAGGAAGGCGGGGACGACGAACCAGGAAAGGATCGCGTAGTCGAGCCAGAGAATCTTCGCGACCGACATCGCGCCGCCGATCTGCCCGGCGAAGTTCTGCCGCCAGAAAAAGCCCGCCGACACCACCGCGAGGACCGACGCCGCAGCGAAGAACGGCCGCGTGGGGAGCATTGCCGGTATCGTACAGTAGGGTGGCGCTTCGCGCCGGGCGCCAGTCGGATGCAGGAAACGGAACTACCTCTCCAGTTGCGGGACTTCTGGTTCATCGCGGCCGCGTCGCGCGATCTTCGTGGCGCTCCGGTCGCGCGCACGATCCTCGGCGAACCGGTCGTACTCTTCCGCGACGGCAGCGGACGGGCCGCGGCGTTGCGCGACCGCTGCGCGCACCGCAACATGCGTCTCTCCGCCGGATCCGTCCGCGACGGCGCGATCGAGTGTCCCTACCATGGCTGGACGTATCGCGGCGACGGCACGTGCGCGCGCATCCCGTCGCTCGAGGGCGATCCTCCCCCGCACGTCCGTGTCGACTCCTTCCCCACGCGCGAGCACGACGGATTCGTCTGGATCTGCCTCGGCGATCCGGCGTCGCGCGAGCCCTTCCGCTTTCCGCACGCCGGCGAGGAAGGGTGGACGACGTTCACGATGACCACGCGCTTCGAGGCGGGGGCATTCTCGTGCCTCGAGAACTTCCTCGACGTCCCGCACACGGTGTACGTGCATCAGGGATGGTTCCGGAACCGCGCCGCGCGTCCGACGCGTGCGGTCGTCCGGGCGGAGCGCGACGGAGCGGCCGTCGCGTTCGACGAGGAGCCGGAAAAGGAGAGCGTCGTCGCGCGCCTGCTCTTTCCGAGGGGCGGGAGGCTCGAGCACACCGACCGGTTCGTTCTCCCCGCGATCAGCCGCGTCGACTACCGGTTCGGTCCCGACCGGCACTTCATCATCACGTCGCAGTGCACGCCGGTCTCCGAACACGAGACCGACGTCTACACGGTGATCACCTTCCGCTTCGGCAGGATCTCGCCGCTCGTCCGGCTCTGGTTCGAGCCGCTCTCGCGGAAGATCCTGAGGCAGGACATCGAGATCCTGCGCGAGCAGACCGCACAGGTAAAGCGCTTCGGCGGACCGAAATTCACCTACGTCGCCAGCGACCTGCTCGGCCCGCACATCCTGCGGCACTGGAAGGACGCCGTGGCACATCGAGAGCCGCTCGTGAGCGAGACGGCGGTGACGATCGTGTTCTGAGCGAACTCAGTGGAGTGCCGGCGGCCCCGCCGGCACAGCGCCGCGAAGCGGCGCCGATAGATTGCTGCCCGAGAAACCCAGAATGTGCCATGACCCCGTGACGACGAAGGCGAGAGAGTCGCTCAGGAGATTGGACTGGCCCAAATCCAGCGCGTAGTGTTGTCGCGGTGACACGCGTTCAGTTGAGGCGTGGCGCTCGTTGCGACTAACGCGAGGCGATGGCCTGGTAGCCGCACGCCCGCTGTAACCGCTAGTGAGGCGGCGTTTCGGCGATTCGCTTTGCTTTGAATTGCAGCGGTTCGAAACTAAATTTGACAAGAAGCTCCTCGCCTGAGTAGCGAGTCAGCTTAGGGTTTTCGGTTAGCACTCGTGTTACGACAAACACGGCGAAGTGTGAATCTGTGATGGCCCGCTTTCGCTCCGTGGCGGTAATGATGAATTCCTGGGATTCACCGCGGACGCCCTTGACTTCGATGTGCTCTTCCCTACCCTCCTTGAGACATAGCAGGTCGTAGCCACATCCATCAGCTTCAGTAGAGCGGAGCACCCAGCCACCCGCGTGGTAATGTTTTTTGACTGCTTCTATCGCGGCGATCTCGACAAGCTTGTTGGTTTCAGGATCGCCAAAACCAGCACCCGATGAACGGTCACGGGAACTCTCCGAAAACACGCGCGCGGCCGCGTCCCCGCCGGGCTGAGTACTGACTTGAGCATTCCGCGGCGGCGCGATCGCGGATGTTACTGTCGGTGTCGTAATCCTCACGTTGTCCGGACGCACACGGCCGACGTGGCCGGATGCCAGTTGCACCACAAAGCATCCGCGATCGCGCATCGGCGCACCGTCGGCGTCCCGGATCAGCATGCATTTTTCAGTTTTGCTTTCGTCGATCGCGCCGCGCGTATGGGTCAGCACTTCTGCGTCCGGGAGAAAGACATCGCGGTGCATCGTCTCGCACCAGTCGTGTTTCCAGCCTTTCGGTATTCCAGGGCAATACGGTGCGGTGTGGTCTTTACGAAACTCGCTAGCCATGAGTGTGGCCTTGCCGACGCCCGGAACCATTTTGTCCCGCGTGTTGGAGAATCGGACTCGGAACACACACCCGCTCGGTAGTTGGAGCAGATGATGCTGGCCCTCCGTAATTGGCTTGCCATCCGATCCGCGCGCGTACATTGCCGGAACCGTCAGCGCTTCATCGACCTCGCCTTTCACGAACGTGAGCATCTCCGCGTCCGGAACGAACGGGTCGTGGTGTAGTGAGCTACAGTACTGGTGACTCCACTGTCGCGGCTTCCCGCTGCATCGATAGGGCAGCGTTGCGGGAAGCATGCTGTCGCGATACCAAGCCGGTCCGCGCTTCGGGATCGCTTCGACGTAGGTCGCTCCGTTGGCGACAGGAGCCGTGGGTGTGGGACGGTTTCCCTTTGCCATAGATCCACCTTTCTCCTCGAACGTAGACGTTAGAAGATCCCGGCATGCAGCGCCCGCGAGTGCGGTCGTCCCGATCGACCCACGTCGGAGGCGAAGTGATTGCGATTCTGGAGGCCACACGGCCTACAATGACCACGTAACTGCGGCAAAGTGTCAACCATGTTCCCGGACCGTTTTGTCAACTATCTTCCCGACCGTTCAAAATACTTGCGGCATTTCGTCGTATGTCCTTCCATTCAGCGTCCGTCCAGTAGCCTTCTTTCGTTTTCCGCCCCACTGTTTGAAGAAAAATGGGACTCGTTGCGATTCACACTGAACGCGGATCGATTCCACCCATTCTGGCGCCATCGGGCGACTGTACGGACCAGACTCACCACCAACAATTACCCAAGAAATGCCGGAGAGATCAATCTGCCCGAGATCTTCGAGGAGCGGTTCGACTGATAAGAAAGTAACCGCGGCTCGGGCGCTCCTTAGACGTGCGATCCGCGGTAGCCCGTACTGCTTGTCTTCGACGCTAACGCCCCACCATATATGCCGCGCTTGCGCGGCAAACG
>DATLYG010000026.1:0-3798 GCA_035574985.1 Thermoanaerobaculia bacterium | reverse complement strand
TGGCTGTCGGGGTGGACGGCGACCTCCTCGGGGGTGCCCTCCGCGACGACGACCCCACCGCGCGACCCGCCCTCGGGACCCATGTCGATGAGCCAGTCGGCGGTCTTGATCACGTCGAGGTTGTGCTCGATGACGACGACGGTGTTTCCCCGTTCGACGAGGCCGTGCAGAAGATGGAGGAGCTTCGCCACGTCGTCTCCGCGGTGCAGTCGAAGGGCTTCGACCGGTTCGAGTCGGATGCAGGCCACGTCTACGCCGTGCGAGTGAGCGTCCCGCGCAAGCGGTCGCTCTTCAACGCGAACAATCCGGTGTACGTCGGAACCGTGCAGGTCCGCTACACGCTCGAGGGGCGCTCGCGCACGAGGGAACTCCCGATCCACCAGTGGATGAACCCCGACACCTCCCGCACGATCGACCTGGAGGTGATCGCCGACCGCGCCTGGGTCTCCGTCGACGCTGCGACCGCCGAAAAGCACGTGAAGCAGGCGCTCGTGGAGGTGCAGTTCCGCCAGGCGGTGTCGCAGGACGACCCGGCGAACCCGGCCTACCGGACCGTTCAGTCGCTCGAACGCATCCGCGCCGACGCCGACGCACGATCGCTCGACGACGAGATCGACAAGATCGAGCGCGAGCTGTTCGGCAGCGGTTCGCCCCTCCCGCTGCTGTCGATCGTCAACAATCTCCGCCAGGCCGATCAATTGCTGCGGAGCAGCAAGGAAGAGGATCAGAAGAACGGCGACAGGCTGCTGAAAGAGACGCTGGCGCGTCTGCGTTGAAGGGCGGCGATGCCCGGAACGGTCTTCCTCCTCTCGCCGGCGAGCCTCGGCGGCACGCGGGCGAAGCAGTTGACGTCGCCGCGGGCGTCGTTCGACGTGGCGCTCCGCTACCGCTCGCCCGAGGGGGTGGAAATCGCCGACGCGTTCGCGTTCATGAGCGCCCTCTACTTCCGCGGGAAGATCGCCTATGCGCGGCACTTCGGCGAGCAGACGTTCATCATTGCACCGGGATTCGGACTCGTTCCACCCGAGTGGCGGCTCACCGGGGAGAGGATGAAGATCATGCGGCGTACGCCCGTCGACGTGACGAAGCGGTCCTACGTCCGGCCGCTGCGGGAACACGCCGAAGCGCTCGCGGAAGGACTCGACGACGGCCGGCGCGTCGTCCTGCTGGGCAGCGTCGCGTCGGGGAAGTACATCGATGTGCTCCATCCGGTCCTCGGCGACCGGCTGCTCTTCCCCTCCGCATTTGCGGGACTCGGCGACATGTCGCGGGGAGGACTGATGCTGCGCGCCGTGCGGCACGACCGCGAGCTGGAGTACGCCACGCTCGATGCGCCGCGCCGGTCGAAGGACGCCGTGGGGCGCGCGCGGAGGATGTTTGCCTGAGAAGACCGCGCCGAACCGGCGGAAATCTCCCCCGGTTCGGGCGCTCGAGATTCCACGCGAGGCCGACGAAGTCATCCTCCGCTTCGGCGACCGCGACGTCCGGCTGACCAACCTCCGGAAGATCTTCTGGCAAGCACGGAAGCTCACCAAGCGCGATCTCCTTCAGTACTACGCCGACATCTCGCCATGGCTCGTCCCCCACCTGCAGGACCGCGCGATGGTCATGAAGCGCTACCCGAACGGAGCGGAGGGGGAGTTCTTCTACATGAAACGCGCGCCCTCGCCGCGCCCGGAGTGGATCGACATCTGCGCGATTCCTCACGGCGACGGCGTCGTCGGCTTCCCGATCGTCCAGGATCTCCCCTCTCTCCTCTGGCTCGTCAACCTCGGATGCATCGACCTCAACCCGTGGTATGGGCGCTGCGACGACCCGGACCGTCCCGATTTCCTTCACTTCGATCTCGACCCCGGCCCGGGGGCGAACTTCGCCCGCGTTCGCGAAACGGCGTTGCGGGTCCGCGAGATCCTCGACTCGCTCGGCATGCCGTCCCATCCGAAGACGACCGGCTCGAGGGGCATCCACGTTTACGTTCCGATCGTGCGCGGGCCGCTGCAGAAGGAGGTGTGGACCATCGCCAAGGCGATCGCGCTCGAGCTCGAGTCGCGCCACCCGCAGATCGTCACCGCCGAGTACCGGAAAGTGAAACGGCCACACGGTCGCGTGCTCGTCGACTACAACCAGAACGCCCGGGGCCGCACGCTCGCGTCGATCTATTCCGTGAGACCGACGCCGATGGCGGCCGTGTCGACGCCGGTGACATGGAACGAGGTGGAGGAGGGCATCGAGATCGAAGACTTCCGCATCGACAACGTCGTCGCGCGGGTGAAGGAGAAGGGCGATCTCTGGAAGCCCCTTCTCGGAAAGAAGCGCTTCGATCTGATGAGCATCGTCGGGCGGGCCGTGAAACCGCCACGCGCGGCGTCGCGGAAACGATGAGCGAAGTGAAGAGGGCCGGGCCGATCGTTCCGGCGATGACGTCATGCAGCAGTCGAAAGCAGAAGGCAGAAATCGCATCGCTCTTTCGTTGACGGCATCGTGAGATCAGCCCTCGTCTGCCTTCTCTTTTCCATCGGCGCCGCCGTTTCGGCACAGACGGTTCAGATCGTCGAGAAGCCATCGGGACTCGTCTACGGGCATCTCTACGTCACCGTGCGCGCCGGCGAGCCGGTCGAGCGCGTGGCACTGCTGATCAACAACGTGAAGTGGTCGGAGGCGAAGGGTCGCCAGGCGACGTTTCAGGTCGACCTCGGCAAGTACATCCGCCGGCTGCGCCTGCGGGCCGTCGGATACGACGCGCAGGGCCGGATCGCCGGAGAGGACGAGATGGTCATCAACGATCCGCGCCCTCCCTTCCGCCTCTCGCTGCAGGCGCCGCTGACGTGGCCCGAGGGGGGAACGGTCACGCTTTCGGCGAACGTCATCAGACCCGAACTGACGGCTGTGCATTCGGTGGAATTCTTCGTCGGCGAGACGTCGGTCGGGGTTGTCACCTCACCCCCCTACACGATTGCAGTCGACGCAGCGCAGTATCCCGGCGCGGTGTACGCACGCGCGGTGGCCCGGTCGGAAACGGGGGAGGAGGCGAACGACGTCGTCTTCTTCGGCGAGCGCGCTCGTGAGGAAATCGAGGTGACGCTGCAGCAGATTCCGCTCTCGACGACGGACGGCCGCCCGCTCCAGGCGTCCGACCTCCGGCTCGTCGACGAAGGAGAAGTGCGCCGGATCGAAGGACTCGTCCCCGCGTCCGATCTTCCCCTCTACACGATTCTCCTGATCGACTACTCCGAGAGCATGCTCGAAGAACTGCCCGTGGTGAAGGCCGCTGCGAAGCAGTTTGCACGGATGCTGCTTCGGCCGCAGGACCGCATCGCGGTGGTCGGCTTCAATCAGAAGACGTTCTGGCTGACGGGCTTCACGAACGACTGGACCGCGGTCGCGAACGCGGTCGACCGCGTCCAGCCGGTGGGGGAGACGCACCTCTACGACAGCGTGATCGAGATGCTGTACGAGCTGCAGAAGATGCCGGGGCGTCACGCGCTCGTCGTTCTCACCGACGGCGTCGATCAGGGAAGCGCGTTCCAGCTCGATCACCTCGTGCACTACGCGCGCTACGCCGGCGTGCCGCTGTATCCGGTCGTCAAGAACCGGACGCTGTCGAAGCTGATGCGGCTCGGGATCGGACGCCTGCAGGCGCGCCGGCTCGCCGCGGTCGCGCGCGACACCGGCGCGACCTGGTTCATCATCCGCGAAGAGCGCGAGCTGCCCGCCGTCTACGAGCGGATCGCACGGGAACTGCGGCAGCAGTATCGCCTCCTCTTCTATTCCGCCGCTCACAGCGAGGACCAGTGGCGG
>DATLYG010000025.1:0-15066 GCA_035574985.1 Thermoanaerobaculia bacterium | reverse complement strand
GGTGAGCACCACGTCGACCGGTGCCGGCTTCACCGCCTTTCCTCCCGCCGGCTCGAGCCACACCAGCGTTTCGGCGGGAATCGGCTTCTGGCCCCGTTTGGTGATGAAGGCGATCCGGCCGCTGACGGTGGCCGCGGACAGCGTTCCGGCGACGAGTGCGACCGCGCACACGAGCGGGAGAAGTCGTTTCATATCAATTGGCTCCGCGGATCGACGAGTGTAGCACACGCCTCCCGCGTCCGGGCACACCGATCGCCATGGTGATTTCCGTAAAATTTTTCATTGATATTTCGAATGGAAATCGTATCCTTTAACCATGCCTGAAACGGATGCGGCCGGGGACACGTGCAATAAACCACGCCGGCATCGGTTTCTTCATGTACGAAGATCGCGGCACGACGGCCGCATGCATCTTTGAGAAGACGACGAGTTCCCGCTCCTCCCCTCCACCTCGGGGCGAGAAGGAGCGGTCGATCCGGTCCGCGACGCGGCGAGGTGGTCATGACCATGGCGTGACGCCTGTTGCGGGTCCGCCGGAAATTCATGGGGGAGGAGGTACACGCGTTCACATGGATTGTTCTAACAAACCTGAGGGGGCTACTTCGTAGCTTCCACCCCGGAAAGGGCGCCGAGAGCCGGCGCCCTTTTTACTTTCCGGAATTTTCGGCGCGCGGGAGGGGGACATGCAGCGCCGAGAATTGCCAATCGCTCCCCCTGGTGCCTCGGGCCGGACTCGAACCGGCACGCCGCTCGCGCGGCGGGGGATTTTAAGTCCCCTGCGTCTACCGATTCCGCCACCGAGGCGACCGGCAACGCGACATGATAACCGCCTCGGTTCGGGTATCATTCGCCCCCGACTTCACTCCCCGCCGGAGGCCGCCCATGACCGCCGAAACCATCGAAATCCCTCCCGGAGCACCGCTCACGCTTCTATCCGAAGAGGAGCAGATGTTCCAGCAGAGCGTGCGCGACTTCGCCATCGAGAGGATCCGCCCGCTCGTGCCGCAGATGGATCACGACGCGACGATGAACCCCGACCTGATCCGGAGCTTCTTCGAGCTCGGGATCATGGGAATCGAGATCCCGGAGAAATGGGGCGGGGCCGGTTCGAGCTTCTTCAACGCCGTCCTCGTCGTCGAGGAACTCTCCCACGTCGACGCCTCCTGCGGCGTGCTCGTCGACGTCCAGAACACGCTCGTCAACAACGCCATCCTCCGCTGGGGAAACGAAGACCAGAAGTCGAAATACCTGCCGATGCTCGCGACCGACACGGTCGGCGCGTACGCGCTCTCGGAGGCCGGATCCGGTTCCGACGCCTTCGCCCTCTCCACGCGCGCCGGGGACCGCGGAGATCACTGGGTCCTCAACGGCCGGAAGCTCTGGATCACGAACGCGTTCGAGGCGAACATCTTCATCGTCTTCGCAAACGCGAATCCCGACGCCGGTTACAAGGGGATCACCGCCTTCCTCATCGAGCGCGACTTCCCCGGCTTCAGCGTCGGCAGGAAGGAAGACAAGACCGGCATCCGCGCCTCCTCCACCTGCGAGCTGATCCTCGAGGACTGCCGCGTGCCGAAGGAGAATGTGTTGGGCGAGCCCGGCAAGGGCTACAAGATCGCCATCGAGACACTCAACGAAGGGCGGATCGGCATCGGAGCGCAGATGATCGGCGTCGCCCGCGGCGCCCTCGAGTACGCAATCGCCTACACGAAGGAACGAAAGCAGTTCGGCCGCGCCATCGCGGAGTTTCAGGCGGTGCAGTTTCAGATTGCCGACGCCGCAACGCGGCTCGAAGCGGCGCGCCTGATGGTCTACAACGCCGCGCGCCTCAAAGACGCCGGGAAACCGTTCGTCCGCGAGGCGGCCATGGCGAAGCTCTTCTCCTCGGAAGTGGCCGAGACGGTGACGTCGCTGGCGGTGCAGCTCTTCGGCGGAAACGGCTATACGAAGGAGTACCCGGTCGAGAAGTTCTGGCGCGACTCGAAGGTCGGACAGATCTACGAGGGGACGTCGAACATGCAGCTCCAGACGATCGCGAAGACGATTCTCACCGACCGGCTGTAGGATCGAAACGGCCCGGCCGGAAAGCGCCGCGCATCAGGACGAACCCGGTCCTTCGACCGCTTCCCGCTGCCGCCGGGCGAGGCGCTGCAGAAAATCGGAGGCGATGCCGCCGCTCGTCTTCTTGAGCGTCATCAGCCAGACCGCGATGGCGACCGCTCCTCCGATCCAGGCGAGAGTGCCGAAGCCGCGCCGTGCGGCGAAGAACGGCCAGATCGTGAAGAGGAGCGCTCCTCCGACACCGGCGAGGAGCAGGAGCACGCGCTGCACCTTCGGCGCGTCGATGTCGCGGTCGCACGATAGCGTCACCGTCGCCTCCACCGCGTCATCGGGATTCCACGAGAGCGTGCAGGCGACCGCCCCTGCCACCGCGACGCCGCGCCGCAGCGGCAGCGTGAACTGCCGCCGTCTCTCCGCTTCCTCCGTCATCTCGCCGCCGTAGAGATCGACGAGCTGCGAAATGGTCTCTTCGATCCCTTCGTACGGCACGCGATCTTCGGTCAGCGTCATGAGAACTGCCAGAACAATCCTCCTCGCGGGCGATTCCTCACTCGCGGACGGGAATGCTGTATTTCTGGATCTTCGATTTCAGCGTGTTGCGCGCGAGTCCGAGCCGCCGTGCCGCCTCCCGGATCCTTCCCCCCGATACCTCCAGCGCCCGGAGAATGAGCTGCCGGTCGACTGAGGCGAGCACCTGGTCGTAAACCTCGCTGGTGATGTCGAGTCTGGCCACCATCGGATTGACGATCGATGCCGGCCCGGAATCGGGACCGCGAGCCGGCACGATCGGCCCCCCTTCCTTCACGAGGCCGTAGAAGTCGGACCGCGTGATCACCGTTCCGGCCGACATGACGATCGCCCGGTGCAGCGTCGCCTCCAGTTCGCGCACGTTGCCCGGCCAGTCGTAGCGCATGAAGAGGTCGAGCACGCCCGGTTCGAGGCGCCGGGTCTCCACCCCAAGGTCCTTGCAGATTTTCCGGATGAAGTACTCGGTGAGGACGGGAATGTCGTCCTTTCTGGCGCGCAGCGGCGGCAGGAAGAGAGGGATGATGTTCAGGCGGTAGTAGAGATCCTCGCGGAACGTTCCTTCCTCGATGGCGCGTTCGATGTCGAGGTTGGTGGCGGCGATGATCTTCGTGTCGGTCCTGATCGTCTGCGTGCCGCCGACCCGCTCGAACTCCTTCTCCTCGACGACGCGGAGCAGTTTTGCCTGAAGGGCCAGGCTCATCTTGCCGATCTCGTCGAGGAAGATCGTGCCGCCGTTCGCCAGTTCGAAACGCCCCAGCTTGCGCCGGTCGGCACCGGTGAAAGCCCCCTTCTCGTGCCCGAACAACTCCGACTCGGCGAGCGTTTCGGGGAGCGCGGCGCAGTTGAACTTGATGAACGGCCCGTTGCGGCGCGGAGAGATGTTGTGGATGATCCGCGCCACCAGTCCCTTGCCCGTTCCCGACTCGCCCCGGAGCAGTACCGTGGAATTCCCTGACGAGGCCTTGCGGATGGCCATCTGGATGCGGGCCACCACTTCCGACTGCCCGACGATGGAGTCGAGGTGCTTCTCGACGAGCACTTCGCGCCGGAGGCTCTCGTTCTCGAGCGACAGCCGGGCCCGCGCTTCTTCCAGCTCCTCGTAGAGGCGGGCGTTTTCGATCGCGATCGCCGCCTGATCGGCGAAGGCCTCGAGAAAACTGAGGTCGCGCTGCGCGAAGAGGTGCCGCGCCTGCCGGTGATCGACGTAAATCGCGCCGGAGATTCTCTCCTTGATGATCAGCGGCACGCAGAGAATCGAGACGATGTTCTCGGCGATGACCGACTCCGAATCGGCGAAACGGTCGTCGGCGCGCGCGTCCGCCGACATGATGGCCTGCCCGGTCTGAATGACTTCCTTGACGATCGACTGCGGCGATTTCTTCGACTCGGCTTCCCCCTCCCGGATGTTTCGGACCACGCGCGTGCGGAGGGCGCTGGTGATCGGGTCGAGCAGGAGGATCATGCCCCGCTCGGCGCGGAGGCGCCGGATGGCGAGATCGAGGACGCGGTTGAGGACCTCGTTGAGGTCGAGCGTCGAGTTGATGATCTTGACGATCTCGTACAGACCGACGACGTTCTGGTCCTTTCCGGCGGGGCGGATTCGGAAGAGAGCTCCGCGGGCGCGTTCGAGATCGCTCGTGGCACCGAGACGCTCGAAGATCCGGATCGCGCCGCGGATCGTCTGCGTGGCCTCCTCCGGCTCTTCCCGGAGAACGCCGACGTCGAAGAGCAGCCGGGCCAGTTCGTACGGCGTGTCGAGATCCTCGAAGGCCGCCCGCGCCGCCTCGAACCGCGCCGAGGCGCCTTCGCGTTCTCCGCGAAACGAAAGGATCTTTCCCCACACCCAGTCGTTCTTCGCGATGTTGAAGCGGTCGCTCAGCCCGGAGGCGTACTGCTGTCCGAGGGTGGCGTGGCGGACGGCATCGTCGATGCGATGCCGCCGGAGGGCCAGGCTGGCCGCTGCCGTATGGGCGCGGGCGAGTCCCGGCACGGTACGGTTGCGCTCGAAGATGGCCATCGCCCGTTCGAGCTGCCGCTCCGACTCGTCGAGATTCTCCCGTTCGTCTTCGATCGCCGCCACGATGTAACACGCCTCGGCGGTGAGGTCTTCGTCGCGCGTGCGCTCGGCGGCCTGCAGCGCACGCCGGGCGTAGTCGAGGGCCCGGTCGCTCTCTCCCCGCTTGTTCAGCAGCCGCGCCATCGGGACGAAGACCGAGCATCGCGAGGGACGGGTCTCGTCGAACCCCTCGAGGGAGAGGCATCGCTGGTAGTGCTCCATCGCATCCTTCCAGCGTCCGAGCATCTCCAGCGCCTCGCCGAGGTTCTCCTGCGCCAGCGCCTCGTACTCCGGCGCTCCCATCTTCTGGTCGATGCGAAGGCTGCGCGCAAAATAGTCGGCCGCCGCCTGGAAGTTTCCGCGGCCGAACTCGATCACGCCGATGTTGTTGTAGGCGGTGACGAGGTTCCAGAGGTCGCCCTCGGCTTCCGACATCTCCAGGTTCTTGCGGAAGTACTGGAGCGCCGTCTCCCAGTCGCCGAGCTTCCAGAGCGTGTTGCCAAGGTTCGTCGACACGACCTTCCGGAGCTGATCCGACCCGGCCCGCTCGGCGACCGCCCACGCCTCGAGGAGTATCTCCTTGGAGCGCTGCCAGTCGCCGACGGCGAATTCGATCACGCCCAGCATGTTCCTGACGTAGCCGTGCACGGCGCTCGGTTCTGCCGGATCGAGCATGGCCAGCGCACGTTCGGCGGACTGGCGCGCCGAGGCGAAATCGTCCTTCTCCCGGTACAGTCCGGCCGTGCGATTGAGAAGCTCGGCCACCTCGCTGGTCTGTCCGAGCTTCCGGTAGAGATCGAGCGCGTTCTGAAAATACGAGAGCGCCGAGTCGTGCTCTCCCCTCCTCCCCAGAACCTTCCCGACCTTTTTCATGACGCGGGCGAGATCGACACCCGGATCGTCCCCCGACCGCGCCTGGATGCTCTTCAGCAGGAACTGGTAGGTCTGCATCGCGCTGCGATAGTCGCCGGCGCGGTAGTAGGAGTCACCCAGCTTCTCGCGCACCTCGGCCCGCAGAGTCTCGTCGGTCCCGCTCAGATCGAGCAGTTCGAGTGCCGTGCGGTAGAACTCGGTCGCTTCCTCGTGTGCGAGCGTCCGGGTGGCGTTGTCACCCGCTTCGATCGCGTACCGGATGCCCTTCTCCATCTCGGAGGCTCGGGCGAAGTGGTAGGCGAGCTGACCGACGATCTGCGCGGCACGCTCGCGCATGAACGGCTCGAGCGCATTGCCGACACGGAGATGCAGCTCTCTGCGCCTCCGCTCGGGCATTGCGTTGTAGACCGTGTCACGGAGGTGCATCTGCGGAAACGTGATCGTCCTGCCGTCGGACGATTCATCGAGCAGCCCGAGCGCGACCAGGCTGCGCAGCGTGCGGAAGGCCTCCTCCGGCGCGCATCCGGCGACCGACGTCAGCACTTCGATGTCGGAGACTTCGCCGACGACCGCCGCGGCTTCGAGGAGCGCCCGCGGACCCGCTTCCAGCCGCTCGACCCGCTCCATGAGAATCGACGCCGCTCCTCCCGGAATCCGCAGCGTCCGGATGCGCGGCATGTCGGCGAGCCACTTCCCTCCCTCCCATCGCAGGTAGTCGTGAGCGATGAGGTAGTCGATGATGCGGCGGAGGTTCAGCGGCAACCCGCCCGATTCCCACATCATCCACCGCACGAACTCGTCGGAGACATCGCGCTCGCCGAGGAGCGACTCGATGTGTTCGCGGACGAGCGGCTCGGACAGCGCCTCGACACGGATGAGAGGGAAGCCCCCCTCGCGGCCCCTCTGCTCCCAGGCCGTGAGCGTCGCCGCCGCCGTCTCGGTGAGTGCTCCATTGGCTCCGTCGAGAGTCAGCGTTCCGATGACGAGCAGTTTGTTGTGCTTCGCCTCCCCGACGAGAAACGAGAAAAGCTCCGCCGTCGACGCGTCCGCCCACTGCAGGTCTTCGATCACGAGGATCAGCGGTGTCCCGCCGCCCTCGCTCCCCGCGTTCAGGAATCCGTAGATGTCCTGCATCGACTGGACGATGCGGTTGTAGAGGCGGTATTTCTGCCCGTGCTGCGGCGAACCGGCATCGATCCCCGACGATGCCACGACCGGCCGCAGGATGCGCCGGATCTCCTCGGCGACGTCGGCGTCGGGATTCACGGCGGTGACGAGTTGCCGGAAGATGTCGAAGAACGGCGCGTAGATCGTCTTCCGGTTCACCGGACAGCGTCCCGTGAACACACGCGCACCCTCGAGCTGCGCGCGCAGCGTCGCGTCCCGCACGATCCGGCTCTTTCCCATCCCTTCCAGCCCGGCGACGACCACGCCGTTGCCACGCCCCTCGCGCGCTTCGGCGATGAGCGTGGTCAGTTGCGCTACTTCGGCGTCGCGACCGATGAGCGGCGCGGCATAGACCTCTCCCCTGCCGGCAAGCAGCTCCACCGACGTCGAGCGTCCTCCATCGGCGAGCGCCTCGACCACCGCGGCCGCCGACGGGTAGCGATCGCGCGGGTCCTTCTGCAGCAGCCGCACGATCACCTGCTCGAGAGCGGCCGGGACCTGCGGATTGATCGACGACGGAGGACGGATCTCCTCGTCCAGATGCATCCGGATGATCTCGATCGGCGGCTTGCCGTAGCCGGGGAGTGCGCCGGTGACGGTCTCGTAGAGCGTCATCCCGAGGGCGTAGAGATCGGCGCGCGAATCGACGCGGTCCTGGCGCAGCACCTCCGGCGCCATGTAGTGCAGGGTCCCGCGAATCCGGCGGTCCAGAACGCGCCGGCTCTCGATGGCGAGCCCGAAGTCCATCAGTTTCGCACGCCCTCGGTCGTCGACCAGGATGTTCGAGGGTTTCAGATCGAGGTGAACGATGCCCTTGTGGTGAATGTGGTGCAGCGCCGAAGCGACCTGCAGCACCACGTCGAAAAGCGCGCTCCAGTTGCTGCCGTCGAAGAACTCGGAGATCTTCCGCCCCGCGAAGTACTCCATCGTGAAGTAGGGGAACTGCTCCTGGAGGAGCCCGTAGTCGTAGACCTTCACGATGCTCGGATGATCGAGGGCCACGAGCGTGGAGAACTCCGTCTTGAACCGGAGGAGGAGTTGCGGATCGGAAAGCTCCTGACGGAGAATTTTGATCGCTTCGTCGCGACCGTCCGCGACATCGAAGACGCGATAGACCGCCGTGGAAGGAGTTTCTTTCAGGACCGCGCGAACCTGAAACCGGGGCGGAAGTTGCACCCCGGGCGTGAGAGCCTCTGTCATGTCCCGCATTCCTGAAACCGTTTTGTTAACGAGGGTGAGAATATAACCCATTTCGCGCGCGATGACGGGTCAAAAACAATCCCACACGGAAGAGGTCGTTTTGAAGCAGCAAGCGTCAGGTAGAATTCGCCCGCCCGAATGACCGATCAGGACCCATCTCTCCCCCATTTCGAGATCGTTCGAATCCTCGGGAGGGGAGGCATGGGCACGGTCTACCTCGCCCGCGACCAGCGCCTCGGGCGGCTGGTGGCGATCAAGTTCCTCGATGCCGCCAATCTGAGTTCGCGCGACCGCCGCCAGCGCTTTTTCCACGAGGCGCGCGCCGCCGCGGCGATCCGCCATCCGAACGTCGCCACGATTCACGAGGTCGGTGAGACGCCCGCCGGAGAGCCGTACATCGTCATGGAGTACTGCGAGGGAGAGACCCTCGCGCAGCGGCTGCGGCGGTCGCCGCTGACGACCGCGGAGTTCTTCTCGATCGCGCGGCAGATCGCAGCGGGTCTCGCAGCGGCGCACGAGAACGGAGTGATTCACCGCGACATCAAGTCGCCGAACATCATTCTCGAGACCGGCGGAACGCTGAAGATTCTCGATTTCGGTCTGGCGAGACTTCTTCCGCGCGAAGATCCCGTCGAGGAAAAGCCGTCGTACGAATCGACGAGCGGCCACTTCTTCGGCACGCTCCATTACCTTTCCCCCGAACAGGCGCGCGGCCTTCCCGCCGACGAGCGGAGCGATCTCTTTTCGGTCGGTGTCGTCTTCTACCAGATGGCGTCCGGCCAGCTTCCGTTCCACGGCGAATCACCGCTGCTGGTGCTCGAGAGGATCCGCGATGCCGAGCCGGAGCCGTTCACGCCGGCCGACCCGGCGTTTCCTCCCGCCGCCTCGCGGATGATCGGAAGGCTGCTGCAGAAGGACCCGGGAGACCGCTATCCCTCCGCGCGAGCGCTGCTTCACGATCTCGACGAGATCGAGACGCCCACCGCGCGCTACTCGACGCAACACCTCCCCGGAGGAAGAAGCAGCATCGGGCGGACGCGACATCGTTCGCCGTGGGTACGCCTCACCGTCGCCGCCGCGGCAATCGTCGCCGTCGTGACCGGAATCGTCTTTGCGCGCCGCTCGGCGACTGCGACGAAGTCCTCTCCCGTAGTGGCTGCGCCGCCGCAGCCGATCCGCTCCCTGGCGGTGCTTCCGCTGAAGAACCTCGCGAACAACACGTCGGAGGACTTTCTCTCGGTCGGCGTCGCCGACGCTCTCGTGACCGATCTGCAGCAGATCGCTTCGCTGCAGGTGCGCCCCACCTCGGCGGTGCTTCCCTACAAGGGCTCCGACCCGAAGCGGGCGGCGGAGAAACTGCAGGTCGACGGCATCCTCGAAGGCCACTTCCTCGCCGCCGGCGATCTGGTTCGCGTGAACCTGCAGCTCATCGACACGCGAACCGGCTACGGAGTGTGGGCCGATTCGGTCGACGGAAATCGATCGAACCTCCTCGCGCTCATCGACGCGGTCTCGGACCGCACGGTCACCGCGCTCAACCGGAAGCTCGGCATGCAGGAAGCCCCTCGCACCGCATCGCACGCGCGGTCGTCGAATCCCCGCGCCTACGAGGAATACCTGCGCGCCCGCGCGACCGCCGGCAGTCTCCAGCCGGAAGAGTTTCGCGCTCACCTCGCCTCGCTCCGGCGGGCCATCGCCCTCGACCCGCAGTTCGCGGCCGCCTACGCCGACCTGGCGGTCGCGCTTTCACTCGGCCACACGCGCGGGCTGGCCACCGAGGGCGACACCATCGCACGCGCCGAGTGGTACGCCCGTCAGGCGGTCCGCCTCGATCCGAACCTGCCGGAGGCGCACCTCGCTCTGGCCCGCGTGTTCGTCCGTTTCCCGGATCGCTATCGTGAAGCGGTGCGCGAGAATCTCGCGGCGCTCCGCCTCAATCCGAACCTCCCGCAGGCCCTCTGGGTCCTGACGACGTACTTCATCTCCGCCGGCGACACCGACAAGGCCGCCTGCGTGACCGACCGCCTGGTCCGGATCGATCCGTCGTCGAACGAGGCGAAGACGCGAGGCTATCTCTGGATCAACTCGGTCGATCCCGACGGCGCGCTCCGGGAAGCCGAACATGCGCTCGCCTCGGACGACACGGCGCTGGCCGGGCACGACGTCCGCGCGGTCGCGTTCATCCTCCGTGGCGACCTCGCGCAGGCCGAGCGGGAAGCGGACGCCGTGCAGCGCCTGGTTCCCGACCACTACCTCGGAAAGAGCCTGAGAGCCATGCTGGCCGCTGCGCGCGGCGACCGTGCCGCGGCCGAGGAGGCCATCCGGTCGTTCGAACCCGACGCGCGCCGGCAGCACTGGGCCGCAATTCGCGTGGCTCAGGTCTACGCCAGACTCGGAGACCGCGACCGCGCCGTCGAATGGGTCTCCCACGCGGCGCGCCTGGGGCATCACGCGTGGTACTCGCTGGTGAAACATCCCTGGTTCGCGGACCTGCAGACGGACCCCGACTTCCAGCAGATCGTGACGCGCATCAAGAGCGATCTGGATGACGTCCGCGATGACGTCACCGGCGTCTACGAACTGATCTGCCGTTAGGCCGGGGTTCCCGGCGAAGCCACCGTCCGGCCGGTCTGGTCGATCGCCTCGAACATCCGGCGCAGAGCGCGCTCGGCCGGAACGCGGACCTCCTCCGGCACCTCGACCTCGTGCTGCAGGTACCGGAGCGAGTCGCGGACGTCCTCGAGGGTCGTCACTTTCATGAACGTGCAGAGTTTGCAACCCTTGAGGAACTGCTTGCCGGGGACTTCCATCGCCAGACGGTCGGAAAGACCGCACTCGGTGACGACGAGGAACCGCGACGCCTGGTGCTCCTTCGCGTAACGGACCATTCCCGAAGTCGAGAGGACGGCATCGGCGAGACTCGCCACGTCGGGCCGGCACTCGGGATGGACCAGCACTTCGAGATCGGGATCGGCCTCGCGGATCCGCTCCACCTCCTGCGGCGTGATCTGCTGGTGCACGTAGCAGAAGCCTTCCCACGGAATGATGGTTTTCTCCGGGACCTGCTGCGCGACGTGTTCCGCGAGATTTCTGTCGGGAACGAAGAGAATGGTGCGGTTCGGCAGCGAGCGGACCACTTTCGCCGCGTTGGCCGAAGTGCAGATGACGTCGGAGAGCGCCTTCACCGCCGCCGTCGTGTTCACGTAGCTGACCACCGCCAGGTCGGGATCCTCCCTCCGCAGTTCCTCGATCCGCGCCCGCAGGTCCTCGGCCGGTGCGGAGTCGGCGAGCTGACATCCGGCGAGGAGATTGGGCAGGAGGACCCTCCGCGTCGGGTTCAGGATCTTCGCGGTCTCCGCCATGAAGTGAACGCCGCAGAAGTCGATCACGTCGGCGTCTCTGACGTTGGAGGCCAGCAGCGCCAGTTCCAGCGAGTCGCCGACGAAATCGGCGATCTTCAGAATCTCGGGCCGGTAGTAATTGTGCGCGACGATGACCGCGTTGCGCTCTTTCTTCAGCGCGCGGATCTCCTCGTGGAGGGCCTCGAACTCACGGACGTCTTCCGCCGTGTATTCGAACGTGCGAACGCGTTGCAGTTCCTCGTAGAGCGTCGACATTGCCGCAGGGGAAACCGCGGCGGACGCGGCGCCATTTCAGATCAGGGCACCTTCAGGAGCACCACGGTCGAACCCCATCCTCCCCCGCTCGGGTCGGCGTCATGGAAGTCCTCGACGAAATCGATCCGCCGCAGCATCGACCGGATGCTCGCCCGCTGGACCCCTTTCCCCCGCCCGTGGATCAGGCGCACCTGCCGGAAACCCCGTTCCCGCGCCGCTTCCAGATAGTCGAGGACCACGTCGCGGATCTCCTTCGGCCGGAAGGAATGGAGATCCAGCGTGTCGCTGATCGGGATCTCCACCGGCTCATCGTGCATACCCATGGAATGTGCGATACTTTCGACCTCGAGTCCATCGCGAGGTTCTCATGGTTCTGTTCAACCACGCCACGCGCGAGATGACTGCCAAGATCGTCTACTACGGTCCCGGACTGTGCGGGAAGACGACGAATCTCATGGTCATTTTCGACAAGCTCGATCCGAAGCAGAAAGGAAAGATGCTGTCGCTCGCCACCAAGACCGATCGAACCCTTTTCTTCGATCTTCTTCCGGTCGACATCGGCAAGGTCGGCAACTTCAATCTGAAAATTCAGCTCTACACCGTTCCGGGCCAGGTCTTCTACAACGAGACGAGGAAGATGGTGCTCAAGGGAGCCGACTCGGTGGTGTTCGTTGCCGACTCCCAGCCGGCGATGGTCGAGGCGAACAAAGAGAGCTTCGCCAATCTCATCGAGAATCTCGAACTGAATCACATCGACCCCAACGACACGCCGATCGTCATCCAGTACAACAAGCGCGACATCCCCGGTGTGCTCCCCGTCGACAAGCTTCAGAAACTCCTCGGGCTGGAAGGCTATCCACACACCGAGGCGTCGGCCCTCAAGGGCGAGGGAGTGATGGAGACGTTCAAGGTCGTCTCGAAGCTCACCGCCAAACACCTGCTCGCGAAACTCAAGGGAGGGAAGACCGAGCCTCTTCGCAAGCCCGCCGCCGCAGCACCCGTCGCGGAGACAAAGGCCGCCGCGAAACCGAAACCCGCTCGTGTTCCCGAAGCGGAACCGGAGCCGGTCGCCCCGCCGGCCGCCGCCGCGCCACCGCCGCCCCCGGCACCCGTCATCAACCCGTTTGCCGACTCCGTTCCGTTCCCCG
This sequence comes from Thermoanaerobaculia bacterium, assembly GCA_035574985.1. Lineage (GTDB taxonomy): Bacteria > Acidobacteriota > Thermoanaerobaculia > Gp7-AA8 > Gp7-AA8 > DATLYG01. The sequence continues at coordinate 2,416 of DATLYG010000025.1, read as the reverse complement.
AGGAGGCATCGCCGCTCGACGCGGGTTACGAGAAAGTCGAAGAGGTGTCGCTCGAACAGCTCCTCAGCGAAGGGCGCGAGCGGCCGGCGACGCTCTCCGGATCGACGCCGATTCCGATCATCCCGATTCCCGAGGAGGTCGAGGAACTGGGACCCGAGTCGCTCGTCGAAACGGAGGAGCCGCTCGCGGTCGCCGTCATGGAGGAACCGGAGTCGCCGCCATCGAAGGGCCGCGCATCTGCCGCCGCACCGTCCGGCGAACTGCTGGAGCTGAAGAAGAAGCTCGAATCGCAGGAACTCCGCTACCGGACCACACTCGAGTCGATCCTCCAGGACCTGGAGGATCTCGCCGAACGTGTCCGCGCACAATTGAACAGATGATCCGGCGGGGTCCGTGGTCGGGAACCGGGCGCTGATCGCCGATCCCGTCACAAGCCGGTGTCGGGAAACCAATCCGAAGGAGACCTCATGAACCGCACGTTCCTCGCAGTAATCGCAGTTGCAGTCGCCCTGTCCGGCTGTAAGGCGAAGGAAGTGATCGGCAAGGCCGCGATCGAGAAGGACCTCGAGAAGCGCGGCACGATCGACCTGATGAAGCAGACCGCCGAAGACGAGTACACCCCGCCCGAGGACGGCCGGCTCACCGAGGCGCAGATCCAGATGTACCTGAAGGTGCGCGAACACGAGAAGAAGATCGCCCAGGTCGCGAAGGAACAGATGAAGCAGCACTCCGAAAAAGCCGAAGCGTCGGGCGAGAAATCGATGGGCGGACTCATGGAGGGCCTCAAGGCCCTCGGATCCGCGGCCGATCTGGTGACCGCCGACATCCGCGCGGCGAAGGACCTCGGCTACAACACGCAGGAGTACCTCTGGGTCAAGGGTCAGATCCTCGCCGCCAGCGGCGCCGCGATCGCCGAAAAGGCGACCGAGGCGATGACTGCCGGGATGGACGCCTCCTATCAGCAGATGAAGAAGGCGCACGACGAGGCCACCGATCCGGCGACGAAGAAGATGTATGCCGACATGCTGGCCGGCTACGAGAAGTCGAAGGCCGAGATGGCACAGCAGCAGGAGCAGCAGGACCCCGCCATCGCGTACAACCGCCGGCTCCTCGCGAAGTACGAGAACGAGCTGAAGGCGTGGGCAGCGGAGTGGTCGAAGTACGAGGACAAGCCGGGCGAAGCCGACAAGGCCGTCGCCGATTTCCAGAAGAGCGTCGAAAAGAGCAAGACCAATCCCTGACGTGTTCGACCGACATCTCCTCTGCTCCGCCTGCGGGACGACGTATCGGCTGTCGGGGCTGATGAACCTCTGCCCGGCATGCAGCGCTCCGCTGCTGGTGCAGTATGCGATCGTGCCTGCGCCGTCGCTGCGCGCCGAAGTGCGTCAGCGACGGCCGGACATGTGGCGCTACGCGGAGGTCCTTCCCGCCGGGGACGTTCGTGAGATCGTCTCGCTCGGCGAGGGGCTGACGCCGCTCCTCTCTTCGCGGCGCTACCCGAATCTCTTCATCAAGGACGAGTCGAAGAACCCGACGCGCTCGTTCAAGTGCCGCGGCATGGCCGCGGCGGTGACGATGGCGAAAGCGTTCGGGGCGACGCGCCTCGCCGCGCCCACCGCGGGGAACGCAGGCGCCGCGCTGGCCGCCTATGGCGCACGCGCCGGACTTCCCGTCTTCGTGGCCATGCCCGCCGACACGCCGCGGTCGATCGTCGACGAGTGCGAAGGGCACGGCGCAGAGGTGGTGCTCGTCGAGGGAGTCATCACCGATGCGGCCAGGCGCGTGCAGCGTGAGATCGCCGAACGGGGTGGATTCGACCTGTCGACGCTGAAGGAGCCGTACCGCGTCGAGGGAAAGAAGATCATGGGTTACGAGCTCCTCGAGGATCTCGGCCGTCTTCCCGACGCGATTCTCTATCCGACCGGAGGAGGCACGGGGCTGATCGGCATGTGGAAAGCGTTCGACGAAATGGAGCGCCTCGGCTGGATCGGCCGCGAGCGGCCGCGGATGTGGAGCGTGCAGTCGAGCGGCTGCGCACCGATCGTCCGGGCCTTCGAAAAGGGACTCGACAGCGCTCCGGAGTGGGAGTCGCCGCACACCTCCGCATGGGGGTTGCGCGTTCCGCGAGCGATCGGAGACCGGCTGATGCTGCGCGTTCTCCGCGAGTCGGGCGGAGGTGCGATCGCGGTCGACGAAGCGAAGATCGAGCAGGCGGCGGCCGGACTGCGGCGGCACGAGGGAATCGACGCCGGCCCCGAGGGGGGCGCCGCCGTTCTCGCCTACGAAAGCCTCCTCGCCGCGGGAGCCCTTCGCGAGGGCGACCGCGTCGTCGCGTTCAACACCGGCGGTAACAAGTATCACTGACGCCCCGCCGCGATCCCACTAGTGTAGTGCTTCATCAATATCTTGCCTTTTG
>DATLYG010000024.1:0-15152 GCA_035574985.1 Thermoanaerobaculia bacterium | reverse complement strand
CGCGAGACCTGCTTCTCGGGGACCGAGCCGACGATCACCCGCCGGTAGAGGGTCCCGTTGAAGAACTCGATCAAGTCCCCTTCCTTCACCTTCGCCGCCGGTTTCGCCCTCACCCCGTTGATCCTGACCTTCCCTCCCCGGCACGCCTCGGTCGCCTCCGCCCGGTGCCTGAAGAGACAGACATGCTTGAGCCAGTTATCGATGCGGTGCCGTTCCATGCTTATAATCGCCGTATGATCAAAGCGGATATCGTCAACAAGGTGGCGGAGTTATCCGATATTTCGCGCGTCAAGGCGGCGCAGGCCGTCGACACGGTGATCGAAGGGCTCCGCAACGCGCTCGCCCGCGGCCAGCGCATCGAACTCCGCGGGTTCGGCGTCTTTCAGGTCAAACAGCGGAAGAAGGGAATCGGCCGCAACCCGAAGACCGGGGTCGAGGTGAAGATCCCCCCCGGCAACACGATCCGCTTCAAGCCGGGGAAGGAGCTCCGGAACCTCCTGTAACTCCGGTAGTCAACAATCCGTGAACCGCCAAAGGCCGCGCAACTTTTGCGCGGCTTTTCCGTCTACAGAGATGGAGCGCAACACGGGCCGCGGGAGGTGTTCCGGAGACTCTCCTCCTCGCGTGCTGCGACGCGAGTCTTCTCATCCGCCTCGCCTCCCCCGGCCCGTCGCGTTCCTCTGCTTTCCCGCCGTCACGGCGCCGGTCCGTTGGCAGACCGGCGCCGCCCACCTTTCCTCCGAAGACCGCTCAATCCTCAATCCGGTACGATGCGCGCGTGCAACCATCCCAGACCGTTCTCGTTCTCGATTTCGGCTCTCAATACACTCAACTGATCGCCCGGCGCATCCGCGAACAGGGCGTCTTCTCGGTCGTCCAGCCGTACGACCATCCGGTCGCGAAGATCCGCGAGATGAAGCCGAAGGCGATCGTTTTGTCGGGGGGGCCGCAGTCGGTCTATTCCGAGGGCGCGCCCTACTGCTCGCGCGAGATCTTCAACCTCGGCGTCCCGATTCTCGGAATCTGCTATGGAATGCAGTTGACCGCCTACCTGCTCGACGGTTCGGTCGAGGCGGCGAACGAGAGGGAGTACGGACGGGCGGAGATCGACGTGACAGGCGAATCGCCTCTCTTCGCCGGCACGCCACGGCATCAGAAGGTCTGGGCCAGCCACGGCGATCGCATCCATCGCGAACCACCTGGATTTCGCGTCACGGCCTCGTCGCCCGACGCGCCGATCGCGGCATTCGAGGACCGCGAGCGCGCCTGTTTCGGCATCCAGTTCCATCCGGAGGTCACGCACACCGAGGCCGGCAGCCAGATCATCCGGAACTTTCTCTTCGAGATCGCCGGATGCGAGCCGTCGTGGAACATCGGCGACTTCCGCCGCCGCAAAGTGGAGGAGATCCGCCGGGAGGTGGGCGACCGCCACGTCATCGCCGCCGTGAGCGGCGGTGTCGACTCCTCCGTGGCGGCGCTGCTCGTTTCCGAGGCCATCGGCGACCGTCTGACCGCGATCTTCGTCGACAACGGCGTGCTGCGGAAGAACGAGGCGATGCAGGTCGTCTCGCGACTCAGCGAAGGGCTCGGCATGCACATCATCGCCGTCGATGCCAGGGAGCGGTTCTACCGCAGGCTCGCCGGCATCGAGGACCCGGAAGTCAAACGGAAGAGGATCGGCAACGAGTTCATCGCCGTGTTCGAGGAAGAGGCGAGAAAAATCCCGAATGTCGAGTTTCTGGTGCAGGGGACGCTCTATCCCGACGTCATCGAGTCGGTGTCGATCAAGGGCCCCTCGTCCGTCATCAAGACGCATCACAACGTCGGCGGCCTTCCGGAAAAGATGGGGTTGAAGCTGATCGAACCGGTGCGCGAGCTGTTCAAGGACGAGGTGCGGATGCTCGGCATCGAGCTGGGGCTGGAAGAGGAGTTCGTCTGGCGCCATCCCTTCCCCGGTCCCGGGCTCGCCGTCCGGATCCTCGGCGAGGTGAATCCGGAACGCGTCGAGATCCTTCAGAACGCCGACGAGATCGTCATCGACGAGATCCGGAGGGCCGGCCTGTACCGTCAGATCTCCCAGGCCTTCGCCGTCCTCCTTCCGGTGAGGAGCGTCGGCGTGATGGGCGACGAGCGGACGTACGAGAACGTTCTCGCCGTGCGCGCCGTGACGACCACCGACTTCATGACCGCCGACTGGTTCCGGATGCCTCACGAGGTGCTGGACCGGATCGCGCGGAGGATCGTGAACGAAGTGCGCGGCGTCAATCGCGTCGTCTACGACATCTCCTCGAAACCCCCTTCGACGATCGAATGGGAGTAGGGCCGGGAGATCGTCGACCCGGAGAGCGGAGAAAAAGGGGCACGGCGGAAGACCGTGCCCCTCGGAGCAGCGGCCAGGGTCCCTCTCCCCCGGCCCATGGGACGCACAGGAGGGATGCGTCCTTCCGTTTCCACCCTAGTCGCTCAAGTTGCGAATCACCGTCGGAATGTCGAGGTCATTGCCGAAATCATTCGACGCCATCGGCCCGAAACCACCGGTGCCGTCGGGTCGTGTGAAGCCTTTGCGAAAAAAGGGAGGATCGTAGATGTCGTTTTCGGCGCCGATCTGCGCCGGCGCCGGGGCCGGCTCCTCGTGCTGCGCGGCGATCTCCTTCGGCGCGAACGGCCGGTAGGGGGCTGGAGCGGCCGCGTTCGGCCGCGACTCCTTCGCGAGCTGCTCGCCGCGCGGGTTGAGGAATCCACGGGTGGCGGTGTCGAATCCCGTCGCGATGACGGTGACCTTCACCTCGTCCTTCATGTTCGGATCGATGACCGTGCCGAAGATGATGTTCGCCTCTTCGTCGGCCGCTTCCTGGATGATCGATGCCGCCTCGTGCACTTCGAACAGCGTCATGTCGGGGCCGCCGGTGACGTTGATCAGAACGCCCTTCGCCCCTTCGATCGACGCTTCTTCGAGCAGCGGCGACGAGATCGCCCGCTGCGCCGCCTCGACGGCACGGTGTTCTCCCGAAGAGACGCCGGTGCCCATCAGCGCCATCCCCATCCCGTGCATGATGGTCTTGACGTCGGCGAAGTCGAGGTTGATCTCCCCCGGAACGGTGATCAGATCGGAGATGCCCTGCACGGCCTGCCGCAGGATGTCGTCGGCGATCTTGAAGGCCTCCGGCAGCGAGGTGGCGCGGTCGACGAAGTTGAGCAGCCGCTCGTTTGGGATGGTGATCAGCGTATCGACGGTCTCGCGCAGGGCGCGGATCCCCTGCTCGGCCTGAACACGGCGGCGCTTCCCTTCGAACGCAAAGGGCTTCGTCACCACGGCGACCGTCAGCGCGCCCAGCTCGGCGGCCAGCGAAGCGATGATCGGCGCCGCGCCGGTTCCGGTGCCGCCGCCCATTCCGGTGGTGATGAAGATCATGTCGGCGCCACCGAGGGCCTCGAGAATGCGGTCGGTGTCCTCGAGCGCCGCCTGCTTGCCGATGTCGGGATTCGCTCCGGCACCGAGACCCTTGGTCAGCTTCGCGCCGATCTGCAGTTTGATCGGAGCGAGCGAGTGCCGCATCGCCTGGACGTCGGTGTTGGCGACGAGAAACTCGACGCCCCTGATCCCGGCCTGGATCATCCGGTTGACGGCATTTCCGCCACCCCCGCCCACGCCGATCACTTTGATGTTTGCCGTGAGCTGATCGTCTTCCATGGTCACGGTCAGCTTCTTGTCGGCCGGACTCTCGTCGAAAGTAATCATTTACCGTCTCCCAGGATGTTAAGGATTTCGATGTACGTTTTCAAACATATTTTTCGGACACGAGCCGGTCAGCTGGCCGTCCCGAACCAGGCCCGGAACGACTCGGCCATCTTCGCCAGACCGCGCCGCGGGCGCTTCCGCACGCGCGCCTGGTCCTTGAATCCCCACAGCAGCAGTCCCGCCGCGGCCGCCCACTCCGGTCCGTTCACGGTGTCGGCGAGGCCCCCCAGCCCGCGCGGAATCCCCTTCCGCGCCTGCTGGTCGAAGACCTGTTCGACCATTTCGATCATGCCGTCCATCTCCGCGCCGCCACCGACGACCACCACGCCGGAGCGGATCTCCTTTTCCAGCCCGACTTTCTCGAGGTCGCGGTAGACGAGCTTGGCGATTTCCGCGGCGCGGGGCTCGAGGATGTTGGTCAGTTCGTGCCGGGAGAGGATCTTCGGCGCCCGGCCGCCGACGGTCGGCACCTCGATCGGATCGTCGTCGGTGACGAGCGATCCGAGCGCGCAGCCGTAGCGTTTCTTGATCCGCTCCGCGTCCTCCATCGGCGTCCGGAGAACGACGCTGATGTCGCTGGTGAAGTGCCCCGCGCCGACCGGGAGAACGTTGGTGTGGATGACGTTCCCCTCGAGGAAGACCGCGTAGTCGGTCGTTCCCCCGCCGAGGTCCATGAGCAGCACGCCCATTTCGCGCTCGTCCTGGGTCAGCACGGCCTCGGCGGCGGCGAGCTGCTCGAGTACCAGCTCCTGCACCGCGATGCCCGCCTTGTTCACGCAGGTGAGAACGTTCTGGTTGTGCGTCCGCGCGCCGGTGACGATGTGAACGTTCGCCTCGAGCCGCGTCGCGGTCATGCCGAGCGGATCGTGAATGCCGTCCTGCCCGTCGACGACGAACTCCCGGGGAATGACGTGCAGCAGTTCCAGCTCTCCCGGAATGTTGATCGACTTCGACGCCTCGATGACGCGATCGATGTCGTCGCGCGAGATCTCCTTGTGCTTGCCCATCACGGAGACCACCCCGCGCGAGTTGACCGAACGGATGTGATCGCCGGCGATGCCGACGTACACCGACTCGATCTGCAGTCCCGCCATCACCTCCGCCTCGTCGACGGCCTTCTTCACGGCGTCGATGGCCTGATCGAGGTTGATGATGTTCCCGCGGCGCGTGCCGCGCATCGGTGCGGTCCCCCGCCCGATGATCTCGATCTGATTGCGGTCGTTGACCTCACCGACCAGCACACACACCTTCGAAGTTCCGATGTCGAGGGCGACCACGTACTTCTCTTCAGTCCTGGGCATGACGTTCTCCTGCTCTCAATTCGCAATCTCCCCGGGCGCGCCGACGCGCGCCGGCGTTGTCATCGTGACGGGACCGGCCGGCTTGACGACGATCCGGTTCGCGAAGCGGAGATCGGCGTATTCGATCGATCCGCTCCCGAAGTTCTCCGCGCGCGCGATCGCGTAGAGCGTGCGCCATTTCGCAACGGCATCCTCCTCGTTCACCACCACCGTCGTCTGCAGATCGCGGTCGAAGATGCGGAAGCCGCGGGGCGGCACCGGCCGGATCTCGGAGATGCGCGAGAAGAGCGCCGGATCGCGCCGGCGGATGTCGCGCAACGCCGCCACCGTGCGGAAAAGCTCGCTTCCCGATGCATCGCCGATCAACGGGAGATCGTCGTTTCCGACCGAAGGCGAAAGGCCGGCGAACGCAACGCCCTCTTCGTCGACGTAGCGGAAGCCGCCATCCTGGCGCAGCAGCGCGACCGGCCGCCGCTCGGTGATTCGGATGCGCAGCGTATCGGGAAGCGTTTTCTCAATCTCCACTCCGCTGATCCAGGAGATCGAGCCGAGGTCGTGGCGCACGCGGGCGATGTCGATGCGGAAGAGGTTGGCGCCCGCATACTGCCGGGTCACCGAGTCGAGCGCGGCGCGCGGTGTGTGCACCGCGCCGACGACCTCGATCTTCCGCACCGAGAAACGGGCGTCGGACTGCGTCTGACGCCAGGCCCACAGTCCGGCGAGCACCAGCGCCCCGGCGACGAGCGCATGGCGCATCGCCACCAGAACCTTCTGCACCTGGATCCGGCGCTGGTTGCGGCGGAGCCGGCCGATGTCGGCCGGCCGGAGGAAGCGTTCGGTGGTGTCCCAGCCGCTCGCCATCACTCCTCCTCCCCCGGACCGTCGCCCCGCACGAGCATCTCGGCGATTTCGTTCACATCGCCCGCACCCATGGTGATGAAGACGTCGCCCGCGCGGAGGCGCCGCCGCATTTCGTTGAAGATCTGGGCATTGCTGCGGTCGAGGAACTCGATGCCGGGCGCGGCGTCGGCGATCAGCCTCGCGGAAATCCCCTCGATCGGCTGCTCGCGCGCGGCGTAGATCGGCGCCACGATCGGCACGTCGGCGATAGCCAGCGCCTCGGCGAACTCCCCGGCGAAGTCGCGCGTGCGCGAGTAGAGGTGCGGCTGGAAGAGCGCCACCAGCCGCCGGCCGGGATAGGCGCGGCGCGCGGCCTCGAGCGTCGCACGGATCTCGGTCGGATGATGGGCGTAGTCGTCGACGATCGTCGCGCCGGCGTAGTCGCCGAGAATCTGGAAGCGGCGGTCGACTCCCAGGAACTTCGCCAGCGCGGCCGCGATGGTGGCGGGATCGATGCCGAGCTCGCGCGCCACGCCGATCGCCGCGAGCGCGTTGCGGACGTTGTGCTCTCCCGGGACGAAGAGCCTGAAGAAGCCGACGCCGGGGACGTCGAAGCTCGAGCCGCGATCGCTGAAGTCGACGTTCGTGGCGCGCAGTTCGGCCGGTTCCGAGAGTCCGTAACGGACGACTCGCTGCAGCGGCCGGGCGAGCAGCTTCGCCACCGCCGGATCGTCGACGCAGCCGATCACCAGCCCGCCGGGCGCGATCCCCTCGAGAAAGAGGCCGAACGCTTCGACGATGGCCTCGAAGCTGCCGTAGTACTCGAGGTGATCGGGCTCGATGTTGGTGACGACGGCGATCTCGGGGTGCAGGTAGTGGAACGTGCGGTCGTACTCGTCGGCCTCGACCACGAGGTACTCGCCACTGCCGCGTCGCGCGTTCGTGCCGAAGTTTCGCAACACGCCGCCGATGAGGACCGTCGGGTCGAGACCCGCCTCGTCGAGGATGCAGGCCACCATCGCCGAGGTCGTCGTCTTGCCGTGCGTGCCGGCGATGCCGATGGAGCGATGGCCATTGACGATCTCGCCCAGCAGTTCCGCACGCTTCATCACCCGGATCCGGCGGACCCGTGCGGTCGACACCTCCGGATTGTGGCCGCGCACGGCCGAGGTGACGACCAGCAGGTCGACGCCGTCCAGGTGCGCCGGGTCGTGACCGATGGAGACGGGGATGCCGCGGTCCTCGAGCCGTTCGGTGACGGCCGACCGCTTCAGGTCGCAGCCGGAGACGGCCACGCCCTCGCCGGCGACGATCCCGGCGAGCCCGCTCATGCCGATCCCGCCGATGCCGACGAAATGAATGTGATTAATTTGATCAAAATTCATTCGTATCGTAGCGTGGTTATTCGCAATTTTAAGTTTGCAAAACCATCAAAGCAATTCATTTCTCAGAAATCGTTTCAATCAGATCGACGATCCGCGACGTGGCGCCGGGAGCGGCCAGCCGCCGTGCCGCTTCGCCCATCCGGCGGCAGCGGTCGCGGTCGGCGGCGATCTCGCTGACGGCCTTCGCGAGACGCTCCGGCGTCAGTTCCTTTTCGGTGATGACGATCGCGCCGCCGGCGGCCTCGACGACGCGCGCGTTGACTTCCTGGTGGTTGTCGGCCGCGGCGGCAAACGGCACGAGGATCGCGCCGCGTCCCGCCGCCGCCAGCTCGCCGATCGTCATCGCCCCGGCGCGCGAGACGACGAAGTCGGCCGCCTCCATCTCCTCGGCCATCGGGTCGAGCCAGGCGGCCACCCGCGCGCCGGCGAAGGCCGACGCTCGGTAGGCGGCACGGACGCTCTCCAGCTCGCGTGGCCCGGTCTGGTGCACGATCTCGAGCGTTTCTCGAAGATGTGCCAGGAAGAGGAGCGCGCCGGTCATCGCCTCGTTGAGAAGGTGCGATCCCTGCGAGCCGCCGAAGACGAGAAGGCGGACATTCGGCCCTTCCCCCGCGCGCCGCGTCACCCGGAAGAACTCCTCGCGCACCGGGTTGCCGGTCACGACCCCGTCCTTCCGGCCGAGCCGCGCGAGCGCCTCCTCGAAGGCGACGGCGACGGCGGTGACGAAGCGTGCGGCGGCGCGGTTGGCGACGCCCGGAAATGCGTTCTGCTCGTGAATCATCGTCGGCACGCCGCGGAGCCACGCCGCGAGTAGGGCCGGGCCCGACGCGTAGCCGCCCACGCCCACCACGGCGGCGGGGCGGTGTTTCCCGACGAGCCGCCATGCCTGCACGATTCCGATCGGGAGGCGGAAGGCGTTCTTCATCAGGTCGAACGGACCTTTCCCCTTGAGGCCTCCGACCGAGAGGAACTCGAGCGGGAAGCCGGCCTTCGGCACGATCGTCGTCTCGAGCCCCCGGCGGGTGCCGACGAAGACGACGCGGCGCTCCGCGTCACGCGCAAGCCACGCGCGCGCGATGGCGATCGCGGGGTAGATGTGCCCTCCCGTCCCGCCGCCGGCGATCATCAGCGTCGTCACCCTCTCCCTCCCGTTCCCTTCACCACCCTCCTCCCCTTCACCCCGACTGTTGCGACAGATTCAGAAGAATGCCGACCGAAGCGAGACTGGCGATGAGCGACGACCCTCCGTAACTGACCAGCGGCAGCGGCAGCCCTTTGGTCGGCAGCAGGCAGAGGGCGACGCTGATGTTGATCAGAGCCTGCATCACGATGGCGAGGGTCAGCCCCGTCGCCGCGTAGAAGACGAACCGGTCCTGGCTGTAGCGCGCGACGCGGAATCCGCGCCAGGCGAGAAAGCCGAACGCCGCCAGCAGCACGATGGCACCGACGAACCCCAGTTCTTCGCCGATGATCGAGAAGATGAAGTCGGTGTGCGGCTCGGGAAGGAAGAAGAGCTTCTGCCGTCCGTTGCCGATGCCGAGCCCCTGCATCCCTCCGGTTCCGAGGGCGATGAGCGACTGCATCGCCTGGAAGCCCCTGCCCAGCGGATCGGCCTCCGGATTGAGAAACGAGAAGAGGCGGTCGCGCCGGTATGCGGCGCTCCAGGCGAGCGCCATGGCGGCGGGGATCAGCGTCAGTGACGCCAGTGCGACGTAGCGCCACGCGACCCCTGCGACGAAGATCATCGAGGCGCCGACGACCAGCAGCGTCGCCGCCGTCCCGAAGTCGGGCTCCAGAAGGATCAGGCCCGTCACCGTGGCGAGGACGAACGCGAGCGGGATCAGCGAAGTGGTGACTTCATTGATCCGCTCTTCCTTCCGGGCCAGAAAGGAGGCGAGAACGAGAATGACGGCCGGCTTCGCGAACTCCGACGGCTGGAGCTGAAAGTGGGAAAACACGATCCAGCGGTGCGTGCCGTTGATCGGCGCCTGAAAGAGCGCAGCGACGAGCGCCAGCACGACGACTGCGAACCCTCCGCAGATCACGCGCGTGTCGGAGAGGATGCGAAGGTCGAGGTGCATGAGGACGAGCATCAGCGCACCGCCGCCGAGGAGCCAGACGAGCTGCCGCGTCAGGAAGTAGTACGGCTGATCGGGACCGAACTTCTGCGTGGCGATGATCGCCGAGGCGCTGTAGATCATCACCAGACCGATCACGAGGATCAGCATCGCCGCCCCGAAGAGCCAGATGTCGTACGAGAGTTTGCGGCTCATGGTTTTCCCGGCAGGAAGGCGGCCGGGCGAACCGGTCGCCTTCCCTCCCCTTCCACCTCCCCGCCTTTCCGCCTTCTCGCGATCACAGTCCCCTCACCAGTTGTTCGAAGTGTTCGCCCCGATGCTCGAAATTGCGGTATTGATCGAAGCTCGCGCAGGCGGGAGAAAGGAGGACGGTTTCTCCCGCTCGGGCGTTCTTCGCCGCCCACTCGACCGCGCGCTGCATGTCGCCGGCCTCGACGATCTCGGCCGCACCGTCCAGTGCGTCGGCGATCCGCTTCGCGGCGGCGCCGATGGTCAGCACCACGCGGGTCTTCTCGCGGACGAGATCGCGCATCCGCTCGAATTCTCCCGCCTTGTCCTTTCCGCCGAGGATCAGAATCACGCTCGACGGGGCGAAGCCCTCGAGCGACTTGAGCGTGGCGTCGACGTTCGTCCCTTTCGAGTCGTTCACCCACCGCACGCCGTTGCGTTCGCGCACGAGGACCATCCGATGGGGAAGTCCGGCGAACGTCGCGAACGCGGTCTGGACGTCGAGGTCGGAGACCCCGCATGCGCGCGCGGCCAGCCACGCCGCCAGCGCGTTCTCCACGTTGGCGGTCCCTTCGAGCCTGAGCATCGACCGGGGAATGCGCCGCTCCGCACCCCCGGCGTTGATCACCATCTCGCCACCCTCGAGGCAGGCCCCTTCCTCGACGCGCTCCGATGCGGAGAAGCGCCAGACGCGCTCCGCCCGGAGCCCCTCGAGCGACAGATTCGCGTTGGCGATCGCCACGTCCCCCGGCTGCTGGTTTTCGAAAATCCGCCGTTTGGCCGCGGCGTAGGCCGCGAAATTCGGGTAGCGGTCCATGTGATCGGGGGTGATGTTGAGCAGCAGGGCGACGCTGGCGCGGAAGGTCGCGATCGTCTCGAGCTGGAACGAGGAGAGCTCCAGGACGTAGGTCCGCGGTCTCGCGAGGTCGACGGTGCGGATCAGCGGCTCTCCGATGTTGCCGGCGACGACCGGCTCGCGTCCGGCGACTCGCAGGATCTCGCCGATGAGCGCCGTGGTCGTCGACTTCCCGTTCGAACCGGTGACGGCGACGACCTCTCCCCGCAGGTGCCGGAACGCCAGCTCGATCTCGCCGATGATCGGAATGGCGAGCGACGCGGCGCGCTGCAGCAGCGGAATCGCCAGCGGCACTCCGGGGCTGACGACGATCTCGGCGACTTCCTGCAGGAGGCGCTCGTCGTCGCTGCCGAAGGCGCGCACCACGCGGTCGTCGAGCGCGTAGGGAAGCTCCGGATTCGCCTTGCCGTCGGCGAGGATCACCGCCTCGCCGCGCGACGCGAGAAAGTTCGCCGCCGCCACTCCCGACCTTCCGGCCCCGATCACGAGCGTTCTCCTCATCGCAGCTTCAGCGTCGCCAGACTGATCATGGAAAAGATGATGGCGATGATCCAGAAGCGGATGACGACCTTCGTCTCCCGCCATCCCGAGAGTTCGAAGTGGTGATGCAGCGGCGACATCCGGAAAATGCGCCTCCCGGTGAGCTTGAACGAGGCCACCTGGAGAATGACCGAGAGCGCCTCGAGGACGAAGAGACCTCCCACCAGCACGAGGAGAAACTCCTGCTTGATCATCACGGCGAGGCAGCCGATCGCTCCGCCCAGCGCGAGCGATCCGACGTCGCCCATGAAGATCTCGGCGGGATGGGCGTTGAACCAGAGGAAGCCGAGCGAGGCACCCACCATCGCTCCGCAGAAGACCGCCAGCTCGCCGGTCTGCGGGACCCAGGCGATGCGGAGGTAATCGGCGATGCGCGCGTGTCCGGCCGCGTAGGTCAGGATCGTGTAGGTTCCGGCGGCGATGAGTGTCGAGCCGATCGCCAGGCCGTCGAGGCCGTCGGTGAGGTTCACCGCGTTCGACGCGCCGACGAGGATCAGGACGATGAACGGAATGTAGAGAAAACCGAGATCGATCTGGAACTGCTCCGGCTTGATGAAGGGAAACGTCAGGACCGTCGAATAGTTGTTGTGAATCGACGGCAGATAGGCGATGGCCAGCCCCGCCAGAAGCGCCACGCCGATCTGCATCGAGAACTTCTCCTTCGCCGTCAGGCCGAGGTTCCGGCGCCGGACGAGCTTTCGGTAATCGTCGATGAAGCCGATCGCGCCGTAGGCGGTGGTGACGAAAAGGATGATCCAGATGTACGGATTGAAGATGTCCGCCCAGAGGACCGTCGGAACGACGATGGCGATGTTGATGAGGATGCCGCCCATGGTCGGCGTCCCGGCCTTCTGCTGGTGCGACTTCGGACCTTCCTCGCGGATGTACTGCCCCAGCTTGATCCTTCGCATCCGCTCGATCAGCCAGGGGCCGAGGATGAAGGAGATGAGAAGGGCCGTGAGGGCGGCGAAGGCCGTGCGGAAGGTGATGTAGCGGAAGACGTTGAATCCCGAGATGACGTCTCGGAACTGATAAAGGAGGTAGTACAACATCAGCGTTCCTCCTCCTGGAGCATGGCCACGGCACGGTCGAGACCGACCCCGCGCGAGGCCTTCAGCAGCACGAGGTCCCCTTCGCGGACGAAACCGCGGAGGAACTGCCCGGCCGATTCGGCGTCATCGAAATGGTGGAGATTCCCGTTGGCGAAGCCCGCCTCGCGTGCGCCGTCGAGCAGGGCCTTCGCGCGGCGGCCGACGCCGACCACCACGTCGATCGATCGCGGCACCGCCCTTCCGGAATCGGCATGGTACTGCAGCTCCTGCTCGCCGAGTTCGAGCATGTCGCCGATGACGGCGATGCGGCGCTTCGCCTCCGCCTGCCCCAGCAGGTCGAGGGCCCGCCCCAGCGCGTACGGGTTCGAGTTGTAGGTGTCGTCGTAAATCGTCGCGCCGCGGAAGCGGTGGACGACCCCGCGGTGACGGGCCGGCCTCACCTCCCGCACTCCGCGCGCGATTCCGTCCCATGAGATGCCGATCGCGCGCGCGGCGGCGATCGCCGCCAGAAGATTCTCGAGATTGTGCCGCCCGGGAAGCGACAGCTCGAACGTTCGCCGCGCCCCTTCGGCGTCGAGCGTGAAGCGCGTGCCGAGGAGGCCGCGCTCGTCGATCTCGCGGGCGCGGTACTGCGCGTCGCGATCGATGGCGTACGTGATCTTCCGCCCCTCGAAACCCTCGCTGATCCGCATCACGTGCTCGTTGTCGGCGTTGAGAACGATCGCCCCTCCCGGCTTCACGTTCTCGAGCAGCTCGCGTTTCGCCTCCGCGATCTTCTCGACGGTGCCGAAAAACTCGATGTGGACCGGACCGATGTTCGTGTAGACACCGACGTCGGGATGCGTCAGCCCGGCGAGGAGCGCGATCTCCCCCTTGTGGTTCATTCCCATCTCGCTGACGACGACCTCGGTGCCCTCGGGGGTATTGTCGAGACAGAGCGGCGCGCCGATCAGATTGTTGAAATTCCCCCACGACTTCCACGTCCGCCGCTCGGTGGCGACGAGCGCGGCGATCATCTCCTTGGTCGTCGTTTTCCCGGCCGAGCCGGTGATGGCGATGAGCGTGAAGGGATGACGTTCGCGGATCGACCGCGCCAGGTTCTGGAGCGCCGCGGTCGTGTCGGCGACGCGAACGATCCCCTTGCCGGGCGGGAGATGCGCCGGAACCTGCGAGATCACCGCGCCGCGCGCCCTGGCGAGCGCCTCGTCGAGGAACGCGTGCCCGTCGAGCCGCTCGCCGCGGATGGCGAAGAAGACCGAGTCTTCCTTCACCTCTCGCGAGTCGATGACCACCGACTCGGCGACGGCGTCGGGGTTCCGGATGGCCTCGCCGCCGCACATGTCGGCGATCTGGCGGAAGGTCAGGCGCATGCCGACCTCCGCGCGCGGGCCGAACGAAAGGCGGGAATCGAGCATCGAGAAACGGCCCTCGCCGCCCCTCGCTTCTCCATCCTCGAGTCGCGTTTCTCGATTCCGGTGCAGATGCTCCCTCCCGGCCCCGCCGCGCTTCTTTCCCTGCGATCGCGGCCCTTCCCCCGAAGCTGCCGCGCCATCGCCCACACACCCGCGCCGAAACCGACCGGCGGAGCCGGAGGGGAGCACCTGCTGTTCGTCATAAGATACGTCGATTTCATCTGTAATTGCAACAATTTTTATGATTAACTTTTAGAATCACTGTTTCGTTCGTTTTTTGAGTGCGATTTCCGCCTCTTCGCGGTCGTCGAAGTGCACCACGTGGTCGCCGACGACCTGGTAGGTCTCGTGCCCCTTTCCGGCGATGACGACGACCTCGTCGTCCGAGGCCTCCGCGATCGCCTTCGCGATCGCCGCGCGCCGGTCGGCGATCCGCGTGTAGCGGCTCCGGTCGATGTCCGTCATGCCGCGCTCGATGTCGTCGAGGATCGCCTCCGGCTTCTCGCTCCGCGGGTTGTCGCTCGTCAGGATCGTGAAGTCGGCGAGCGTTCCGGCGATCCGCCCCATCTCCGGCCGCTTTCCCTTGTCACGATCGCCGCCGCAGCCGAAGAGGAGCGTCACCTTCCGCTCTCCGGCGATGTCGCGCACGGCGTGCAGCAGCTTCTCGAGGGCATCGGGCTTGTGGGCATAGTCGACGATCACCGTCGGCCCGCCGCCTCCGGCCACGCGCTCGAAGCGCCCGCGGACGGAGCGGAGGTTGCGGACCCCCGCCTCGATGGTCTGCCGGTCGACTCCGACCACCAGCGCGGCGCCGATGGCGGCCAGCCAGTTGTAGAGGTTGGGCAGGCCCAGCAGCTCCGACTCGACGCGCACGGGCCCGTGCGGCGTGAGCACCGTCCCGCGCAGCCCGTCGACGCCGATGGAAAATCCTTCGGCGGGACGGACTTCGGCGCGCTCGCTGCGGCCGAAGGTCACGGCGGCGGGTCCCAGCTCGGCGATCAGCCTTCGCCCGTAGTCGTCGTCGGCGTTCACGACGGCGCACGGTTTCGAGCGGTCGATCTGGTCGAACAGCACCTTCTTCGCCGCGAAGTAGTCGTCGAAGTCCCTGTGAAAATCGAAGTGGTCGCGCGAGAGGTTCGTGAAGACGGCCGCCGCGAATTTCACCCCGTGCACGCGTTTGAGAGCGAGGGCGTGCGAGGAGACCTCCATCACGGCGTAGCGGGCCCCTGTGGCGACCATCTTCGCGAACCACTCCTGCAGCACGACGGCGTCGGGAGTGGTGCGGTCGGCGACGAGGCGCTCCTCGCCGGCGCGGTATTCGATCGTTCCGATCAACCCCACCGGCTCGCCCGAGGCATCGAAGATCGACTCGATCATCCGTGTCGTCGTCGTCTTTCCCGACGTCCCGGTGACGCCGGCGAGGAGGAGCTTCTCCGCCGGCCGGCCGTGAAAATTGGCGGCGATCAGCGAGAGCGCCTCGCGCGCGTCGTCGACTTCGACGCTGACGGGAGCGGTCACCGCCGTCTGCGCGACGACCGCCGCCGCGCCCTTCGCGAGCGCCTGGTCGACGAACGCCGCCCCGTCGACCCGCAGTCCCGGAACGGCGACGAAGAGCGCGTCCTTCGTGACGAGGCGCGAGTCGGCCGTCACGGCCGAGATCTCGACGTCGAGACTCCCCCGCGTCGCGCGCAGCCGGACGTCGCAAAGAAGGTCGCGCAGCT
>DATLYG010000023.1:0-2423 GCA_035574985.1 Thermoanaerobaculia bacterium | reverse complement strand
CGGGATGCTGACCCACGGCGACCCGCAGAACTGGGAGAAGATCGTCGCTCAGTTCCCCGCTGTCGCGAGGCTCGCCAACATCCAGTGCGAGAACTGCCACGGGCCGCAGGACGGCCCCGCGCACATGAAGAAGGACGGCTCGCGCAAGACGCTGTCGGCCGATGTCTGCGGGACCTGCCACGGACGCCCGCCGCGTCACGGCCGCTACCAGCAGTGGCAGATGTCGGGGCACGGCAACTACCAGCTCGCGATCGAGGAGGGAACGGATCCCACCTGCAGCAAGTGCCATAGCGCGCAGGGATTCGTGCAGTGGGCGGAGAAGAACTTCACCACCGCCGGCCTCAACGTGACCTGGACCACCGAAGACGTTCACCCGCAGACGTGCGCGACGTGCCACGATCCGCACAACGTCGGCACCACATCGAAGGAAGGGGAAATCGAATCGAACGCGACGATGCGCGTCCGCGGCGACACACCTCCGCTGCAGGCCGGCTTCACCGCGCAGTCGGTCGGCAACGCCGCCATCTGCATGACCTGCCACAACGGACGGCGCGGTCTCCGGAACGATGCGACCTTCTCCCTCTCGGACGCGACCCGCGCGCCGCACGCCGGCCCGCAGGCGGACGTGCTGATGGGGCAGAACATGTACTTCGTCCCGGTGGGGACGCGCGGCTCGCACTCGAAGATCGAGGACAGTTGCATCGTCTGCCACATGCAGAAGACCGAGGCGCCTTCGGCGCTCTACACGACGGACGTCGGCACCAACCATACGTTCTTCGCCAATCCGGAGATCTGCTCCGACTGCCACAGCACCATCACGCTCGAGTCGGTTCAGGGGCCGGTCGAGGCGAAGATGGAGAGCCTCAGGCACGAAATCGAACTCGCCATCCGGAATCTGATGCAGGCCCAGATTCGTCTCGGCAACGCGATCGACGTCGGCGGGACGAAGATCCGCAATGCATCCGACATCGCCGGCATCGAGTTCATCGAAACGCACGGACGTCAGGGCGTGACGGTGCTTCTCGCGAACGGGTCGAAGATCGCCGACGTGAGCCTGCAGCAAGTGAAGGTCGTCCCTCCCGCCGGAGCCGCGGTCGAACTCTACTCGGTCGCCGATCCAGCGCTGGCCAAGGCCGGCTGGAACTACTTCATGGTCCACAGCGACAAGAGCAAGGGTGTGCACAACCCGCTCTTCGTGACCTCGGCCCTCGACGTCGCGCTGTACGCCGTCAAGCGTGTCAACGCGACGATTGCGACGAGCGGCATCGCACCGGGAACCGTCCTGCCGAACGTCGGAGGCGGCATCGGAAACGGTGCCGGCGCAGTCTCGTGCACCACGCCGTACGTCTACTGGACCGAGATCGCCGGGCACGCCCCCGGAAACGCCGGCAGCCAGTGGCGGACCGACCTGGTGGCGCGCAACCTCGCCACGCGCAACGCCTCGCTGAAATTCATCCTCCATCAGCCCGGCGGCAACCTCGAGGGAACCGCCACGGTCAGCGGCAGCGGTCAGAAGGGCTTCGAGGACATCGTGGCGATGCTCGGCGCGACGAACGCGATGGGATCGCTCGAGATCTGCTCCGACCAGCCGCTGCTCGTCGCCGGCCGGATCTTCAACGAGGACTCGCTCGGCACGTACGGCCAGAGCATCGAAGGACACGTCGCCGATCTCGGCTACAGCGCCGGTCAGACGGCGAGCCTGATCGGACTCCGC
The DNA here is from genome assembly GCA_035574985.1 of Thermoanaerobaculia bacterium. Classification (GTDB taxonomy): domain Bacteria; phylum Acidobacteriota; class Thermoanaerobaculia; order Gp7-AA8; family Gp7-AA8; genus DATLYG01. Next base: position 709 of record DATLYG010000023.1, on the reverse strand, counting down.
CAGAAGAGCGGGCTCTATCGATCGAACATCATCGTCATGAACGGGGGGAAGACCGAGGCTCAGGTCTCGATCGCGCTGTTCGACGCGGACGGCACCTCGCTCTCGACCTACGAGCTGACGATTCCCGCCGGCCAGGTCGTCAACGACACCGAGCCGTTCCTCAAGCGCGCGAACAAACCCGACCTCGGATGGGGCTTCGCGACCGTGACGGTGCTCCGGGGGACGAACGTCCGCATGATGGGTTCGCTCATCGACAGCCGGACGAACGACCCGACGACCGTTCCGGCGAAGCAGTAGCGGCCGACCGAAGGGGCGGCAGTTCTTCCCGCCGCCCCTTCGTTTCTTTCGGGACCGGCCCGCCCCGATCCGGCCCTCCCCGCCGGCCCACCCAACGCCGTCTCACGGGCTGGCAGGGGGGGAGATTTCCACGACGAGACTGATCTCGCTGATTCGGGACTCGTCGATCGCATAGGTGCAGTCGAAGTTGTTGCTCTCGTACGGCGGCGGATAGCCGGAGCTGACGCGACGCTGGAAAAAGGTCTTGATCATCGAGCGGGCTGCCTGGCATTGTGCTGCCCCGGCCGGAACATGACGGACCAACCGCCGCGTTTTGTACGCGGCAAGGAGAGTCGTCATGGCGAGTGCCAGGAAGAAGCGTTGTCAGTTCAGCACCGAGGAGAAGGCAGCGATCCTGAGGCGGCACATGGTC
>DATLYG010000022.1:0-8866 GCA_035574985.1 Thermoanaerobaculia bacterium | reverse complement strand
AGCCGCTTGGCGTACTTCAGCTTCTTCTGGGCCGAGCTCTCGGTACGCATCTTCTCGCGCAGCTCGGTGGCCAGCTTCTCGACGTTGACCCGGCGCAGCAGCTCCTTGATCGCCTCGGCGCCCATCTGCGCGCGGAACTTGGTGCCGTAGTCCTCGCGCGCCTTGCGGTACTGCTCCTCGTTGAGCAGCTGGTTCTGCTTCAGGTCCGTGTCGGCCGGATCGATGACGACGTAACCCTCGAAGTAGAGGATGCGCTCGAGATCGCGCAGCGAGATGTCGAGCAGGTGGCCGATGCGGCTCGGCAGCCCCTTGAAGAACCAGACGTGGCTCACCGGCGTCGCGAGCGTGATGTGACCCAGGCGCTCGCGCCGGACCTTCGCCTGCGTCACCTCGACGCCGCACTTGTCGCAGATCACGCCGCGGTGCTTCATGCGCTTGTACTTGCCGCAGAGGCACTCCCAGTCCGTGATCGGCCCGAAGATCTTGGCGCAGAACAGCCCGTCGCGTTCGGGCTTGAACGTGCGGTAGTTGATCGTCTCGGGCTTCGTGACTTCGCCGTGCGACCACGACAGGATCTTCTCGGGCGACGCGAGGCTGATGCGGATCGCGTCGAAATCGCTCGTCAGCGCCGTCTTGTCGTGAAAGCTGGGTCTCATCATTCTCGTGATCCCTGTGGGCTTCGGGCTGCGGGCTGCAGGCTACGGGCCCTGCCCGTGCGGCAGCCTCAGGAGGCCGCAGGCCTGGGCGCCCTGCAGCCTGGCGCCTGTGGCCCGTTCTCCTACACCTGCTCCAGCACGGGCTCGCCCTCCTCGGCGGACGGCGGCGCTTCCTGCGGCTTCTTCTTGGTCTTCAGCAGCTCCACGTCGAGGCAGAGCGACTGCAGCTCGCGAATCAGCACGTTGAACGACTCGGGCAGGCCCGGCGTGTACGACGCATCGCCCTTGACGATCGCCTCGTAGATCTTCGCCCGGCCCGTGACGTCATCCGACTTGGCGGTGAGCAGCTCCTGCAGGATGTGGGCTGCGCCGTAAGCCTCGAGCGCCCAGACCTCCATCTCGCCGAAGCGCTGGCCGCCGAACTGCGCCTTTCCGCCGAGCGGCTGCTGCGTGATGAGCGAGTACGGCCCGATCGATCGCGCGTGGATCTTGTCGTCGACCAGGTGCGACAGCTTGAGCATGTAGATGTAGCCCACCGTCACTTCCTGCTCGAACGGCTCGCCCGTCATGCCGTCGTACAGTCGCGTCTTCCCGCTGCGCGGCAGCCCGGCGTCCTCGAGCCACTTCTTGATCTCGTCCTCGCGCGCGCCGTCGAAGACCGGCGTGGCGAAGTAGAGGCCGAGGGCGTGCGCCGCCCAGCCGAGGTGCGTCTCGAGGATCTGGCCGACGTTCATGCGCGACGGCACACCGAGCGGGTTGAGCACGATCTCCACCGGCGTCCCGTCCGGCAGGTACGGCATGTCCTCTTCGGGCAGGATGCGCGCGATGACGCCCTTGTTGCCGTGGCGGCCGGCCATCTTGTCGCCGACCGACAGCTTGCGCTTCATCGCGACGTAGACCTTCACCAGCTTGATCACGCCGGGCGGCAGCTCGTCGCCGCGGCGGATCTTCTCCTTCTTCTCCTCGAAGAGCTGGCGGATCACCTCGACCTGCCGCTCGGTCCGCTCCTCGAGGTCGCGCAGGTCGTCCTCGAGCCGCGGGTCGTCGGTGTCGATCCTGATCCGGACGAGCGCGTCGTACGGCAGCGGCTGCAGCATCTCGGCCGTGAGCGTGGTGCCCTTGCGCAGCAGCCGTTCGCGGCCGAATTCGTCGAACAGGTCGGACCGGAGAGTCTGCCCCTGCAGCATCTGCACGATCCGCTTCTTCACCTCGTCGTGAAGGATGCGGATCTCATCCTGCAGGTTCTTCTCCATCATCTCGAGCTCTTCGGCCTCGATCTCCTTCGCGCGGTCATCCTTCTCGATGCCCTTGCGCGAGAAGATCTTGACGCCGACGATGATGCCCTCGATGCCCGGCGGGCACGTGAGCGAGGCATCGCGGACGTCGCCGGCCTTCTCGCCGAAGATCGCCCGGAGCAGCTTCTCCTCGGGCGTGAGCTGCGTCTCTCCCTTCGGTGTGACCTTGCCGACGAGAATGTCGCCCGGCTTCACGTACGCGCCGATCCGGATGATGCCGCTGTCGTCGAGGTCCCGCAGGTACGTCTCCGAGACGTTCGGGATGTCCCGCGTGATCTCTTCGGGTCCGAGCTTGGTGTCGCGCGCCTCGATCTCGAACTCTTCGATGTGGATCGACGTGTAGTAGTCGTCCTTGACGAGGCGCTCCGAGACGAGGATCGCGTCCTCGAAGTTGTAGCCGCGCCACGGCATGAACGCGACGAGCACGTTCCGTCCGAGCGCCAGCTCGCCCAGCTCGGTGCAGGGCCCGTCCGCGAGCACCTGCCCCTTGTGGACCTTCTGGCCGACCCGCACGATCGGCCGCTGGTTGATGCACGTGTTCTGGTTCGAGCGCTTGAACTTCGTCAGGTTGTAGATGTCGGCGCCCATCTCCTTGCTGACGCCGTCATCCTCACCCTCCACGCGCACGACGATGCGCTGGCTGTCGACGTAGTCGACCGCGCCGGAGCGCCGCGCGAGCACCACCGCGCCCGAGTCGCGCGCCGTGATGTACTCCATGCCCGTCCCGACGTACGGCGCGCGCGCGCGCAGCAGCGGCACCGCCTGGCGCTGCATGTTGGAGCCCATCAGCGCGCGGTTCGCGTCGTCGTTCTCGAGGAACGGGATGAGCGAGGCCGCGACCGAGACGAGCTGCTTCGGCGAGACGTCGATGAACTGCACGTCCTGCGGGGAGACGAGGATGAAGTTCCCCGCCTTCCGCGCGTTCACGCGGTCGCCCTTGATGCGCCCGTCCTCGTCGAGCTCCACGTTCGCCTGCGCGATGACGTACTGGTCCTCCTCCCACGCCGACAGGTAGAAGGAGTACGGCTCCCACTCGAGCCCCTTCTTCTTCGTGCGGCCCGACTCGCCGATCACCTCGGAGGCCTCGACGATGTCGCCGACCTTGTACTTGGAATGGCCGCCGGTGTTCGTGATCTGCACGTAGTCGACGACGCGGCCGTCCTTCACCTTGCGGTACGGCGACTCGATGAAGCCGAACTCGTTGATGCGCGAGTAGCAGCTCAGCGACGAGATGAGCCCGATGTTCGGACCTTCCGGCGTCTCGATCGGGCAGATCCGGCCGTAGTGCGTCGGGTGCACGTCCCGGACCTCGAACCCCGCGCGCTCGCGCGAGAGGCCGCCGGGCCCGAGCGCCGACAGGCGCCGCTTGTGCGTGATCTCCGACAGCGGGTTCGTCTGATCCATGAACTGCGACAGCTGCGACGACCCGAAGAACTCGCGAATCGCGGCCATGACCGGCTTCGCGTTGATCAGGTCGTGCGGCATCGCCGTCGCCATTTCCTGGTAGACGGACATCTTTTCCTTGATCGCCCGCTCCATGCGGACCAGGCCGATCCGGAACTGGTTCTCGAGCAGCTCGCCCACCGAGCGGACGCGCCGGTTGCCCAGGTGATCGATGTCGTCGACGTTCGCCGGGTTCTTCCGCAGCTTCAGGAGGTACTTGATGACCTCGTAGAAGTCCTGCGGGTGCAGGATCTTCTCGTCGAGCGGCGTGTTGAGGCCGAGCTTCGTGTTCAGCTTCAGGCGTCCCACCCGCGAGAAGTCGTACTTCTGCGGGTTGAAGAACATGTTCTCGAACAGCGACCGCGAGCTGTCGAGCGTCGGCGGATCCCCCGGCCGCAGGCGGCGGTAGATCTCGACGAGCGCCTCCTCGTGGGTCTTGATCGGATCCTTCTTCAGCGTCGTCGAGATGACGGGCCCGACCTCGTCGGCCTCGGGGAAGAACACGTCGATCGTCGGAACGTTCTTCTCCTGCGCCATCGAGATGACGCGCTCGGTCAGCTCCTCGTTGGCCTCGAGCAGCACCTCGCCCGTGGCCGGATCGACCACGTCGGCGGCCGCGTAGGCGCCGGCGCGCGCCTCGTCCACGATCTCGACCGACTCGATCCCCGCCTTCTTCAGCGCGGCGACCGCGGCGCTGGTGATCTTCTTGCCCGCCCCGATCGTGACGTCGCCGCCCGGAATCCTGATCTCGCTGCGGGCGCGCAGGCCGACGAGCGCATCGCTGACGCCCCAGCGCACGCCGTTGTCCGAGAGGTACAGCCGATGGACGGTGTAGAACGTCCGGATGATCTCGTCCGCACCCCGCAGGCCGAGCGCGCGCAGGAACACCGTCGCCAGGAACTTGCGCTTGCGGTCGACGCTGACGTAGAGGAGATTCTTCGCGTCGTACTTGAACTCCACCCAGGAGCCGCGGTACGGGATGATCTGCGCGACGAACTCCTTCTCAGCGCGATCCTCGTGGAAGAACGCCCCCGGTGAGCGGTGCAGCTGGCTGACGATGACGCGCTCGGTCCCGTTGATGATGAACGTCCCGTGCTCGGTCATCAGCGGGATATCGCCGAAGTAGACCTCCTGCTCCTTGATGTCGCGGATGGTCTTGACGCCGGTCTCCGGGTCCTTGTTCCAGACGACGAGGCGGATGGTGACCTTGAGCGGGACCGCGTAGGTCATCCCGCGCTCCTGGCACTCCTCCACGTCGTACTTCAGCTTCAGCGCGACGGTCTGGCCGCAGATGTCGCAGACGTCGCCGCGCGCCTGGTTCCCCGTGCCGCAGCGCGGGCACAGCACCTCGCGGTCGCCGTACGGATCCGCCACGAGCGTGGCGCCGCAGTTCGAGCAGGGCTTCCGCAGGTGGTGCAGCCCCGACAGCTTGCCGCACTTGCACTCCCAGTTGCCGATCGAGTACTCGATGAACTCGAGCGACGAGTTCTCGCGGAAGTCGCTGATCGGGAACACCGACTTGAAGACCGACTGCAGTCCCGCGTCCTCGCGCTCCGACGGCAGACGGTTCATCTGCAGGAAGCGCTCGTACGATTTCTTCTGGATCTCGATGAGGTTCGGAATCGGAACCGTCGTCTTGATCTTCGAGAAGTCGATGCGCTCGCGGTAGACGTTCTTGGGAAGGCTATACATCGGTAACTAATCCTCGAGAGCCCGGAAGACGAGCGAACGCCCCAATTCCCGGTCCCCTGGGAATTGGGACGTCAGACGGAACGTGAAGGCCTCGATCAGGCGATCGTGACCTTCGCGCCGACTTCTTCGAACTTCTTCCTGATGGTCTCCGCCTCTTCCCTGGGGATGCCTTCCTTGATCGGCTTCGGCGCGCTCTCGACGAGATCCTTGGCTTCCTTCAGCCCGAGGCTGGTGACCTCGCGGACGACCTTGATGACGTTGATCTTGTTGCTGCCCACGTCGGTGAGCGTGACCGTGAAGTCGGTCTTCTCCTCGGCCGGAGCCGCCGCCGCACCGCCGCCGGCCGAGCCCGCCACGACCACGGGGGCTGCTGCCGCCGCCGACACGCCGAGCTCCTGCTCGAGGCGCTTGACGAGCTGCGAGAGCTCCAGCACCGAGATGTTCTTCACGTACTCGACCACCTGATCCTGCGTCAGTTCCGCCATTGTCCTCTTCTCCTCGCTCGTCAGGCCCCGCGCTCCGGCGACCCGGCTCCGGGCCTTCTCTGGGCGTCGGCCCGGTTACGATTCCGACCTCTTCTTCTCCACCTGCGACAGCACCGTCAGGAAGTCGCGCGGCGCCGCGCTCAGCACGCTGACGAACTGCACCATCGGCGCCTGCAGCAGGAACAGCAGCTTCGCGTAGAGCTCCGCCTTGCCCGGCAGCGCCGCGAGATCGGTGACCTCCGCCGGCGTGGCCGGACGGCCCTGCACGACCGCCGCTTTGATCTGCAGCGTCGGTGCGTTCTTCGCGAATCCCGTCAGCGCCTTCGCGAGCGCGACCGGGTCATCCTGCGTGTAGGCGACCGCGGTGGTCCCCGCGAAGTGCGAGTCGAGCGACTCGAGCGCAGTGCCCTTCAGCGCGCGCTTCGCGAGCGTGTTCTTCACGACGCGATAGCGGGCGCGCACCGCGCGCAGCTGGCGCCGCAGCTCCGTCACCTGGGGCACGTTCAGCCCGCGGAAGTCCACCAGCACGGCCGTGTCGGTCCCGCGGAAGGCCGCCTCGAGCTGCCCCAGCTCCGTCTCCTTCTCTGCTCTCGTCAATGCCATCCCTGGGGCTCCTCTCTAGTGCCTCGCCTCGATCGACGACGTATCGATCCGGATGCCCGGGCCCATCGTCGACGAGACGGTGATGCTGCGCAGGTAGCGCCCCTTCGCGGCCGCCGGCTTCGCCTTCACGATGCTGTCGACCAGCGCGTGCGCGTTCTCGATGAGACGCGATTCCGGGAACGAGGTCTTGCCGACCGGGGCGTGGACGATGCCGGTCTTGTCGACGCGGAACTCCACCTTGCCCGCCTTGATCTCGCGCACCGCCTTGGCGATGTCCATCGTGACGGTGCCGGTCCGGGGATTCGGCATGAGCCCGCGCGGCCCGAGCACCTTTCCGAGCCGCCCGACGACGCGCATCATGTCGGGCGTCGCGACGACGGCGTCGAAGTCCATCCAGCCGCCCTGAATGCGCTCGACCAGCTCCTCGCCACCCACGTGGTCGGCGCCCGCCTCCTGCGCCTCGCGCTGCTTCTCGCCGCTGGCGATGACGAGGACGCGCTTCGTCCTGCCGAGGCCGTGCGGAAGCACGACGGTGCCGCGCACCATCTGGTCTGCGTGCCTGGGATCGACGCCGAGCCGCACGGCGAGCTCGACGGTCTCGTCGAATCGCGTGTACTTGATTTTCTGGACGAGCGGAATGGCCTCTTCGAGCGTGTAGGCGCGATCTTCCACCTGCGCCTTCGCTGCCTCGAACTTCTTCCCCATCGCGTCTCGCTTTCCTCAGCCTGCCACGCCGTTGGGAGCGTGGTCGTGCGGGGCGCCGGAACGGGCTGAGCGCTCCGGCAGCCAGCGCGTCGGCGTCGGGCTTCAGGCCGACGCCCGCACCGCGCGGCCTACGGGATGACGTCCAGTCCCATGGACCTCGCGGTGCCGGCCACGGTCTTCACCGCCGCCTCGAGCGACTCGCAGTTCAGGTCGGGCAGCTTCAGCTTCGCGATCTCCTCGACCTGCTTCTGCGTCACAGTGCCGACCTTGTTCTTGTTGGGCTCCGCGGATCCCTTGGCGATGTTCGCCGCGCGCTTCAGCAGCACCGGCGCCGGCGGCGTCTTCGTGATGAAGCTGTAGGACCGATCGGCGTACACCGTCACCACGACCGGGATGATGAGGCCGTCCTGCGCCGCCGTCTTCGCGTTGAAGTTCTTGCAGAAATCCATGATGTTCACGCCGTGCGGCCCGAGCGCGGTGCCGACCGGCGGCGCGGGCGTCGCCTTGCCCGCGGGAATCTGCAGCTTCACGACTGCCTGAACTTTTTTCGCCATACTGCTTGGGCCGTCCTTTCGCCCGCGGCCCGCATCCGGCCTTCAGCGTCCGGCCACGGGCGCGCGCCGGGCGCCAGGCCCGCGATCGGAAGTGGTCCGGAATCGGATCAGATCTTCTCCACCTGCAGGAAGTCCAGCTCCACCGGCGTCGAGCGGCCGAAGATCGTCACCATGACCTTCAGCGTGTTCTTGTCGAGATTCACCTCTTCGACCACGCCGTTGAAGCTGGTGAACGGCCCCTCGTTGATGCGGACCTGCTCCCCCTTCTCGAAGGTGTACTTCGGCTTCGGCTTCTCCGCAGCCGACTTCACCTGCTCGAGGATGTGCTCCACTTCCTCCTTGCTGAGCGGCGTCGGCCGGGCGCCGGCGCCGACGAACCCGGTGACCTTCGGCGTGTTCTTCACGACGTGCCACGCGTGGTCCGTCATGTTCATCTCGACGAGGATGTAGCCGGGGAAGAAGCGGCGCGCGCTCTTCACTTCACGCCCGCCGCGCTTCTCGACGATGTCCTCGGTCGGGATCAGGATCTCGCCGATCTCGTCCTGCAGCCCGTACGCCTGCACGCGCTGCTGGAGCGACTCCTTCACCTTGTTCTCGAAACCCGAGTAGGTGTGGACGATGTACCAGTTCTTCGTCGCAACGTCCGTCATGACACCCCCGCCTGCCGGAAGATCCACGTCACGACGTAGTTCAGGACCATGTCCACCGCGGCGAGGTACACGGCAAAGAAGACCGACACCAGGATCACCACCAGGGTGGTCGCGTAGACCTCCTTGCGCGAAGGCCACGTGACGCGCTTCAGCTCCTCGCGCACCTTCGAGAGGAAGTCGAGGCCATCCCGCCACCACTCGAGCGGCCGACTCAGGATGCCGCCTTCCTTGACGTTGTCCAACGTGCTGGTCCTCATGCCGTCCTTGCTGAGGCGCGTCATCGACGGGAACCGGGAACCGGAATACGGAACCGGGTCCCGCCCTCGCCTTCCCGCATCCCGTCTCCCGTGTCCCGCCGCGATCGCACTTCTGGCAGGCCAGGAGGGAATCGAACCCCCAGCCCCCGGTTTTGGAGACCGGTGCTCTACCAATTGAGCTACTGGCCTACGAACCCGCTACTTCGTCTCCCGGTGCACGACGTGTTTCCGGCAGAACGCGCAATACCTGCTGAACTCGAGACGCTCGCTCGTCTTCTTCTTGTTCTTGGTCGTGCTGTAGTTCCGCCGCTTACAGACAGTGCACGCCAGCGCCACGATGTCTCTCATCACTCGATCCCTGCGGGCTCCGGGCTACGCCAGAATCTCCGTGATCGTCCCGGCGCCCACCGTCCGGCCGCCTTCGCGAATCGCGAACCGCGCGCCCTTCTCCAGCGCCACCGGCGTGATCAGCTCCGCCGTAATCTGCGTGTTGTCCCCGGGCATCACCATCTCGACCCCTTCCGGC
>DATLYG010000021.1:0-5110 GCA_035574985.1 Thermoanaerobaculia bacterium | reverse complement strand
CACGGCGGGAACCGCCGGCTCCCGCTGCTGCGCCTGCAGGTGGCCGAAGCGCTCGAGAAGCTGATGAAGCGGCGTGGCCCGGTGAGGTTCAGCGGCGAAGACGGCGGCTGCCGCGGCGAACGACAGCAAGGCCGGAACGATCCTCTTCACAGCGGCCATGATAGCGAAGGACGCGCCACCGCGCCGCGTCGTTTACACCTTCAGAATGATCTTCCGCCGCTCGAGCGCCCTGAGGATCACCAGCCACACCCCGACGAACAGCAGCGCGTAGAGGAGCGACGCGAACTTCGGCGGGAAGTACGGCGCGAGAAACGCCTGGTAGAAGGCCTGATGGATCGAGACGCTCTTGCCGCGAACGTCGATCTTCACGAGCGAGTCGGTGATCCTCGCCATCACGCCCGAGCCGACGAAGGCGATCAGCGGATTGATGCCGTAGGCGACGAACGGCGGCGTCCACCAGCGGACGTTCTTCACGTCGATGAGCCACATGCACGTGCCGAGGACGAGCGCGGCGAAGCCGGCGGTGAAGAGCACGTAGGAGCTGGTCCAGAGGTTCTTGTTGATCGGAAAGACCCACGACCAGAGCAGCCCCGCCAGCATCGTCAGCGACCCGACGGCGAACATCGCGGCCACCCGATCGACGAGCGGCCGCTCCTTCTTCGTCAGCCACTCGCCGGCGAAGACGCCTGACAGCACCGTCGCCACCGCCGGGATGGTCGACAGCGGCCCCTCGGGATCCCACGTCTTCGTCGACGCCCAGAGTCGCTCGCTGCCGAGGAGCGCGCGGTCGAGCCAGGCGGCGAGAGTCTTGTCCGGCTGGTCGAGAAGGAAATAGCCGATCGTTCCCGTCCCCGGGACCGGGACGAGCGTCATCACCATCCAGTAGCCGATGAGGATCGCGACGATGATCGCGGCACGCTGCTTCCGCGTGGTGTGGATGGCGATCAGCGCGCCCGCCATGTACGCGACGCCGATGCGCTGCAGCACGCCGGGAAACCGGAAGTGCTGCAGCCGCCAGATCACGCGGTCGAACAGCGACGGATCGGGGTTTCCGCGGATCTCCCCCCACCAGAAGAACGGGAAGGCGCTGAGGAGCAGGCCGAAGAGAACGATCAGCAGTCCGCGGCGGACCGCTTTGCGCGACGCCTCCGCCGCCGGTTTGCCGGAGAGCGACAGGTGCGTCGTCACGCCGACGATGAAGAGGAAGAAGGGAAAGACGAGGTCGGTCGGGGTCCAGCCGTGCCACTTCGCGTGGCCCAGCGGCTCGTAGATCGCGCTCCAGGTGCCGGGATTGTTGACGAGGAGCATCCCGGCGACGGTCAGGCCGCGGAAGACGTCGAGCGAGAGGAGGCGTTCGCGTGGAACCGTCGCGACCGTCATGCTGCGGACAGCCTATCGCACTACGCGCGGCACAGCTTCGCGTAGGCCTTCAGGTGGCGCAGAGCCGCGGCTTTCTCTCCGCGCGCTTCGTAGATGCCGGCGAGGTTGTAGTGTGCGTCCGCGTTGTCGGGGTCGAGTTCGATGGCGCGCTCGTAGGCGGCGATCGCCTCGTCCGTCCGCCCGAGGTCCTCGAGCGCGACGCCGAGATTGAACGCGGCGATGTCGTGCCCGGGATCGGCCTCCAGGGCGCGGCGGTAATGCTGCTCGGCCTCCGCCGGCAATCCCTCCTCGTGAAGGATGCGGCCGAGGTTCACGTGGGCACCGGCATGATCGGGATGCCGCTCGAGAAGGCGCTCATAGGCCGCTTTCGCATCGCGGGGCGACGTCATCTCGATCTCGCAGGCCAGCTCGAACCAGTCGTCGGCGTCCATCTCTCCCCGCTCCTCCGCCTCGGCCGCGGCGCGGTGCGTGAACGGCGCGGCCTTCGCCGCCAGGTCCGCCACCGCGAAATCGAAGAGCGCCTGTCCCGACTCCGGGTTCCAGAGCGACTCGCCGTCGCTGACGACGATGCGGTCGCCGTCCGTGGTGATGCGAAGACCGGTCAGGGAGCGGCCGGGAGGAAGTTGTTCGCGAAGCTTCTGGAGCACGCGCCGGACCTTCCGCTCCGGCACGCGCGCCGACGTCAGTTCGCTCGCCGTCCGCAGCACGATCAGATCGTGGAAGCCGAATCGCAGCTCACCCCGCTCGCCACGCTCCGGGTTGAGAAACCCCTTCGCGGCGTACGACCGGATCTGCGATGCCGACAGCCCGAGCAGCGCCGACACCTCGCGGACGGAGTAGGACATGGGAGGCGATTGTAAGTCGCAGCCTCGCCCGGTCGCAGAGAGCCGGAATCACAGCAGAGCGTGAGCCTCGCGCTCCTCTGCGGTCGTGCCGGCTGCGGGCTCTACCGGCGGGCGCGTGCCGCCGGCTTGCGCGCCGCCGGCTTGGCCGGCTTGGCGGGCTTGCGCTTCGCTTCCGGCCTGGCGGCGGGTTTCGTGCCCTTCGATGCGGCCGCGGCGGGAGCGCTCTCCCGCCCGCTCTTCGGCGCGGCGAGGCTTCGCTTGAGCGCTTCCATCAGATCGATCACCTGAGCGCGCGGCTCCTGCACCGCCGTCTCGGTGATCTCTTCCCCTTCGATCTTCTTCTGGATCAGCGCGCGGATGCGGTCGGCAACCTCGTCACGATAATTCTCGGGATGGAACTCGTCGGAGGCGCCCATTTCGGCGAGCTGGATCGCCATCTTCAGCTCGTTGTCCCGGATCACCGGCTCTCCGAGGTCGAGTTCGTCGATCGAGCGGATCTCGTTCGGATAGTAGAGCTGCTGCAGGACGAGACCTTTGCCGGCGGGACGGATGATGCAGAGATGGCCCTTGCCGCGCGCGGCCCAGCGGGCCAGCGCCCAGCGCCCGGTCTCGCGGAGCGCTTTGACCAGGAGGGCGTACGCCCGCTCGCCACCCTTGTCGGGGGCGAGATAGTAGGCCCTGGCGAAGTAAATCGGATCGATCGTCGTGGCGGGAAGGAACTCGCTGATCTCGATTGCCGAACTCGCCTTCTCCTCGAGCGCCTTCAGCTCCTCGTCGGAAAAGAGGACGTACTGCCCCTTCTGCACCTCGTAGCCCCTGGCGACCTCGCTCCGGTCGACCGTCCGCTCGTCCTTCGGGCAGAAAAGCCGCTGCTGGATCCGGCTCCCGCAGTCGCGGTGGATCATGTTGAAACTGATCTTCTCCGACGTCTCGGCGGCGGAGAAAAGCTTCACCGGGATCGAGACGAGACCAAACGCAATCTGACCGGTACCAATGGCTCTCGGCATCACGACACCTCGATATTGCGACGTTCGAAACGAGCGACCCCGGGGGAAGGGTGACCAGAAATTGTGCACGTTCCGGGAGGGGAAGGCAACAGGGGGCAGCAGGGGACCGCGCCGGCGGCGGCGTTGGCGCGGCCCCGCGGAAGACGATCCCGGCGAACGACTTCCGGTCAGGCTCTTCCCTCACAGCACCCAAACGGTCCGAGTGGTCCGCTCGAAGATGACGAGGGGTGAACGGTCTGTTAGGCGGACGTACTCATCGACGCTGTTCGCGCTCGGAGAGGAAACGACCGAGAGCAGCGGCAAAAAAGGCTCCTTGCTGTCACCGGTGGGTGATTTTGTGAAGCAAAGTGACGCCCTGCCATCGCCCGCGTGCTCGCCGAGCTGAACACGATTCAGTCCCCCTCATCGAAGGATGGCCGCCCCGCACAGCGAATTCCGCACCGCAAAGTAGGCTACTTCGGGCATCAGAAGAGCCTTGCCGACTCCGCCCACCCACTCTCAGGGCAGATATGGTCGAGTCAGGCCGGAACGCCGTACGGATGAACGTTTCGTATGACATTCGCTCAGTGATCGTAACTAATGACACGCGTAAGCTTCCATCCGTCGCTCCGCTTCTGCCATATTTGTACGAACTTGAACGTCCCGCAGTCATTGCGCCCGCTTTCCGGATGGCAAAACCGATGCTTCCCTACTTCGAGCGCGCCGTAGCCCTTGATGGGGTAGACCTCGAGGCTACCCGGTACAAGCGTTCGTTTCAACCCGCTATTTTGCGCAAACAAGCGCTTGGTGTTCTCAATCAACTGGTCGTAATTCAACAAACCGGCCTGGTCGTGAAAGAACTCGATGTCTCGCGCGAATATTGTCTCCTGCTTCCGGAGGTCGCGGTTGTTGAATGCTTCGAAGAGAACTCTATCCATTTCAGCGATTTCCAGATACAGATCGTCCGCCTTCGGTACCGACGGAGCCTGGGCCTGCGCGCTCACGGTCAGCGTGACGGCGAACAAGACCAGGGCAGATGTTAGCCGGGTAGCGATTCGCATCATTCTTCCCTCCGTCGGCAGATCAGGCTCGTGAAGACGAAGCGTTCGATGACGTGTTCGATGGAGATACGAGTTCCCAGATGCGAAGGTTGCGTACCATAGGTCCGCGTGCGACGAGATGAGCCACAGCGTGAGGCCGGTCTACCGTGAATGTCAGCCCGTGTACACGACAAGCGGATGGGACTGCCGACGATAGTGCCGGGATGTCAGTTGATTCAGAAAGTTCGGTTTGGTAGCGCACGCCGTTTTCCGTGGCTCAGCTCCAGGTAGACGTGCTCCGCCGACTCGCTGTCGCGGGCTCAGCGGGTTCATGTCGTAGCCGGAGCAACTGTCGACGAAAAAGAGGTCGAGCGTGGCGCCCGAAGTCATCCGGCACGAATGCGCGAAGGGCAGGCGCCGCGCGCAGCAGCGGGAGCCGCTGACGAACGCCGCCGCACTGGTGATCCGGCTGAAAACAGCTCCGCTTCGCGGCACGCCATCGCTGCCACAGACGGTGACGCCGCCGGCACCACGGGCGAGGCGATCGGTTACGTACGCGAACCGGCCGTGTCGGCGTCGAGAAGGCGGCGCTGCCCTCCCTCATCGTGACGATCGCCATGGGTCTGGGCTCGAGCGGCACTTCGACGCTCGCCGGCGGCACCGACGGAGAGAGGATCACGCTCGCAGGGAGGCCGTAACCGCGTGACCGGTTCGTAACTGCTGCGACGGATCGTCAAACTCGCGAGCGATCGGGCGGAAGATCGACGGCGAAGAAGCCGCCGGCGCCGGTCGGCGCGGTACGATTACCGCTCGAAATGTCCGCGGCGACGATCGCTCGCCGCGTCGTCTCGTCGACCAC
>DATLYG010000020.1:0-6414 GCA_035574985.1 Thermoanaerobaculia bacterium | reverse complement strand
CGCTGTACAACCGCGGGACGAGCGCGCTCGCCTCGAGCGCCTTCGATCACGCCATCCGCGACTACACCGAGGCGCTGCGCCTCCGCCCGGGCGACGCGAAGGCGAAACGGAACCTCGAAATCGCGCTGGTGCGGAAGCAGCAGATGGAGATGCAGTCGCAGCGGCAGCAGAAGCAGCGGAAGGGCGGCAACGACGACAAGGAGCGGGCAAAGCCGTCGTCTCCCTCGGACGGAGAGCCGCGCCGGAACGCCGGCCGGCCCGACCCCGAGGCGCTGCTCCGGTCGGTGCAGCAGCAGGAGCGGGAGGAGCTGCAGCGGATGAAACGGCAACGCGCCGCCGGCCCGAGGGTCGGATGGTGAGGAGGCCGTCAGGAACGCTCGTCTTCACTCTTCTCGTTCTCGGGTTCTTCTTCCGCGACGCGCAGGCGAGTGAACTGAGCGTCGACCGCCGCACCATCCGCCTGACGGAAACCGTGACGATTACCGTGACGCTCGACGGCGCATTCGCCGGTGCCGATGTCGGCAGTCTGCCGCTGCAGAACCTCGCCATCGAGAGCGGGCCGTCGACCGAGTCGGAGATCTCGTTCATCGACGGCACGCTCCGGCGGCGGAAGGTGTTCCGCTACGTCGCGCGGCCGCTCGCTCCCGGCGCGGCGCTCGTCGGGCCGCTGGTGATCGAAGGGGAGGGAGGACAGCGCGACACGCTGGCGCCCGTTGCGGTGCAGGTCGTGGCCGACGAGGCGGCCGGATCGAACGACCCCCTGACGATTCTCCGTGAGCTGGTCGCCACGGGACGCGATCCGTTGTTCGTCATCGTCGAGGTGGAGAAGCCGCGGGCGTGGGTGGGGGAGGAAGTCGTCGTCACCTGGGTGCTCTACAACGCATCGGTCGTGCGAGAGTGGCGGATCTCGAACGTGCCGAAGCTTCCCGACTTCTGGTCGGAGGAACTCGACGTGCGTGGCGAGCAGCCGCTGCAGACCGTCGTCGGTACCACGGTCTTGCAACGGCTTCCCATCCGCCGGGCGGCCCTCTATCCGCTGCGAAGCGGGAAGCTGACGATCGGGAGCCTCGAGGTGCACGCGGAGGTGATGCGCCGGATCGACAGCGGTCCGTTCGGCATCTTCGAGGGCTCGCTCGTCGGAGTCCGGTATCCCTCGGCCCCCGTGACGGTCGACGTCCGGCCGCTGCCAGATGGTCAAGATGTTGACGTGATCGGCGACGTTTCGCTGGAGTGCGCTCCTCCGGTGCAGCGCGGCGGGGGGCCGGTGACGATCGACGTCGCCCTGCGCGGAAGGGGAAATCTTCGCGCGGCGCGACCCCCGGGATTCGACGGGGCGGTCGACGGCGCGGTGCAGATCGAGGAGCGCGGCGTGACGGTCACCCGGACGCGCGAGACGGCGACCATGACGCGCCGGTGGACGTACTCCGTCTTCCCGGCGAAGGAGGGAAGGCTCGATCTCCCGGCGGTCGTCGCCCGGGCCTTTTCCCCGTCGCGCGGAACGAGCGAGGAGCTCCGCTGCGAGGCGGCGACGCTCGAGGTCGTTCGGGCGCCGGAATCCTCGATGTCTCCGCCGGCACGGCCGGGAAGTGCAGCGGCGCGGAGATCGCCGCGGTGGCGGTGGATGGCCGGCGCGGCGGGCGCGATGCTTCTCGTCATCGTGGCGTGGCGGCGTGCGACGGTTGCGCTCCGCCTGCGCCGCGAGGTGCGGGCGCTCTCGATGCAGGCGACGCTCGCCGAGGTCGCCGCTGCGGTCGACGCGATGCTCGTTGCGCGCGGCCTCGATCCGCACGCGCTGATCGGGGAACCGTCCGAGCGGGGGGACTCGTATCGCGCGGTGCGCTCGCTCCTCGATGCTCTCGACCGGGAGCGGAAGACGCCCGCCGCTGCGCGGCGCGAGATCGAGTCGCGGCTGCGCGACCTCGTACAATCGCTCCGATGACGATCCCGACGCTCGAGACGGCGCGACTGCGCCTCCGGCCGTTCGACGTGGCCGATGCGCCGGCCGTGCAGGCCCTCGCCGGCGCCCGCGAGGTCGCCCGCAACACGCTGATGATTCCGCATCCCTATCCCGATGGCGTCGCCGGGGAGTGGATTGCCACGCACGAGCAGCTCGTCGCGAGCGAGCGCGAGGTCGACATGGCGATCGTGCTCCGCGAGAGCGGTGAGCTGATCGGAGCGATCGGCCTGATCCTCAAACGCGAGCACGATACCGGTGAGATCGGCTACTGGATCGGCGTTCCGTACTGGGGCCGCGGCTATGCCACCGAAGCTGCCGGGGCCGTGATCGACTACGGTTTTCGCGTCTGGTCCCTCAACCGCATCGAGGCCTATCACTTCTCGCGCAATCCCGCCTCGGGACGGGTGATGGTGAAAAACGGGATGCGCCACGAAGGAACGCTCCGGCAACGGCACAAGAAGTGGGGGGAGTACCTCGACGACGAGGTGTACGCGATCCTTCGCTCGGAATGGGAATCGCGGTCCTACGGCTCCCGCACGCCGTAGATCCGCGACTCGTCGACGTTGTAATAGAGCGGGGCGACGGTGACCTTCGGATAGCGCTGCCTCAGGCGTTTCGCCTCGCTGAGGACGAAGTCGATCTCGTTGCCGATCTCGAAGAGGGGAGCGAATTGCGTGAAGTGTGCCTCGGCCCATTCGCGGTCCCACCCGCCGTTCTCGACCAGCCCGTCGATGAACGCCTCGCGTTTGCCGGTGAGGTTCACCATCCCGCAGTTGTTGTGCGCGAGGAGTGCGATGGCCCGGACGCCTCCGACCCCGACCGCGTACGAGACCTTGAACTCGCTGTATCGGAGGTTCCCGCCGCCGGTCCGGAGGATGAACGCGAAGTAGTCGGGGATGCGCAGGTGCTTGCGGCTGTCCATGCACATGCCGATCAGCAGCTCGGCACGCGTGTAGGTGCGGAAGGGGGCCTCGAGCGCGTGATACCGGAGGAAGTCACCGATGGGTGTCTCGCGGTAGCTCGAAGGGATGTCGTCTTCGGATGTGATCTCGAACAGTCTCTGCATGGGCCGTGTGGCGCCTCAACGGCGGCGGACGGCAAAAAATAGAGGAGTGAGAGAAGAAAAGCCAGCCCTTTCTCCAGCCGGCAGTGCGATTCTGGAGTGAATTCCCGTGGCGGCCGCGTCCAAGCGGTCGTCGGTTCTCTGGTGCTCGGGCCGGTCACGAAGACTTGAGGACCGCGGACAGAGCCTTCGTGATGCGATCGAGCCGGTCCCCGGTCGATCCGCCCATGCATGTTTCAACGCACGCGCGCATCTCGCGATCGATCAGCGCGGCCGCGGTTTGATTCAGCGCCGCCTTCACCGCTGCAATCTGGATGAGGATTTCGTCGGCACAGCGATGGTCGATCACCATCTGCCGGACACTCCGCAGGTGTCCTTCCGCGCGCGCGAGCCGGTCGGCCAGCGCCTTCTGCGCCTCGGGTGTGAGGTATTCCTCGGCGCCGGAATTCTTTCGGCTGGATCTGGTCGTCATGTTCGCTCCCGTTGCGTACTCGTCACGGCAAGATCCGACTGGATCCGCTTTTCGGAATTCGCGATGTCGCCAAGACAGCATGCGCCCTTCGGGTTCCGTACTTCACATGCGCAGTGGCCGGCTGCGACTTCCGCTTTGACGGTTTTCGAAATGCCGCTCGAGCCGGTACGAATGATCTCCTCGCGGATGTCGCGGGGTGTGTAGCCGAAGCAGTAGCAGACAGGCACCTCCTCGTTCTCCGGATGCTTGGCATGGACCGGCGTGGTCAGCTCGTGTTCGGCGAACGTGATCGGAACGCCGTTGTCGAAATAGACCA
The DNA here is from genome assembly GCA_035574985.1 of Thermoanaerobaculia bacterium. Lineage (GTDB taxonomy): Bacteria > Acidobacteriota > Thermoanaerobaculia > Gp7-AA8 > Gp7-AA8 > DATLYG01. The sequence continues at coordinate 2,606 of DATLYG010000020.1, read as the reverse complement.
CCGGGCACGAGGCCGTTGCGCAGAAGCGCGGGGCCGGAGGAACGCCGCGACGAAACGCCTTCGATGTCAGGAGAGCCTTGAGCGTGACTGGATCGACGGAAAGACCTTTGCTGCCGCACGAGGGGCAACGTTCGGCGGCCGCTCGGGCTTCCGGCGTCGTGCGGCCGTCGGTGCTGCAGCATGAGTCCATGAGCGATCCGCCTCCTACTTGACGATCGTCGCCTTGTACGTCGGCAGCTTCTCCTCGATGGTGCGTGCGATCTTCTCAGGAGTGACTCTGGCCGGATCGTACGTCACGACGCCCTTCTTCTCCTCGTACGAGACCTTCGCATCTTTCACGCCGTCGAGGCCCTTGAGAACGCGTTTGACGGCGACCGCGCAGGAGCCGCAGGTCATCCCCTCGATATGCAGCGTGGTCACTTGTTCGGATGCCGTGCTGACTGCGGCGGGGGATGTGCCTCCGATCGCGCAGCAACCTCCACCGGCGTTCGCGAAGCCGGCGAGAGCGAGAGAGACGAGGGAGAGTGCGAATCCTGCTGTGGCGTTTTTCATGATGGTCTCCGTCAACTATGCAAGGAGCCAGTTCGACCAGGTGGGAAACGTGAGAACGATCAGAACGATCGCGGTCACGACCCAGAGAACGATGCGGTTGACTTTCTGCACTCGCGTTGGACCGTGGGTTGCGCAGAGCGACCCGGGCTCGCACGCTTCCGCCGGTTGCCTTCGGTAGGCGAGATAGAAAGCGCCCGCGAGGAAGAGCAGCGTGGCGACCGTAAACAGCGGACGGAGCGGCTCGTACTTCACGAGTGCGGCGAAGCTCGTGAGGCCGAAGAATGCCGCAGCGATCGGCCCGATGCAGCAGATGGACGCGCCGACGGCGGCGGCAATCGACGCTGCCAGGCTCGCCTTCGTCAGAGTTCGTTCCTTCGACCGGCTCATGTTCCATCTCGACTATATCCCCCCAGGGGGGATATGTCAAGCGGAACGACCTTCACCTCGCCACGCCGTCACCGCGCCTCCCCACCATCCCGCCCCATCGCCAAGTCACCTCTCTCGCCCCCTCGCCCCTACTCACCAGCCGCACGTCTGCCCCTTGTTCTGTTCGTCGAGCCACGTCTTGAGCGGCGCGAAGTAGTCGATGATTGCGGTCGCATCCATCTGGCGCTGGCCCGTGAGGACTTCCAGCGCCTCCGGCCACGGCCGGCTGCGTCCCATCTCCATCATCTTCTGCAGCCGCGCTCCCGCTTCCTTGTTGCCGTAAATCGAGCAGCGGTTGAGCGGCCCCTCGTATCCGGCGAGGCTGCAGAGCGAGCGATGGAACTGGAACTGGAGGATCCGCGCGAGGAAGTAGCGCGCGTACGGAGTGTTGCCCGGGATGTGGTACTTCGCGCCGGGATCGAAATCGGCTTCGCTGCGATCCACCGGCGGGGCGATGCCCTGATAGCGCGTCCGCAGATCCCACCACGCCTTGTTGTAGTCCGAGGGAGGAATCGCGCCGGAGAAGACCCCCCAGCGCCATTTGTCCATCAGCACACCGAAGGGGAGGAAGGCGATCGAGTCGAGAGCGTCGCGCAGCAGCAGCGAGATGTCGGCGGCCGCGGGAGGTTCCTTCGCGATGAGACCGATCTTCACCAGGTACGCCGGCGTGACGGAAAGCGCAATCGTGTCGCCTAACGCCTCGTGGAACCCGTCGTTTGCCGAACCCTTGAACAGGTGGGGCTGGTCCTTGTAGGCGCGCTGGTAGAAGTTGTGTCCCAGCTCGTGGTGGATGACCTTGAAGTCCTCCTCGGTCTTCTGGATGCACATCTTGATGCGGAGGTCTTCCCGGTTGTCGACGTCCCACGCGCTGGCGTGACAGACGACCTCGCGGTCGCGCGGTTTGACGAAGAGCGAGCGCTCCCAGAACGTCTTCGGCAGCGGATCGAACCCGAGGGACGTGAAGAAGCGCTCGCCGATGCGGACCATCTCGATCTCGTCGATGTCCTTCCGCTTCTTCAGGACTTCGGTGAGGTCGTAACCGCGCGGCGGCAGCCCTTTCGGTGCGACGAGGTCATAGATGTTTCCCCACTCCTGCGCCCAGATGTTGCCGAGCAGGTCGGCGCGGATCGGCTTGCCGGGAGGAACGACGCCGGGGCCGTACTTCTTCGTCAGGTTCCAGCGGACGTAGCAGTGGAGCGAGTCGTAGAGCGGCTTGACCTGGCCCCACAGCCGGTCGACTTCGCTCTCGAACGCCTCGGGCGGCATGTCGTAGTTCGAGCGCCATAGCGCTCCGACGTCGCGGTAGCCGAGCTCGCGTGCCCCTTCGTTCATCAGCTCGACGAAGCGCGTGTACTTCGGCCGCATCGGCGGCGAGATCGTGTGCCAGCCGGTCCACACCTCGGCGAGCTTCTTCGGATCGCGGCTGGTGCGCATGATGCTGGAGATGGCGTTGACGTCGAGGCACTCGCCGCCCTGCGGGCAGTACTTGCCTGCTCCGTACATCGCCTCGAGTTCGGCGCCGAGCTGCGCCAGTTCGGCGGTTTTGGCGGGGTCGGACGGACCGGGCGCAGTCAAGGCCAGCTTCAGGAGATTCAGTTTGCGGCGGACGTCGGGGGCGACGTTCGGGA
>DATLYG010000019.1:0-5593 GCA_035574985.1 Thermoanaerobaculia bacterium | reverse complement strand
AGGATGTTCGCGGCGCCGACCGCCGATGGGGCGCTTCCCTGATAGGGGCGGAAGACGAGCGAGATTTTTCCGTCCGTGAACTTGTCGCGCGTCATCAGCGCCGCCCACTTGTCGCGATAGGCGATGCCGTTGGCATTCGTCAGCGTCGTCGGAGGGTTCGTGGTGACGACGATGCTGTTCGTGTAGGTCGTTCCGCCCACGTTGTTGACCCCCGGGGTCGCGGCGGCGAGGTCGAAGAACGTCACGAGGTCGGTCTTCGAGAGGACCGTCAGGTCCTCCTGCACGACGGTACCGGCCGCGATCGCCGCCGTCATCTGCTTGCCGCTGTAGACGTTCGACCGCCCGAAGACGAACAGTGTGACCACCGAGATGAGCACCGTGCCGAGGAGCGCCATCGCAATGAGCGTCTCGACGAGGTTGTATCCCTGCTCGCGCTTGTTCATGACCCGGGCTCCTAGAACTTCGATCCGATCGTGGTGAAGTTGCCGGCCACGCCGAATTTCAGCTTGTACTCGTTGAACGGGATGTCGGCATTGGTGCGGATGACGATGTTGTATTCGGAGGGAGGGCTCGGTGTCACCGGCAGGATCGATCCGTTGTTGAGGAAGATCACGTCGTATTTCGAGTCGGAATTCACGTCGGTGAACGTCGTCCCGTAGAAGTAGACGCCGCTCTCGAGCTGCTTCGGATAGCCCGGAGCGACGGTCCATGTCCCGTTGACGTTGTCCTCGACCGTGTAGCTGCGCTCCGTCTCTCCGGTGGTGAACGTGACTTTCGACTGCCGGAACTGCGCGATGGCCCGCTGCCGCGCCGAACGAACGTCGCTCGTGAGCTGCCGGAGCGACGACTTGATCTTCGCGGAACGCTGGAAAGAGATGAAGTTCGGCACCGCCACCAGCGAAATGAGTCCGATGATGGAGAGGACGATCAGCATCTCGGCGAGTGAGTACCCTTGCGAGCTGCGGGTTTTCATATGGACTGCCCCCTTGTGCATCCGGGCTGCCATGGGGGGATCCCGGATGGAAACTGTCGTGAAGCAAGTGAGTTACGCGAGCTTTCGCCGGCCAATCGCAATCTCTGGATCTCTGGAAACTGGGAGAAATTGTAACAGCGTTGCAGCGGCTCGTGTCGTGTCCGCGACGTCGACGCGGCTGCAGCCCGTCGCGCCGGCGTTGCGGTTCATGACCATCGCTTCCTCCGCGCTCCCGGACCCGGCGCCCGGAAGCCGGTGACACTGCGTCTACGACGCGGGCGGAACAGCGGGCCCCTGCGGCAGTTCGATGGTGACGGCCGTTCCCTCGCCGCGCCGGCTGCGGATCGTGATGTCGCCTCCGTGCAGCAGGATGATCTTGCGCGCGAGCGGCAGCCCGAGGCCGAACCCGGACGGCTTGGTCGAGTGGAAGGGAACGAACGCGCGGGCGATGTCGTCGGCGCTCATGCCGATTCCGTCGTCGGTGACGGTCAGGCGGGGAACGGGGGCCCGCTCGACGGAGATGGTGATGCGTCCGGGGCGCTGTGCGTCGCGGACGGCGTCGGCGGCGTTGCGGACGATGTTTTCGATCGCGCGATGCAGCAGCGCCGGATCTCCCTCGATCTCCACCTCCTCGCCGGTCGTCGTGATCTCGATGCCGTCGCTTCCGGTGGCGACGGCGCTGGCGGCGTCGCGCGCAAGGCCGGTCAGGTTCACGAGCTGTCGCTCGACCGCGATCGGCCGGGCGAAGTGCAGGAGCCGGTCGACGGCGGCGGCGAGCGCATTCGCTTCCGCCTCCGCTTTCCGGATCCGCCCGGCCATCTCCTCCGGTTCTTTCTGCCGTTCGGCGAGGCGGAGATAGCCGACGATGGTCGAGAGCGAGTTGCGGAACTCGTGGGCGATGCCGGCCGACATCTCGCCGAGGTCGGCCAGTGTCTGGAGCTGCCGGACGCGTTCCTCGAGGGCGCGGATCGGCGTGAGGTCGGTGAAGATGGCGAGGAGTCCGAGAAAATCGCCCGACTCGCGGACGAGAGGCACGGTCGAGAGGCCGATCACCCGCCCGTCCGGCTCGGCCAGTTCGACGCGGTTGAGGGCGGAGTGATGCTCGAGCGCCTCCTCGAGCCTTCGCGTGAAGGGGCGGTCGCCGAGCGCTTCCCGTGGCGTCTTCCCGCCGTAGTTCTCCGCGGCGGGCAGATCGAGGATCTCCTTTGCCGCGGCGTTCACGTCGACGAGGGCCCCGCGGGCGTCGATGGCGATGAAGCCCGACGTGAGGCTGCGCGTGAGAGTCTCGGTCACGCGCTCGAGATCGTCGGCGCGGCTCTTCTGCATGTCGTGGAGGCGCTTGAGCTCCGCCTCCTGCGCCTTGAGTGTGGCGATCGACGACTTGAACGTCTCGATCAGGTAGCGGTCTTCATCGAGGTCGTCGGCCCGTTCTCCCAGTTCGCGCGCATGTTCGAGCATCTCCTCGACCGGCGCGGTGATGCGCGGCAGATAGAGAAAGAGGAGAACGATGCCGCCGACGGTTCCGGCGAGGGCGATGATCGCCGTGCGGCGGAACGTCGTCTCGAGGGCCCGGAGGGCGCCGGCATCGAAGAAGAGCCGCACTTCGCCGGCGGCGGTCGTGCGGGTGAGAGAGTCGGGCGAGGGGCTTCCGCTGCGCAGCGTCGCTCCGCCGCGGCCGGCCAGCTCGATTCCGGTCAGACCGTGGCGCCCCTGCAGGAACGCCAGCCGCGCGCGGAGTGATCCCGGATCGACGGGCGGGGTCTCGTCGATCTCCTGGCGGACCTCGTCGGCGATCGCATTCCACTGCTCGAGCAGGGCGGTGCGCGTCCGGATGGTGAAGCTCTGAAGCAGCAGGAGAAGAAAGAGGACGAGAAGAGCGAAGTACCCGACCAGCGCCCCGAGAAACAATCTGACGTCGCGCCGGAAACTGATGCGCGTCAGCGCAGCAGAAGCGCGAGGTACCATCGGAAAAGTGTATTTCCAAAGAAGAGGACGACCAAGAACGCCAGTCCGAGGAAGACGCCGAAGGGGAGGGCGAAGCGGAGATTCGAGCGGCGCTGGATCGCCAGTCCCACGCCCGTGACCGCGCCCACCACCGAGGCGACGAAGAGGACCGGAAGCAGCGGCGAGTAGCCGACGACGGCGCCGATCATCGCCAGCATCTTCACGTCGCCGTAGCCCATCCCCTCCGCTTTCCGGACGAGCTTGTAGGAAAGCGCGACCAGGAGAAGGACGGACGCGCCGAGCGCCGCGCCGAGGAGGGAATCGAGCAGCGATGCGGCGAGGACGAGATCGGACCCGGCGCCGAGGCCGAACGCGCCGATGGCAATGCCGATGACGATTCCGGGGAGATCGATCACGTCGGGGAGGATCTGGATCTCGAGGTCGATGTAGATCAGGACGATCGTCATCGAGACGATCGCCGCGACCGGGAGGAAGGAGAGGGTCGGTCCGGTCCGCTGGTAAATCGCGAGATAGAAGAGGGCGTTTGCCAGTTCGACGAGCGGATAACGCAGCGGGATGGGGCTGCGGCAGGTGCGGCAGCGGCCGCGCAGAATCGCGAAACTGAGCAGGGGGATGTTGTCCCACGCCCGGATCTTCGCGTCGCAGGAGGGGCAGTGGCTGGGGGGAAAGACGATCGACTCTTCGCGGGGATAGCGGTGGATGACGACGTTGAGGAAGCTCCCGACGATCGCGCCGATGGCGAAGGCGTAGATCGGGAAGAAGAGTTCCATCTGCGGGGCGATTGTGAAGGGAAAATCGAAAATTGAAAATGGGAGGAGAATGTGCCGGCCGCCCGGCGCGTTCCCCACAGCGCACGCCACGGCACGGAGGCGAATGAGGCCTGGAGGCCTCCGCGGTCTTCAAAACCGTTGTTTCGGCGCGGAAGCGTCGAAAGGTTGGTTCGATTCCGACACGCCTCCGCCACGAACTTCATGATGGAATTCAGGCTTGAGCGAAATCAGCCTTTACTGCTCGACCGACGTCATTCGACTGGTATATCCGTCAAAAATCCCACTTTCTTCGCTCCCGCTTCTCGCGCCCGGTCCATCGCTTCCACGGCGCGTTCGAAGGGGACGGTGTCGTCGGCATTGATGAAGACGACCCGGTCGGTCATCGGGCGCGAGGTCATCTGCGGCGCGAGCGCATCCCGCAGCGCCTGCACCGACGTCATCTTCTGATTGTTCAGGTACAGCCCGTCCTTCTTCACGGTGATGACGAGCTGCGTCCGCTGTGTCTCGGCGGTCGGCTGCGCCACCTCCACCTTCGGCGGAATCTCGACGTCGAGTCCCATCTGAAGGATGGGGACGGCCACCATGAAGATGATGAGAAGAACGAGAACCACGTCGACGAGCGGCGTGATGTTGATCTCCGACCGGACGCCGCCGCTGCCGCTGCCACCGAACGCCATCGCTACATCTCTCCCTGCGCCATCTTCGCGCCGGCCTGCTGGTTTTCCGTCAGGATCGCCACCTGCGAGAACTGCGCTTCGTTTGCGGCCTTCATGACCATCCGCACCTTGCCGAAGTGGATCCGACGGTCCGCCTTGAGCATCACCGCGCGCCCCGGGTCTTTCTCGTACTCCGATTTCAGGTAAGCGGCGAGGTCCTTGTCGGGGATCCAGTCCTGTCCGACGAAGACCGTTCCGTCAGCCTTGATCGAGATGATCAGGTCGCCCTCCCTGCCCGGCTTTTTCTCCGCGTGCGGCCCCTGCGGCAGGAGGACGTCGACGCCCTGCTGCAGCATCGGGGTGACGACCATGAAGATGATGAGAAGGACGAGGCAGACGTCGACGAGGGGGGTGACGTTGATGTCGCCCTTGACTTCGTCGGGACTTCCGCCGCCGGCGCCGAATGCCATGGTGCCTCTCCTTTCCGATCACGCGCGGGCGCGCGCCTTCGCCTCGTTCTTGATGAAGTAGTCGATGAGCTGCGAACCGGAGTTCGACATCTCCACCTGGAAGCGTTCGACCTTGTTGAGGAAGTAGTTGTAGAGCCACACCGCCGGCACGGCCACGAAGAGGCCGAGGGCCGTCGCGCCGAGCGCCTCCGCGATTCCGGCCGAGACGGCGCCCAGGCCGCCCGAGCCGCTGATGGCCATCCCCTGGAACGCGCCGATGATGCCGACCACCGTTCCGAAGAGTCCGATGAAGGGGGCGGTCGTCGAGATGGTGGCGAGATTGCCGAGTCCCTTCTTCAGCTCCGCGGTGGTCATCAATGCTTCCCGCTCGATCGCCCGTTTCCCGGAGTCGACCAGGTCGAAGTCGTCGGGGAGCTCCTGCGTCGTCTCGTACTGGAACTCGGTCAACCCGGCCGACAGCACGCGGGCGAGGTGGCTGTGGCGGAAGCGCTTGTCGTTCGCGAAGCGGATCGCCTCCTCCAGCTTGTGCTGCTTGAGCAGAGGAGTGATGCCGAGGGCGACCTGCAGCGATTCTTTCTTCGCCTTCTGGAACCGCCAGAGCCGCTCGATCGCGATCGTGAGCGACCAGGCCGACATGAGCGCCAGCACGACGAAGACGCCCTTTCCGAGGGGCGTGGCCGCCGTCCACATCCCGACGATGTTGAACGAGGTATGAACTTCCTGCATGAAACGTCTCCTCTCGCCCGCCCGCTAGTGCAG
>DATLYG010000018.1:0-2278 GCA_035574985.1 Thermoanaerobaculia bacterium | reverse complement strand
GCTGCGGATCTTTTTGGCCACCCGCATCGCCTGCTCGGCCACGCGGTGGAGGAGCGCGTCGAGCGCTCCCGCCTCGCGGCTCGCCGCGAACGCTTTCTTCACCTGCCCCGCAATCTGCGGCTCGCCGACGATCATCGACTCCAGGCCGGAGGCGACACGGCAGAGATGTTCGACCGCCGCCGCTCCGCGGAACTCGTAGAGGTGTTCGGCGAGCTCGTCGGGACCAACCCCGCCGCGCGCGGCCAGCCAGCGGACCGCCTCGTCCCGCACCCGCTCCGCATCGCCGGAGAGGATCAACTCGACACGGTTGCACGTCGACAGGACGCAGGCCCCGGTCAGGCCGTCGATCTCCATCAGCGCGCGGACGCTCTCCGGAAGCCTCGCTTCCGGCACGGCGAGCTTCTCGCGCACGCCGACCGGCGCGGTGCGATGGTCGACTCCCAGCAGCAGAAGAGGGAGAGGATCGCGTTCTCTCTGCGGCTCGCGTTCGAGCGGGAGTGCCCCGGTCACGGTGTCAGCGTACGCACGGCGGGGTGGAGACGACATGGGGTCGGTCACCGAATCGGGTGTGTGCAATCACATGGAAGCAAGGCAACCCCAGCGGGTCGGGCGGGCTGTGCAACAGGCGGGCGGTTTGTCGGCTCGTATGGTGGACGGGTCGAAGAGAAAAACGGAGGAAATCGCTGGCGTTGCCTTGTTCCGGAGAGCCGGATGGGCGCAGTATCGGCTCTCGTCCCGCCGAACACCGTGCAGAAACGCACCGGCCCGTGTGACGATCGTCACGCAGGCACGGGAAAGTCGATTTTCCGTTCGATCACCTGCATGATGGCGCCCGGCGTCTCCTCCTCCAGCTCGTATCGCGCACGCGCCGCGGGCCTGTCGAGCGTGAGAATGCGCCGCAGATCGACCGGCGTGCCGATCACGACGGCATCGCACGGAGTGCGGGCGATCGTCTCGGCCAGTTCGGCGATCTGCTGTTCGCCGTAGCCCATCGCCGGGAGAGCCCCGCGCGCGTTCGGGTATTTTGCGAACGTCTCGCGGATGGATCCGACCGCGAACGGTGCCGGATCGACGATTTCCCTCGCGCCGGCATCGCTGGCGGCGATGAATCCGGCGCCGAAGTGCATCCCCCCATGCGTGAGGGTCGGGCCGTCCTCGACCACCAGTACGCGCCGGCCACGCACCAGTTCGGGATCGTCGAGCCGGATCGGAGAGCGGGCCCGGACGACCGTGGCTCGGGGGTTCAGTTCCGCCGCGGCCTGCTCGACCCGCACGATTCTCGCTTCGTCGGCCGTGTCGCACTTGTTGATCACGATCAGATCGGCCATCCGGAAATTCGTCTCACCCGGGTAGTAGGACCGCTCGTGGCCGGCGCGGTGGGGATCGGCCACGCAGATGTGGACCGTCGGGACGTAGAAGGGAAGGTCGTTGTTCCCGCCGTCCCAGAGGATCACCTCGGCCTCGGTCTCGACCTTCTCGAGAATGCGCTCGTAGTCGGCGCCGGCGTAGACGACGAAGCCGTTGTCGATGTGCGGCTCGTACTCCTCCCGTTCCTCGATCGTGCAGCGCTCGCGATCGAGATCGGCGTGGCTGGCGAAGCGCTGCACCGCCTGGCGTTCCAGATTGCCGTACGGCATCGGATGGCGGACGGCGACGACGCGCAGCCCGCTCGCGGCGAGCTTCCTGGAGAGGAAGCGCGTGGTCTGGCTCTTCCCCGCTCCGGTTCTGACGGCCGTCACGGCGATCACCGGCACCCGGGTGCGGAGCATCGTCTGCGCGGGGCCCGGCAACAGCATCCCGCATCCGGCCGCGTTGCAGACGGCGGCCACGCGCATGACGTGTTCATACGAGACGTCGGAGTAGGAGAAGACGGCGAGGTCGATCCGCTTCTCGCGGATCAGCGGGGCGAGGTCCTCCTCGGCGACGATCGGAATGCCGTTCGGATAGAGCGGACCGGCCAGCGACGGGGGGTAGACCCTCCCCTCGATGCCGGGAATCTGCGTGGCGGTGAAGGCCACGACCTCGCTCGAGGGGTCGTAGCGATAGAGGGTATTGAAGTTGTGGAAGTCGCGGCCGGCCGCGCCGAGGATGATGATGCGCCTTCGGGAGCCCTGCATGGGGCGATGCTATCGGGACGGGGGGAGCGGAGCGGTGGCATCACGCACATCGGGAAGTGACGGGGTGGTTGACAAGGTGTCGGTAACGGAGAATGATTCTCCATATGCAGAGGACCCCCGACTTCATCGCCGAGCGCATCAGCCGGATGATGGAGCGCTGT
>DATLYG010000017.1:0-4763 GCA_035574985.1 Thermoanaerobaculia bacterium | reverse complement strand
CGAGGGATGGCGCGGAGACCAGACCAGATCGTTCCGGATCCCTTCGGCCAGATACGCGCGCACGACTTCGCTCGCCGGACCGGTGGCGCGGACGGTTCCGCGGTCGATCCAGATGACCTTCTGCGCGAGGCTTCCCACCGTGGCCATGTTGTGGCTGACGACGACGACGGTCTTTCCCTCCCGGCGGATGCTGCCCATCTTGCCGAGGCATTTCTGCTGGAACGCCGCATCGCCGACGGCGAGCACTTCGTCGACCAGAAGGATGTCGGGGTCCAGGTGTGCGGCGACGGCGAAGGCGAGCCGAACGTACATGCCGGACGAGTAGCGTTTCACGGGCATGTCGAGAAACGATTCGACTTCGGCGAACTGGACGATCTCGTCGAACTTCCGTCGAATCTCGTTGCGCTTCATGCCGAGGATCGCGCCGTTCAGAAAAATGTTCTCGCGGCCGGTGAGTTCGGGATGAAATCCGATTCCGACCTCGAGCAGGCTGGCCACTCTTCCGTACAGGTGAACCTCGCCTTCGGTCGGCTCCGTGATCTGGCTCAGGATTTTCAGGAGCGTCGACTTGCCGGCCCCGTTCCTTCCGATCAGCCCCACGACCTCCGCTTCGCCGATCGAGAGCGACACGTCGCGCAGGGCCCAGAAGTCCATCTCCCTCCCGGCCGCCTGCGGGCGAACGAGAGAGCGAAGGGCGTCGGCCAGCTTTTCCCGAAGAACGTTGGGCCGGGGGGAGGTGCTCAGGCTGTACTTCTTCCCGAGTGCACGGGTGACGACCCTCTCGCGCATCACATCACGTCCGCGAAGACCCGCTCGGCCTGTTTGAAGTAGACGATGCCGGTCACGAGCAGCAGAAGGGAGATCGCCGCGCTCGCGACGATGCCCGGCACGTAGAGCGGCGCCGTCCCGAGGACCGACCAGCGAAAGCCGTCGATGACGGCCACCATCGGATTGAACGAATAGAGCAGCCGCCAGCGCTCGGGAATGAGCGCGCTGCTGAAGGCGACGGGGGAGATGTAGAGGCCGAGCTGGGTGATGAGAGGGATGAAGTGGCGGACGTCGCGGTACTTCACGTACGCGGCGGCGAACCACAGACTCATGCCGAGTGTGAAGACGAGACAGAGAAGAAGGAATACAGGAAGGAATGCTATATGGGGTGATGGCATCATGCCATGGCCGAGGAGCAGAACGAGAAGAAAGAGGAAGGAGATCAGAAAGTCGACCAGCGCCACCGCGGTCGCTGCCAGCGGAAGAATCAGCCGCGGGAAATAGACCTTGGTGACCATGTGCCCATTGCCGACGACCGATCCCGCCGCCTCGGCGTACGCCGTGGCGAAGAGTTGCCACGGAAGGAGCGCGGTGAACGTCAGCACGGCGTAGGGGACGTTCTCCGACGGCAGGCCGGCCAGTTTTCCGAAGACGAGGGTGAAGACGATCATCGTCAGGAACGGCCGGATGAAGGCCCACGAGACGCCGACGACCGTCTGCTTGTAGCGGACGGCGACGTCCCTCCAGGCAAGGAAGGCGAGGAGCTCGCGGTATTCCCACAGCTCGTTCAGGTCGAGTTGCGCGAAACCGGTGCGCCGCCGGATGACCTTATGCACAGCCGTCACACACCGGAGGAATGATACTCGTGCCCGTGCCGTCGTACATCGGTTAGGCCGTTCGCTCCCGCTCCGCGCGGACGAGAAGCGGTACGAGTTCGCGGAAGCGGACCGACGGCGTCCAGCCGAGAACGTGCGCCGCTTTCGCGGCGTTCCCGCGGCTGTAGCGGATGTCCGAAGGACGGAAGAGCGACGGGTCGATCCTCACGTGCTCTCTCCAGTCGAGTCCCGCCTCGGCGAACGCGGCGGAGACGAACTCCTCCACGGTGTGGCTCTCACCCGTCGCGATGACGTAGTCGTCAGGCCGCTCCTGCTGGAGCATCCGCCACATCGCCTCGACGTATTCGGGGGCGTAGCCCCAGTCACGTGCGACGGACAGATCGCCGAGCGTCAGCGTCCCTCCACCCGCAGAGGCGATGGCGATGGCGGCGCTGACGATCTTTTTCGTGACGAAGCGGTCTCCGCGAAGCGGCGACTCGTGGTTGAAGAGAATGCCGGAGCAGGCGTAGATCCCGTACGCCTCCCGGTAGTTCGCCGTCGTCCAGTGTGCCGTCGCCTTCGCCGTCGCGTAGGGGCTGCGCGGTTGAAAAGGAGTCCGTTCCTCGCATGCGGCGCCGGCGGGCGTCTCCCCGAACGACTCGCTCGACGAGGCGTTGTAGATGCGGACCGGGAGTTTCAGGTAGCGGACGACCTCGAGCAGGATCAGTGTCGCCTGGGCGATGCTGTCGATGGCTTCGATCGGCTGCGAAAAGGAGAGGCTCACGGAGGTCTGGCCGGCCAGGTTGTAGATCTCGTCGGGCCGCAGGTTCGTCAGCAACTGCAACATTTCGCGGAAGTCGCGCCCCGAGGTGGAGTGTGTCTGCACGCGGTCACGGATGCCGAGGGCGTGCAGGCGGGCGAACGACTGCATCTCCGCGTCGCGCGACGTTCCGTGAACCTCGTAGCCTTTCGCAAGGAGGAGCTTCGACAGGTACGCGCCGTCCTGTCCCGAGACGCCGAGGATCAGTGCCCGTTTCATCGCATCACATCATCCACGATGGCGGCCAGCCGCGCAGTGAAGTGTTCGAACGAAAAGTGCTCCAGGCGCGGCGGGACGTGGCGTTCGCGCCGGGCGAGAAGCTCGCGGATCGCCGCTTCGATTTCGGCGGAATTGGCCGGATCGACGAGTAGTCCGAGCTCGCCGTCTAGAAGGGCATCGCGGCCACCGTCGATCCGGCTGCCGATCACCGGAAGGCCCGAGGCGAGCGCCTCCAGAAAGACGAATCCGAACCCTTCGCCCCGGCTTGGCATCACGAAGACATCGGCCAGACTGTAGAGGTCCGCCTTCTCCTCCTCCGGAAAGTATCCCGTGAAGACGACGCGCTCGCGCACTCCCAGCGCCGCCGCCTTCGCTTCCAGGCGAGGCTGATCGCTTCCCCCGCCCGCGATGACGTAGACGACGTCTTCCGGCAGTGCGGGAAGCACCTCCAGCACTTCATCGAACCCCTTGTATCGCTCCTCGTGTGCGAGGCGGCCGACGGTGAGGATGACCCGCTTCCCCTTCAGCCCGTAGCGCGCGACCAGTTCCTGCCGCGGAGGACGGATGCCGTACCGCTCGGGATGGATGGCGTTGGGCAGCAGGAACATTCGTCCCGCGTAGCCCGACCAGGCGAGAAAACGATCGCGCGTGATCCTGCTGATCGCCACGATTCCGCGGCAGCGATGCAGCAGCCGGCCGGAAATCGCGCTCCCCGGGCGTTTCCATGCCTCGATGCCGTAGAGCAACAGCAGCGGATCCTTCGAGACGAGAAACGCCACCGGCAGAAGATTGATGTGGCCGCAGATGACCAGATCGGGACGGCGACGCCGCGCTTCGAAGAGCGCCCGGAGATAGGAAAGGGGGCCACGGGCGGCCCGGGCCATGAACCGCACCTTTGCCGGGACCGCCTCCGGCTCCGTTCGCACGACGCGCGGGATGACGGTCACTTCCTCGCAGTCGGGGCGCGAGGCGAGCGCCTCCGCAAGATCACGGTTGTAGAGCGCGATCCCGCCATGTCCACCATAGGAATCGGTACAGAGAAGGAGGACTCTCATGTTCCCGCCACCGCATCGAAGACGAACCGCGCCCAGCTGCGCATCCGTGTCGTCGTCCCGTCAGGGGGAAGTCGCATCCACTCCGCCGCAGGCGTGAGGAAGCCCGTTTTGGGCCGCTTTGCGAGCCAGGGGGGGAGCATCGACCCGAGGACGGCCTTGCAGTGGCGGCGGTGGTCGAGCACCAGCGGTGCGACCTGGCGAAGAAAAGCGACGTCGACCAGGGGCGTGCGGACCTCCACCGAGTGCGACATGCTCGCCCAGTCTGTGTCGCGCAGGAGCTGGTTGCGCAGGTAGTGTGACGACTCCAGTGTCGCCACGCGCGCGAAGTCCGACCCGGGATCGGGATCGAGCGACGCGGCGAAGAGGTCGAGAAGTCGCAGTCGTTCGAGACCCTCTTCGGCGTCCGCCCCCATCAGATCGCGCAGTTCGTGCGGAAGAAAGAGGCCGCGCTGGAGGAGATAAGCACCCTCCCAGGTCGATCCGTACTGGTGAAGGAGGCGTTTCTTTGGATGTCGCGCGAGTGCGCGCAGCGCCCATGCGGCAGGCGTCCGGGCCACCCGCAGGATGCGTGGAATCATACGGAATGACGGATATCCTCCGAACAGTTCGTCTCCCCCGATTCCGGAGAGTGCGACCTTGACGCCCCCTTCGCGGACCGCCTTGCTGGCGAACCAGGTGTTGAGGCCGTCGATGGTCGGCTGGTCCATCCGTTCGAGGAATCGAGGGAGGTCGCTGCGGAACTCGTCGCGCGAGACGACGCGCGTGGTGTGGATCGTTCCGAGGTCTGCGGCGAAGCGTTCTGCGAGCGGGGCCTCGTCCTCCGCCCGGCCGAGGAACTCCTCGAAGGCGACGGTGAACGTCCGCAGCGGTTCTCGCGAGAGCCGGTTCCCGATGGCGGCGAGCGCCGACGAGTCGATCCCCGACGAGAGAAGAACGCCGACGGAGACGTCGGAGACGAGGTGATAGGCGACGCTCTCCTCGATCCGTTCGCGAAAGGCGATCTCCGGTTCGGTGAGTCCCACGGTCGGCCGGAGCGTTTCGGCGCGCCGGAACACGCTTGCGATCGACTCGGCGGGCGCGGCCGCC
>DATLYG010000016.1:0-10364 GCA_035574985.1 Thermoanaerobaculia bacterium | reverse complement strand
CCAGCACGAGGCGGCGGGACGAACCGGTCCCGCCGCCCGTCACCGCAGACCACGTCATCCCGAGCGTCGGCGAGACTCGGGGGCCCGGGCGGCACGATGCCGCGCAGTGGCCGGGCCCCGATTCTCGCCGCTCTCGGGATGACATGGATGTCAGACAGACGATGCGAACCATGGCTCCTCCCGTCCTGATCATTGCGCTCGCCGCGTTGGGCGCACGCACGGCGCTGGCGCAGCAGTACGGGCAATGGTCGTGGGACGCCAGCGCGCGCTCGAGCGCGCGCCGCTACGACGAGACGCTGGCCGGAGCGTCGACGACGAATCTCGACCAGAGGGAGTGGCAGGTGATCTTCGGCGTGCGGGGATTTCTGCTCCATCCGGCGCTCGGAAGCTTCCGGGCGGCCGTCGAGACGGCCGGGACGCAGCATCTCGCGGGAGTGGGAAACAGCACGAAACGCCTGGGGTACCGCGGCGATTTTCAGATCCTGCCGCAGAGCGCATTCCCCATTCGCCTCTATGCGTCGCGGACCGGCCACGACCATGCCGTTCGGCCGGATGAGCCCTACTTCGCGCCTGCGATTCCGGATACCACCTCGACCTCCGGTGGTTCGCTGCGGATTCGCAAAGGCCCTCTGGCCGGACTGCTCCTGTCATCGGATCGCACGACGATCGCGTTCGCGGGGGGAACGCACCGGCCGCAAACCTTCGCCAACGATCATCTGGACTGGTCGAGCATCTCGCGACAGTTCCAGCAGCACTACCGGATCGAGCGGCAGGTCCGTGACCTCGGCAGCTACGGCTACCGGATCGCCGATCTCACGATCAATGCCGACGACCGGCTGATCCGGCCGGGCTGGGAGTGGGACATGACCGCCGTCGCTCTGCGGCGCAACCTGACGACTTCCGGCTTGCAGGCCGCGACCACCGACATCGTCCGCCTGCAAAATCACTTCACCTCCAAACCGGCCGTTCACCGCATGTGGGACCTTTCGTGGAGCGCCGGCTACACCGGCGGCTCCCGAACCGAGGCATCGACGCAGACGCACGACCTGGGAGCGCGATACCTGAGCCGTCGCCTGCGCGGATGGCAGATCGTGCCGTTCGCCGGCTACGGTCTGCAGATCTCCGACGCGGCGACGGTCAGGTCCCCACGTGCCGGAGTCGGAGCCAACTGGGCGGGAGCGCGGGCGGGGATCGATCTCGGATTCAACGCCGCGGCGAACTGGCTGCTTCTCCAATGGAACGTCAATGGCGAGGACGCCACGCAAACGGCGATGGCCTGGTCCATCGGCGCGTCTGCAGCGCATGGCTCCGAGCAGACACTGCGCAAGGAGATGGTCGCCTCCGCATCGCACAACCAGCTTCGCACCGCAGGCGAGACGCTGTCGCCGGCTCCGGGACCGGGGATCGCCCTTGCGGGGATCGGGACCGAACAGCAGCGTCAGGCCCGCGTCACGCTGCGGCGGCGATTCGGCGAGGCACTTCTCGTCACCGCGTACACCGACTGGTTGTCACGAAGCTCGGAACAGACGGTCGCTGCACTCGGATCGTTCGAGGCGCGCAATCTGACGCAGACATTTCAGCTCACGGGGCGCAAGACGAGTCTGCTTCTCAACACCGGGCGAACTACCGTCCGCAGCGCCCTCGAGCAGGAGATCCGTTTTGTCGGCGCCTCGGCAGGGTGGCGCGTACTGCGATCGCTGTCGATGAACGCCAATTACCGCTCCGACCACCGCAGAACGCTCCTCGAGCCGCCACTCGACGGAGAGCGCTTCGAGGCGGGTGCAACGCTGCAGGTCGGGGCCTTTTCCATCGTCTCGCAGCTCTTTCGATCGCGCGAGCAGTTGCGCACCGGTGACGAGCGCACCTCCGACGGCTTCAACCTCTCGATCTCGCGCGAGTTCGGCGGCTGGCTGCCGATCGTGAGCGGCCCGCGGCGAAGAGGAGTCGTCAGGTGAGCGCGCTGGTGGCCGCAGTCGCATGGATGGTGCTGGGCGGGCCGCGCATCGTGCTCGATCGCGTCGTGGCGACGCAGCGCGACGTCGGCGGGAAGACGCGGCTCTTTAGACGGATTTCAGGAACTCATGAGGAATTCCTGTTTCAGCGCCCTCATGGCGTGGCCTGGGATGGAGCCGATCTGATCGTCACCGATCCGGCAGCGCACCGCGTCGTCCGGCTGGGCGCATCGGGCCTGTCGGTCTCCAGGGAAGGGGCCGTCGAAGATCCCGTCGGTGTCGCGGTCTGCCGGGCGGGCATCGTCGTCACGGATGCCCGTCTCGGCGCGGTGGCGGTTCTCGACGGAGAGCTGCGGAGGACGCGCTGGCTCGCGGAAGGGCTGGAACGGCCGACGGGAGTTGCCTGCAGCGGGGACGAGATCTTCGTGGTCGAGACCGCCGCCCACCGCGTGCTCGTCTTCGATGCCGCCGGAACGAGAAAGCGAAGCATCGGCGCCCGCGGCGACGGGGCTGGCGAATTCAACTATCCCACCGCGATTGCGATCGAGGGTCACTCGATCGTCGTCGGCGACACCCTCAACTTCCGGATCCAGCGGATCGACGCCGAGACCGGCTCGGCGATCGATTCCTTCGGCCGGCTCGGCGACGCCGCGGGGGAAATGCCGCGCATCAAGGGGATCGCCGTCGATTCCGGGCAGCGGGTCTGGATCAGCGATGCGCATCTCGATGCGGTGGCGATCTACAGCATCGACGGCCGGTTTCTCGGCGAGTTCGGCCACAGCGGATCCGCTCCCGGCGAGCTTTCGTTTCCGGCCGGCGTCGCCGTTTCGGCCGACGGCCGCATCGCGGTCGCCGACTCGTTCAATCGCCGCGTACAGCTGTTTCGCCTGGTTGCTCCGGGCGGAGGTGCGCCTTGAACCGATCGAGACTTCTGAGAGCGGCTCTGCTGGCCACTCTCTTCCTCGCGAGTCGAGTGCTGGCGCAGCAGGGAAACGTCGGCTCGACCGTGCACAACCTCTCCGTCAGCGGACCGGGAGAGATCAAGTCCGTGTCGGAAACGGAGATCTGCAAGTTCTGCCACATCCCGCACAACGCCATCGTGCCTCGACCCTTGTGGGGCCACGCGCTGTCGAACGTGAGCGAATACGAAGTTCCCGAGCTGCGCCTCAAGGGCGGCCGGAGACCGGCACCCCAGCCGGATGGCAGCTCGCGGCTCTGCCTGTCGTGTCACGACGGCACGGTTGCCGTCGCCGACATCGGCAAGAGAGGCGGCCCTCCCGAAGGGGCACGTTTGACACCGGACCGCCGCGGGTTCGTCGGGACCGATCTGTCCGGGACGCACCCGATCTCGTTCGTCGTCCCGGATGGCGACGATCCCTCGCACGAAGGCGACATGGGACTCCGATCGCTGGCAGCAATCCGGGCGGATGGCGAGGTGAAGCTCGACCGGAATGGAAAACTGCAGTGCACCACCTGCCACGATCCGCATTCCGATCAGTACTACGAGGCCGGCCGTGTGCCGCACTTCTCGGTCAAGCCATCGACGACGGAGATCTGTCTGGTATGCCACGAGCCGCGTTGATGGTGCTCGCCGTGGCGGCAGCCACGACTGCGATCGCGGGAAGCGGGAAGCCCCATCCCCACCTCGACCCGACGGTCGTCCGCGCCGGATGCCCCGCCTGCCATGCGGGCCACGGGGTGTCGCGGTCCCCCATGCTTCCGGCTTCCGAGAAGCAGATCTGCCTCCGATGTCATGACGATCAGGCCGGACTGAGTCAGCAGGTTGCGCGGTCGGTGGTTTCGGCCGACGCGCGCCCTCCTCTTCTGGGAACGACGCTCGGCAAAGCATCTGGGCATCCGCTTTCGGCGGACGCGCTCCCCGGCGGCGGCGACGCCACGGTGGTCTGTTCCTCCTGCCATGCTTCCCATCGCAGCGCGCCGGGGGGACGAGGCGTCGCCGGCACGAAGCGCCACTCGCCGAAAGACGAGCGCCGCTTCGAGTACGAGCTGTGCGAGAGCTGCCATGGAGGAGGTTCCGTCACACGCAGCCGCATCGCGCGCCTCGTCGATCCGGCCAATCGCTCCTACCATCCCGTCGAGGCGCCGGGTTCCACGCGGTCCCCCTCGGTGCTTCCGTCTCTGGCCGGACGCGAGATCAATTGCACCGACTGTCACGGGAACGACGATCCGACCGGTCCGGGGGGACCGCATGCATCGAACGTCCCGCCGATTCTCCGCGATGCGTATCGGACGGTCGATGGCGCCGCGGAAAGCGAGAACGCATTCGCGCTCTGCTACCGGTGCCATGACCGGAAGGCGCTCATGGAGCGATCGACCTTCCCTCTCCACGACAGCCACGTCGTCGGCGCTAAGACGTCGTGTGCGACCTGCCACGACGCCCACGGCTCGGTCAGCAATCGTGCGCTCATTCGCTTCGGCGACTCCGGCACGGGCGTCAGTCCGTCCGTGACGACGGGAAGGCTGGCGTTCGTCTCCGACGGGTCGGGGTCGGGAGAGTGCTACATCAATTGTCACGGAGTCGAACATGGACCGAAAGGCTACGGTTCGGCCCCCGTCAAGACTTCCATCCTCCAGACCGTTTCTGTTCTTCCGGCGACACCGCCTCTGCCACGGGAGCCATTGCGTCCCGGAGACCGTGATCGTCCGATCGGCAGGGAAAGGCCGAAACCGTGAAGAAAGCCCATCTGAACATTCTGCTTGCCGGAGTCGCCGCCTGGCTGCTCCCCGCCTGTCGGGCGACCGACATCCACCAGTGGCTGACGAATCGCTTCGTCTCCTTCGGGGCGTGGGCCGGCGTGGTCAGTCTGGCGGCGCTGGGACTGATTCTGCGCCGCGGCCATCGCTCCCTGTGGCAATCGAAACGCGCCCTGCGGCAGAGCGAGGCCCGCTTCCGCGCACTCCTGTCGTCGCTCGACGACTTCGTCTTCACGCTCGACCGGAACCGGCGCTTCAGCGAGATCTTCGGGCAGTGGACGTCGCCGTTCGGCCTCACGCGAAGCGCGATATTGGGCATGAAGCCGAGCGAGGTGTTCCCGGCCACCGCCGATCACGACGGGGCGATCGCCCGGGCCTTCGACGGGGAGAACGTCACGTACGAGTGGAGCATGCGCTTCAATGGAAAGGAGCTGAGCCTTCGGACGAGGCTCGCTCCGCTGCGTCACGAAGGGGTCACGACCGGGATCGTGGGGATCATCAGCGACGTGACCGGGCAGAAGGCGCGCGACGCAGCCCTGCACGAAATGACGGATCTGCTCTCCGCCGTGATCGATGCCTCACCGCTGGCGATCGTCACGCTCGATCCCGAACGGCGCCTGCGGACGGCGAATCCGGCGGCGGAACAACTCTTCTGTTTCACCGCTGAAGAGCGCTCCGGGACGCCGCTGGGGGGCCCCGGGGAGCCGCTCGCCGCAATGCTCGACGAGTGCATCAGGTCCGGCTCGTCGTTCACCGATCGCGAGGTGAGGCGCCGCCGGAAGGACGGGACGCTCATGAACCTCAGCATCTCCGCCGCGCCGTTGCACGGAGACGGTCGCGTGAGCGGAATCGTCATGCTCGCCTCGGACATCACCGAGCGGCGCAAGACCGAGGAGATCCTCCATCGGTACAAACTCCTTGCGGACAGCGCGCGCGACATCGTCCTGTTCGTCGGCTCCGACAAGCGGATTCTTGAGGCCAACGAGGCAGCGGTCCGGACCTACGGCTACACCCGCTCGGAACTGGTCGGACTTCCGATCGACCGGATCTGCGTTCCCGACGAGTGCCCGCTCCGCGCGTCCGATCCGGCCGACACTGCCGCGATCGAGACGATCCATCGGCGAAAGGACGGTTCGCGATTCCCGGTCGAGTTGAGCGTCGTCTCCGCCGACGCGCACGGAAAGAGAATCACGCTCGTCATCGCGCGCGACATGACGGAGCGAAAGCGCCGCGACGCTCTCGAGATGCTTCTTCACGAGATCGACCGCAAGATCCTCGGCAACGAGCGGATCGACTCGATTCTCACCTTCGCCTGCGACCGGATCGCCGAACTGCTGGAACTTCCGCTCGTTCAGTTGAGCCTGAAGGGAGAGGGAGGGGTCGTCGCCATCCGCCAGGCGGCAGGGACCGGCACCAGTTTTCTCCACGACATCGAGGTGCGGTGGGACGACTCGCCGAGCGGACACGGTCCGACAGGCACCGCGATCCGCACGGGGGAGATTCAGTTCCGGCAACTCGACCGCGATCCGGGATTCTCCATGTGGCGTGACCGCGCCGCGCGATACGGATTCCGCTCGGCGCTGGCCCTTCCTCTGGTCGCGCAGGACCGGGTCATCGGCGCAATGACGATTTTCCGGCGCGAGACTTCCCGGCTCGAGCAGGACTTCATGAACGTTCTGGTCACCTTCGCCGACCAGATCGCCCTCTCGCTCCTTGCCGCATGGAACAACGAACAGATCCGGTTGCAGACGGTGGCGCTCGAATCGGCGGCCAACGCCGTTCTCGTCGCCGATTCCCGGGGGGTGATTCAATGGGTCAATCCCGCGTTCGCGCGCCTGACGGGCTTCGACGCGAAGGAGGCCGTCGGCCAGACACCCCGCATTCTCAAGTCCGGGCGCCAGACCGAAGCCTTTTATCAACACCTCTGGAAGACGATCGCCTCCGGAACGGCATGGAGCGGTGAGCTGTACAACAAGCGCAAGGACGGGTCCCTCTACATCGAGGAGCAGACGATCACACCCGTACGCGAAACCGACGGGAGCATCACGCACTTCGTCGCCATCAAACAGGACGTCACCGCACGCAGGCGTCAGGAAGAGCGGATTCGCTTCCTCGCCTCCCATGACTCTCTGACGGAGCTGCCGAACCGCCGCCGCTGCGGTGCGAAGATCGAACGGCTCTGCCGCGACTCCAGATCGGGGAGCAGCGCGGCGATCCTCCTGGTCGATGTCGACGACTTCAAATCGATCAACGACACGGTCGGCCACATGGCGGCGGATCAGGCGCTCGCCGAACTTGCCAGCGTTCTCCGCGAGGTCCTTCGACCCTTCGACTTTCTCGCGCGCGTGGGATGCGACGAATTCGCGATCGTCCTCGAAGGGACGTCGCTGCAGGAGGCGGCCGGCATCGCCGAACGGATCCGCGCCGAGATCGGTCAGCGCCGATTCGACCTCCATGGGCAACTGCTCGACGTCAGCGTCAGTATCGGCGTGGCGCCGATCAAACCGGCGATGGACGGCGCCACTGTCATCGGTCATGCCGAAGCGGCACTCCACTCGGCGAAAGAGCAGGGACGCAATCGCGTCGTTCTGTACGACGAGCGCCTCGGCACCAAACTCGACCAGGCCGGCCGCTGGACCGCCAGGATCAAGAGCGCATTACGCGACGACCGTTTCGTCCTCTGGTACCAGCCCATCGTTCATCTCGGCAGCGGGCAACCCGAGCACTACGAGGCTCTCGTGCGAATGGTCGCCGAAGACGGCAGCACCATCCCTCCCGGCGAGTTCGTCTCCTCCGCCGAGCGCGCGGGGCTCATGCCGTCGATCGACCGATGGGTGTTCGATCACGTCCTCGATGTCCTCGGCCGCCACGACGACATCAGGATCTTCGTGAACATTTCGGGATCGAGCCTCGGCGACGAATCTCTCCTTCAGTACATCGAGAAGCGGCTGATGGCTTCCGGCGTCGCCCCGGGACGGCTCGGCTTCGAGATCACCGAATCGGCCGCCGTGGGGGACCTCGTGGTGGCGCAGAACTGGGTCCGCCGGTTCAAGGATCTCGGCTGCCTCTTCGCGATCGACGACTTCGGCGTCGGCTTCTCCTCGTTCTCGTATCTGCGGGCTCTCGCCGCGGACTACGTCAAGATCGACCGCTCGTTCGTCTCCGATCTCGACACCAACGCCACGAACCGTGCGCTCGTCCAGGCGGTCAGGACCGTGGCCAACACTCTCGGCAAGGCGGTCATCGCCGAGGGAGTGGAAAACGACGCCCACGCCGAAACTCTCAGAGCGATCGGTGTCGAGCTGGCGCAGGGCTTCCGCTGGGGCAGACCTCAGGAGGATTTTCCGGCCCGGTGAGCCGGCTCCCGCGCAGCGGGCGTCACTTGTCGTGACAGGCCAGACAGAGACGGCTTCCCGTGTTGTCGATGCGCAACATGGAACGGGTTTCCGTCGCGTGAGGATTGTGACAGGAAGTGCATTCGATCCTGCCATCGACCAGCAGATCGGACTCGATCGATCCTCCCAGGCCGCTCGGGGAACTCGGTGCGCGAAGGCTTCCCCGCCCCTCCAGGAACGAGTTCTCGTAAGAGATTTCCACCGGGTGGCTTGCTCGCACTGCGTGTTCGCCACCGGCCGTCGCGTCGTGACAGCTCATGCACGCCGCGCTTTTCGAACCACCGATGATTCCCGGTTGCGCGGCGGTCGCATTCCAGCGCGGCGGGTCGGCGACCCCGCCCGATGGAACGTGGCAGCTCTCGCACCGGTCGTGCGCGAGAGGACTCCCGCTCGCTCGAAGGGCCACGATCAACAAGATTGCGACGACGGAACGCATGGCGGTTTCTCCCATCCACGCATGGCACTGAAAGGGACGTGCCGCGGAGTGCCCCGACCCCGGTGCGTGCACGTCACAACGACCGCGATGTGATGTCACTTCCTCGCGTGATGGCGAACCGGCGACACCGATGCAAGCGGCAGGGAACCCCAGCATTCGAAGGGGGTTGGTGCGACAGGGGGGACGGCATGCGGGCCACGCGTTCTGCTCCCCGGCACGATCGCATCGCGCCGCGATTCGGTCCCGCAAACGCCGTCGTCAACGGCAGCGAGCCGCCGCCGCGCTGTCCGACATTCGGACAGTCGTTCGCATTTCGAACAGAGGCGGCATCCGCCCCAAGGCCGGGACGCTGCGCCGGCGGGTCAGCAGTTCGCGTGGATGGCGAGTGGCCGCGGGCACGACGACGCCCGGGCGGAGCCGGCGGCGGGCGCGGTCAACCGATCGCGGCGGTCGGAATGGCGGGATGGGCAAGCTCGCACATCTGTTCGCGCAGGTACGAGTGCTCCATGAGGAGATGCATCAGCGTCTTCATGAACTCGCGTTTCCACGACGGCATGAGCGCCATCTGCTGCATCTTGTGGGAGTAGAACTCCCTGAAGCCCTCGAAAAGCATGGCCCGCATTTCGTCGAGCGTCATCGCCTTCGGTTTGATCACCGGCTCGACGAGGTTGTACTTGCGATAGTCGCGCGTGACGACATGGTCCCTGACCCGCTCATGGAGATCGGCGTAGGGCCATGGAGTGATGGCCAGAAAGAACGCCATGTCGGGGTCGTAGTATTTGGACAGCTCGATGCAGCGCCTCATCTCTTCCGGGGTCTCGTCCGGCATTCCCATGACGAACGAGGTCTCCGAGATCATGTCGTGCGCGTTGATCAATTCGATGGCCCGCTTCGACTGTTCGACGCGGAGGTCCTTGCGGAACAGTTCGAGCGTGGCCTGGTTGACCGACTCGACGCCGACGTAGATGTGCTCGATTCCCGCGGCGCGATACTTCGGGAGGATGTCCTCATCGCGAAGAATGTCGTCGACACGCGTCTCGAGCAGGATCGCCGTTCCGAGCTGTCGCTCGATCAGGATGTCGAGGATGCGCTCCCATCGCGTGCGGTCGAGGGACGGAATCTCGTCGGCGAGCATGACCACGTCGACACCGAAGCGGCCGCGAAGATCCTCGAGCTGGGAAACGAAGCACTCCGGCGAAACGGCGCGCCAGCTCTCCTTCCAGAAGAGCCGCTGGGAGCAGAAGGAGCAGTGCTGGCGGCAACCGCGCGAAGAGGAAACGACGGCCAGAGTCGATCCCGGCTTCGGACGATACGAATACTCCCGCCACGGCACGAGGTCCCACGCCGGCTCGACGCTGTCGAGATCGCGGATGAACCCGCGGAGCGGAGTGGCCCAGGGACGGCCGTCGCGCCTGCAGGCAATTCCCCTGACCCGGTCGAGCTGCGGAGAGCCCCACGCTTCGAGGAGCTCGACCGCCGCCTGCTCGCCTTCGAACCGGACGATGGCGTCGACGACCGGTTCATCGCGGAGAATCTCCTCCCACATGAAGGAGGGATGCGTGTTGCCGAGGACGGTCAGGACGTTCGGCAGCTCCTCCCTGGCAACACGGCAGACTTCCACTCCGTCGGGGAGCGTCGCCGTGATGCATGTGACCAGCACCGCGTCGGGCCGCTCCCTCCGCAGCGTCATCCGGATGTCGTCGAGCGTGTGAAACTTCGACATCGCGTCATAGAGCGCGACGTCGTAGCCGGCCTTCCGCAGCGAGCCGCCGACATAGAGCAGCCCGAGGGGCAGCCATGTTCCGGCCGACTCGACCACCCCCGCGTGATACGGCGGGGTCACGAGGAGCACGCGTTCGAACCTAC
>DATLYG010000015.1:0-22354 GCA_035574985.1 Thermoanaerobaculia bacterium | reverse complement strand
GCCTCCGACCGTCGACTGTTCGCACACTTCGTGAGCTGCTCGCGCTCGCCCGCGCTGAGAGTGATCACCGGCGCTTTTCGCATGCGCCATTGTCCCTCAGAATCAACAATATGACAAGCAATTATTGAGACACTACACTAGTGTAGTGCTTCATCAAGATCTTGCCTTTTGTTGCGGCGCCGAGCGGCCGGATGCGAGGCGCCGCGACGCAGGCGATGCGGGACATCGTCGAGGAGCGGCAACGAAGCAGATGGCCGCTCGCCGCCGCAACCCGAAGGGCCGTGGGATCTGCGGGCCATCTCTGCGTCACTCGTCGTCGACGATGCCACCGCATCGCCTCCTCCTCGTTCCTGGACCTCGCCCGCATCTCCCACGGCAAAAGGCAAGAGATTGATGAAGCACTGCACTCGCGCCGACCTGTGTCATCCTGAGCTGCGAGCGCAGCCAGATGGCGAAGGATGACGCGCCCATGACTCCGTCCGTCCACTTTCTCTGCAGCCGATGCGAGCGGCGGCTCGCCCGCGAGGGCGGCGAGCCCCCGCGTCCGTGCGAGCACTGCGGGGCGCCTTCGACGGCCGCCGCTCCTCCGGCCGGCACTGCGATCGACCGCTGCGCCGTCTGCGGCCACGACCAGCTCTACGTTCAGAAGGACTTCAACCGCACCACCGGGATCGCGCTGGTCGTCATCGGCGCGATCTTCGTACCGTGGACGTACGGCCTCAGCCTTCTGGCGGTGACGATCCTCGACTATCTCGTCTGGCGGATGGTGAAGGAGGTCGCGGTCTGCTACGCCTGTCAGTCGGTCCACCGCGGCTATGCTCACGCGCCGTCGGTCCGTCCGTTCGACCTCGCCACGCACGACCGCCACGTCTACGGAGCCGCCCCGCCGGGAGCCGAGTGACCGCGCGGCTACCCGATCGGCTGGCGCCGGGCTTCATCTCCAGATCCTGAATCTTGTTGCGGCGCCCGCATTCTCCCATGGCGACTGACAAGGCACTGCACGAGGCACTGCATCAGGCACTGCATCAGGCACTACACCGGAAGGTGCGCGATCGTGGAGAGCCACGCGCCGATCACCTCGCCGATGATCACCGCGACGACATCCACGTAGAGGATCCCCGTCGCGGCCATCGTCGAGCGGATCTTCACCGTCCCCCACACCATCGGAAAAAGCAGCAGAGGTCCCGCCAGTCCCCACCCGGCGCGCATCCAGAAGAAGATTCCCTGCCGGACCGCGATCTCGTGAAAAAGGCCGCCGGCAGCGAACGCCGCCACCACCACGGCGATCTTCGCCAGAGTCGCCGCGAGCGTCGCGAGGGTCAGCCTCTTCAGCGGATCGATGGGCATCCCGCGCACGACCAGATACCAGTGGCCCAACGTCATCGCGAGGTTGACGCTGCCCAGAAGCGCGATGGCCGAGAGCGCACCGGCGACGCTCCAGGCGGGGTGCGGGGGCCGGACCGCGGCGTCCCAGGCGACGACGGTCGCGATCGCATACGCCACGCCGAGGAGAGCGGCCGGGAGCCGGAAGACCAGACGTTTCGGAAAGCGGAGGACGAAGTAGACGAAGAGCGTCAGGACGATCGTCCCGCCGTCCATGATCGCCAGCCGGACCTGCCCCGCAAGCCAGTGCGCGGCTGCAGCAAAGAACGCCAGCGTGCCGGCGATGACGAGAATCATCCGGTAGAACCTGACGCCCGCATTGCGCCGGCCGGCGAGCGGGAGGAAGAGATACAGACCGGCCGCGACCTCGAGGAGGAAAAGAGCGAGCAGCACGGCCGAGAGTCTACTCGACGACCGATCCGGCGCGGACGACCCGGTATCCCGCGCGCCGGAGGCGCGGAATCTCGCGCTCGAGGACGTCGATCGTCACCGGATACATGTGCCCGATCGCCACGGCGGCGCCGTCATCCCCCGCAGCGTGCGCGAGCCTCCGGATCTGGCTCCGGATCGCTTCCTCCTCCTGCACCCGATCGAGAAACACCGTCCGCACCGCGGTCGGGACCTTCAGCTCGCGCGCCACGCGGTAACCGATCGAGTTTCCCGTCGTCATCGAGTCGATGAAATACATTCCTTCCGGCAGCGATGAAAGAACCGAGCGCATGACGCGGCCGTCGGCCGTCGCACGCGAGCCCATGTGGTTGTTCACGCCGCGCGCGTGCGGAACGGCGGCGAGATTGGCCCGCGTGAGGCGGACGATCTCCGCGTCGGCCATGGCGGTCGTGATGGCATTCGGACCGGGAGATTCCCCTCCGTCCATCGGCTCCATCGGCAGGTGGCAGAGAATCTCGAACCCGCGGCGATGGAGGCGCTGCGCGAATGCCCGCGCGTTCCTGGCGTTCGGCAGGACCGAAAAGCTGATGTTCGGATCGATGGCCATCGCCCGCTCGAGCGGCTGGTTGTCGAATCCGACGTCGTCGAGAATCACCACCAGTACGCCCCGCTTCGGCGGCGCCTTGCGCGGCGGCGTTCGCTCCGGCGGGGCCTCCCCTTCCGCGCGAGCCGCCGGCGACGGCTTCGTTCGTGCGATCTGATCGGCGGCGAATCGATAGAGGAGATACGCCAGAAGCGCAAAGAGGGGGATGAGGGTGAGAACGAGAATCGTCCGGAAGGACGACTCCTGTCTCGCAACCGGCCTTCTGCGCTTCCCCTCCCGGCCCGCCATGGCGCAGAGCCATTTTCGCACAGCGGCCGGGCCGGCGCCCGGACGGTCAGGCGGCGGGCTTCTCGCCGAAGAGCACGAGGGCCTTGTTGAGGATCAGGTCCTCCCGCGGTGCGGGCTTCTCGCCTTCGGGAACGCGGATCGCCTGCACGGTCAGGTCGACCACGACGTCGGGCCGGATGCCTGTGTCGCGGATCGGCTTGAGATCGGGCGTGGTGTACCGGGCGATCGTCATCTGCACGCCTCCGCCGCTCGGCAGGGTGATGAAGCGCTGCACGATCGACTTCCCGTACGTGGTGACGCCGACCAGCTTTCCGCGCTCGTTCCCGCGAATCGCTCCGGCAAAGACCTCGGCTCCGGCCGCGGTCGAGTTGTCGATCAGCACCTGGACCTCGCCGTCGAACGCCGTGGCGCGGTCGGCCTGCCACTTCCGGGCGTCGACCTTCCGGCCGTCGAGTCCGGTGATGATGCCGCCGGTGAGGAGATGATCGGCCGCGGCAATGGCCTCCTCCACCTCGCCCCCTGCATTGCCGCGGAGGTCGACGATCAGCTTGCGCGTCCCGGCCGATCGAATCTCTTCGAGCGCGGCCGCGAACTGCTCCGCGGTCCCTTTCTCGAAGTAGGGGATCCGCACGCAGGCGACGCTGCCGTACCGTTTCGTCGTCACGGCGAGCGGATGGAACTTCGCCGGCTGGATGGTGATCTCGTCGCGTTTGGTCTGCCCGCCACGGAGAATCTGCAGATGCACCGGCCGCGCCGCGCGGAGAGCGCTCTGCACCTGCCACACCGCCATTCTGGAGGTCGGAGAGCCGTCGATCTTCTCGATGAAGTCACCGCGCTCGATTCCGGCCTTCTCCGCCGGCGACCCGGGAATCGTGGCGACGACGAACGCGTAGCCGAAGCGCCGGGTCACCACCAGACCGATCCCGTTGTCGTCGACCTCGGTGAAGTTCCTGTACGCGGCCATCTGCGAAGCGGGAACGTAGTAGCTGAACTCGTCGATGGCGTCGGTGACGCCGGCGAACGCGCCGTCGAGGAGTTGCTCGCTCGCCACCGGCTCGACGTAGTTGTTGCGTACCAGGTCGAAGACCTCGCCGAAGATGCTGAGATAGCGGTAGACGCTGTTCTTCGCGGTCGCCTGTCCGAACAGTGCTCCTCCCAGCAGAAGCAGAAGGAGCGCGAGAGACATCGACATCAACGCGATTTTTCGTTTCGTCATCAGCGCAGCCATTTCTGTGGATCCTCGGGCCGATTATCGCGCCGGATCTCGAAGTAGAGATACCCGCCGGTCTCTTCCCCTTCGCCGACCCCTGCAATCGTCTGGCCCGCGCCGAGCCGCTCGCCGGCCACGACCGTCGCCGATTTCAGGTTGCCATAGAGGGAAAAGACGCGATTCCCGTGATCGACGATGACCAGATTGCCATATCCCTTGAACCACTGCGCAAAAAGAACTGTTCCCTGGAAAACGGTGCGCACGGGCGTTCCCGGCTGTGCGTCGATCCTGATCCCGTTGTTGACGGTGAAGGTGGCGAACTTCGGATTGCGCCGCCGGCCGAACTGCTCGATCACGCGCCCGGCCACCGGCCAGGGGAGTGCCCCTTCGAACGTACGGACGTCGGCCTGCTCGGCGGGCACACCGGTGCTCTGCTTCGACAGGAAATCGACGAGGCGCTCGAGACGGATCGCCTTCTCCTCCAGTTCGGCGAGCTGCTGCGCCGAGCCGCTCTCCTCGCGCCGCAGGCGCGTCAGGAGGCGCTGCTTCTCGCGATAGGCGGCGGCGACGGCCTGCCGGCGCTGCTCGATGTGCTGCCGCGCCATCGAGAGCCGCCGGTGCCGGTCGGCGAGCTGCGCCGTGCGGAACGCCAGGTCCCGCCGCGCTTCCTCGAACCGCGTCACGGCCCGGGCGTCGCGGCGGATCAGGTAGGTCAGCATCGACACCGCCTCGAGCGGATCGCGGCGCCGGTCGATCTGGAAGAAGAGGCGGAGATAACTCATCGTACCGAGGCGATAGAGCGCCGCCAGCCGTCGGGAGAGGTACTCCCTCTGCCGCGCGATGCGCGGCTGAATCGCGGCGATCTGCTCTTCGAGCTGCTGCTTCTGGGCGACCAGCGTCTTCTCCGCCTCGATGGCGATCTCCAGCTCGCGTGTCCGAATGCCGAGGTCCAGATCGGCAGCCTCGACCTCCTGCTGGGTCGTGTGGGCCTGCTGCCGCACGTCGTCGAGGCGCTTCTTCAGACGGGCGATCTCGGCGCGAACCCGGTCGAGATCGGCGTCGCGCGTCCGGGGATGCAGCGGAAACGCCAGGCACGCCAGAAGTGCCGCGATGGCGATGCGGCGGCCGACCGTCACCCGATCAGGAGGAGTAGCCGCGCAATGCATGCTTCGCCGCCTGCTGCTGCGCTTCCTTCTTCGACGACCCCTCCCCGCGGGCGACGAGCTGTCCCACCTTCACTTCGACGATGAACGTCTTGTCGTGATCGGGCCCGACCTCGCCGACGACGCTGTATTCGGGAAGTGGCAGTCCCTTCCCCTGCGCGAGTTCCTGCAGGGCCGTCTTGTAATCGTGGAAGAGGAGGTCCTCCTGGTTCACCGACTCGATGTCGTCGCGGAACGACTCCTCGATCATGCGCCGCGCCGGATCGATGCCGCCGTCGAGGTAGATCGCCGCGATCAGCGCCTCGAAGACGTTCGCCAGCAGCGAGTCCTTCTTCCGCCCTCCGGTCTTCTCCTCGCCGACGCCGAGAAAGATGAACTCCCCCATGCCGAGCTGCCGCGCCTTCGCGGCGAGGCTGTTGGCGCTGACCAGATACGCCTTGATCTTCGAAAGCGCCCCTTCGTCCAGATCGGGAAAACGGCGGAAGAGGAGATCGCCGACGACGAAGCCGAGAACCGAGTCGCCGAGAAACTCGAACGTCTCGTTGTGATCGACGCTCGGCTGCTTCGCCTCGTGCGAGAACGATTTGTGCGTCAGGGCACGCCTGAGGAGGTCGCGGTCGCGGAATGCGTAGCCGATGCGGGCTTCGAATTCGCCGAGATGATCGACTGTGGCCAATCGGGGAAAGTATACGGTCAGAGCACGGCGAAAGGCGCCCGGCCTGAGGGACACCCGCGCTTGCCGGAGCGTTTTCCCTCCCCGGCCCGGACGGCCGCCCGCTGCGATGGAAGCCTGCCCTCCGCCGGACCGGCGTCCGCCCCGAAAACAAAACGCCCGCCGGAGTTCCGGCGGGCGTTCGTCGCTCCATGCGCGACAGGGGACTAGAAGGTGATCTTGCCTCCGAAGCGGTAGACGCGCGGCGCCTGCAGCTCGGTGATGCGCCAGCCGGACGAAACCGACGCGCCGTTCTGCAGGATCGCGGTGTTGCGCTGCAGCACCGTGCGCTCGTTCGTGACGTTGAAAACGTCGATCGAGGGCGTGATGCTGATGCGGTTCATGATCCTGAAGTCCTTCGCCAGCCGGAGGTCGAGCTGGTAGACGTTCGGGAAGCGGATCTCGCCGATCGGATCGAGCACGACGCCGATCGTCCCGCCGCGGAGGCCGGTGATGGTGTCGCGCAGGACCGCCGGGTAACCCTGCCGGGCGAAGAGGTTCGCACCGAGGGTGATGTCCCACGGAAAGACGTAGATGCCGTTGAGGTTGAAGTTCCAGCGCGAGTTGATGAAGACGTTGCCGAACGCGCCGGAGCCGGCCGATTGCGGAGCGATCTGCCCGCCGGGACACGCGGGGGCGCCACCCGATGCGGCCTGTCCATTGACCGATCCGGTGCTGTTGAGACTCGGCGTCGGATTGGCGAAGGAGTTCTCACCGCAGTCGTCCGTGTAGTCGTTGAAGCTGGCGTTGAATCGCATCATCCAGCGGTGCGACATCCGCTTCGTCGCCGTCAGCTCCACCCCTTTGTATTTCTGCTTGTAATCGGGGCGGTTGGTGATGACGCTGAAGTTGGGAGTCGGCACGCCCGCCTTGAGCTGCCACACCGGGACGGTGGACGTGGTGAACGTCGTGATCGTCGCGCCGGTGATCGGATCTCGCAGCGTGAACGTCCCGCCGGCGGTACGATTGGTGAGTTCGTAGTCGGAGCGGCTGTAGTAATCGCCCGCGCCCTGCGTCTTCTCCCACCGGATGGTCAGGAGGTCCTTCACTTCGCGATACGTGAAGTTCATGCCGACCGAGAAATCGGAGAAGAGCTCGCGCTCGAAGCCGAACATCAGTTCGTCCGTCGTGGGGGCATTCATGTCGTAGTCGACGCGGCGCGATCCGGCGATCGAGGTCGGGCTGAGAGGATTGAATCCGCCCCAGCTCCGCACCCGCGCCAGTTCGCTGCGCTGAATCGTGTTGTCGCCGTTGCTGTCGACGCCGTAAAACGTCATGAAGCTGTACGAAAGCGGGCTCGAAGAAGAAATCGCCGATCCCATCTGCGTCACGTAGCGGTTGTAGCCGGCCCGAAGCAGCGTCTTGCGGTCGGCACCCATCGCGTAGGTCACACCGATCCGGGGGCTGATGTTCTTCCATTCCACGTAGCGGTTCTGCCCCGGATAGGCGAGGCCGGGAAGTTGCGCGGCCAGTCTTCCTCCCGCGCAGCTCAGAGTCGAGATGCAGGGAAGGTCGAGCGGCGTCGCGAGAACCGGATTGGGACCGACGTCGATCGGCTGGATCTTCGACTTCTGGCTGTCCCACCGGAGTCCGGCCTGGATGGTCAGGTTGCCGAGAAGGATCGTGTCGCCGACGTACAGCTCGTTGTATTTCTCGTCATACGACGCCACCGGCGGCCGGATGAGCGTCGCGATCGCGCAGTTCGACGGGAGCGACTGGTTCGGGCAGATCGTCGTCGAGTTCCCGGTCGTCGCGTAGTCCCAGTAGCCGAAGGCCGGACCCGGCCACGTCGAGGTCGAGTGCACCGGCGTGTGCCGGTAGCCGTAGCCGAACTTCAGCTCGTGATTCATGTTGCCGAAGCTGAGGAAGGTCGAGCCGTCGGCGCGGTACTGCTTCTGCGGGCGCTCCGTCTGATACGTCAGATAGCTGTTGTTCCAGACGCCGTCCTTGTTGCGCCATGCCGAGGGAGCGCTCGAACCTTCACCTCCGTTGGCGAAGAGGCCGAAGCCGCCGTCGACCTTTGACCACATGCCGGTCAGGTAAAAGCTCGAACCGAAGATGTGCGTGTCTTCGAGCTTGTAGACTTTCGTCGGGCCGGTCTGCTTCCACGACGCCTCGAACGGCCGCGTCGGGGAGAGATCGCGCGCGTTGCGGAACTTGTCGCCGAACGTGTAGGAGCCGACGAAGCTGTTGTTGGCGAACGGCTGCGCGTTCAGCTTCGCGTTCTTGTTGCGAAGAATCGTGTCATCGGGGATGAAAAACCGCGGCGCGGGGAACGAGAGCGACTGCCAGGTCGAGATTTTCTGGTCGCCGCGCGCGATCCACAGCCACAGCCGGTCCCTCCAGATCGGACCGCCCAGCTCGGCGCCGTAGTCGCGCACGTAGTTGACGCGGTTGGTCAGCGACAGGTACCCCTTCGCCTCGGCGGGCACGGTCGCTTCATCCGACGTGCTCCCCGGAACGTAGAGATAGCGCCCCGAACCCTTGTAGTCGTTCGTGCCGCGCTTCGTGACCATGTTCATCTGCACGCCGCCGGTCTGGATGCGGGGATCGGAGCCGCCGGTCGTGATCTGCATCTCTTCGAACATGTCGAAGTCGTAGTACGTCGGCGAGGACCCGGTCGCGCCCATGTCGGTGATGTTCACGCCGTCGATGTTCCAGGTGCCGTCCTGCCGCGGAGCGCCCTTGGAGATGTAGATCGACTGCTGGCCACTCTGCGTGCCGCCGACGTTGATGCGGTCGACGAGAACTCCCGGCGTCGACTGCAGGACCATCCACGGGTCGCGCGCCGTCGGAACCTTCTCCAGTTCGACCTTCGACACGGTCGCCCCGGTCCCGGTCTTCCGGACGTCGAGCAGCGGCGCGTCGGCCGTGACCGTGATGGCCTCGGTCACCGCGGGATTGAGCGTCAGCGACACGTCGGCGTTCTGCCCGACGCTCACGTTGACGCCCGACCGCGTGGCCGAACCGAATCCCGCCAGCTCCGCTTTCACCGTGTACTGCCCGGGATCGAGATTGATGAACCGGAAGTTCCCCTGCGCGTCACTGACGGTCGTTCTCGGCGCGCCGACGCCCGAAAGCGTCACCGTCACGCCGGGAAGCACCGAGCCGTCCTTCGCAACGGTCCTCCCGAAAATGCCGCCGGTCTGGAACTGCGCGTACGCACTGACGGCCGTGAGTGCGACGAGCAGGGTGGCAGCAATGGCTGCCCACCGCCTCGCGAATGAGGGTCTCCTCATATTCCTCTCCTTTCGCCTCAGCGAATTCGTGTCTGCACGAGGGCTGCTGCGAGACCCTCGCGAAATCGAGACCCGGCTTCAGAAGATCCACGCGGAGCGCTGCGTGCAGCTCCGCTGGTTCAGTTGTAAAGGTCGGATGAGATTAGCACCCGGGCGTCTGGTGTCAACTGATCGATCGGTAGGGGCGGCTATTGGAAGCCCTCACGGCAGCGCCGCCAGCGCCTGCCGCGCCGCAGCGATGTCGGCCGCATACCGCTGCCGGGGGGCGGTCGCCACGAAGCG
Organism: Thermoanaerobaculia bacterium; assembly: GCA_035574985.1. Taxonomy (GTDB): domain Bacteria; phylum Acidobacteriota; class Thermoanaerobaculia; order Gp7-AA8; family Gp7-AA8; genus DATLYG01. The sequence continues at coordinate 13,083 of DATLYG010000015.1, read as the reverse complement.
GGAGAGGGCGCGCCGGGCCTCCTCCACCCGCCCGATCCTCCCGGCAACCATCCCGAGATTGAAGAGCGCATCGTACAGCCGCGGGTCGATCTCCACGGCGCGCGACCAGGCGTCGATCGCGCGCGGGAAGTCGTTCGTCCGGGCGTACACCACGCCCAGCGTGTTGAGGGCGAGCGGCAGCCGCGGGTTCAGTTCGAGCGCGCGATCGAGGTAGGTCAACGCCGAACGGACGTCGTTCCGCTGCAGTGCCGCAATGCCGAGGTTCTGCAGCGCCGGCGCGTTGTTCGGATCGAGATCGAGCACCCGTTCGAACTGCCGCACCGCGTCCCCTCCCCTTCCGAGATCCGCCAGCGCCACGCCGTAGGCGTTCAGCACCTCCGGATTCGTGCTGCCCGAAAACGGCTCGAGGAGCCTGACCGCCTCCGCCGCACTCCCCGTCTCGCTCAGCAGCAGCGCGAGCTGCACGGTCGTCTCCTCGATGGAGTGGCCGTCGCGAAGGAGCGAGCGGAGGACCCGGACGGCCTCGGCGACGTCGCCGCTCTGCTGCAGCGCGAACGCCAGCAGCTCCCGCCCGGCCGCCATCGACGGGCGTTCGGCAACGACCTCGCGCGCGACCGCCACCGCTCCCGCGACATCGCCCCGTTCGTAGCGGTCGACGATTTCGTGCATCTTCCGGTCGAGGCCGATCAGCGTTTTCGGATCATCCTCGGGACCGTAGCGCGCCTTCGGCTCCGCGTTTCCGGCGACGTATCCGAGGCTGCGCAGCTTCGCCATCTCCTCGGACGAGACCGCCCCGCGGGTCAACGGGGCCGCCCCCGCCGCCGCATTCGCCAGGAGCGCCCGCGCCTGCTGCACGTCGCGGCGGCGCTCCTCGCGGAGGTTGGTTGCTTCCGCGGGATCGCGCGCGAGGTCGTAGAGCTCGGGAACCGGCAGATCGATGTACTTCGCGCGCTCGTGGATGATTCCCGTCAGCGGCGCCCAGCCGCGGTTGAGCGATGCCGAAAGCGCCTCGAAGTACGTATCGCGATCACCGGCCGGCCCGAGGAGCGACCGTCCCTTCATCGCCGGGGGAACGGCGATGCCGGCGCTCTCGAGGATGGTCGGCGCGATGTCGATGTGTCCGACGTACGCCTCCTCGCGGCGCGGGGCGATCCCCTTCCCGGCGACGACGAGAGGCACCTTCAGCGTCGCCTCGTAGGCGAACAGACCGTGCGTCATCTCGCCGTGATCGCCGAGGCCTTCGCCGTGATCGGAGGTGACGATCACCAGGGCGCCGGGGCTCTCCTGCAGGACCGGGCCGAGCACCTTCGCCATCGCGTCGTCCGTCGCGGCAACCTCCCCGAGGTACGGCGCGTCGCGGTATTGCGAGGCGAACGGTTCCGGCGGGCGGTAGGGCGCGTGCGGATCGTAGAGATGGACCCACAGGAACCGCTTTCTCCCCTGCATCGAGCGCCACCACCGTGCGGCCGGGGCCAGCACCGCTTCGGCGGGTCGCTCCTGAATGACGAAGCTGACGCTGGCCGCCCCCTTCCCGTAGTTGTCGTCGTATGTCTCGAAGCCGCGGTCGAGCCCGAACCGCGCGTCGAGCGGAAACGCCGCCACGAACGCGCCGGTGGCGTAGCCGTGCTGCCGGAGGATCGCCGCGAGCGCGGGATGCTTCGCGTCGAGCACGAAACCGGCGTTGTCGCGTACGCCGTGCTGGTAGGGCAGCAAACCGGTCAAGATGTTGACGTGTGAGGGCAGCGTGACGACGTTGTGCGCGTGCGCGTTCGCGAAGACGATTCCCCGCGCGGCGAGCGAGTCGAGGAACGGCGTCTTCACGCGCGCGTTTCCGGCGAAGCCGACCGAATCGGCGCGGAGGGTGTCGATGGTGACGAGAATGATGTCGGACGCTTCGACTCTCGCCGCCGGCCTTTCGCTCCGGCAGGCGGCGAGGACGGCGGCGACCAGGAGGAAGAGCAGGCGGCGCATCAGCTCACGGTGCGGACCGCGCGGAGAACCTTCTTCAACTCACCGTTCTCCGGGAACCGCTGCAGCCCCTGGTTCGCCCAGTAGACCGCGCCGCGATCGTCGCCGACCGCCTTGAGCGTCTCGGAAATGGCGATGTACGAGCGCGCCACCGGCGCTTTCTCCACCAGCGCGAAGACGAGCTGCGTCGCCTCCTCGATCCTTCCCTGCGACGAGAGGAGGAGAATCAGCGACGAGTAGGCGTCCGGCTGATCGGGAAACAGCTCGATCTCCTTCCGGAACTCCTGCTCCGCCTCGGCGCTCCGCCCCAGCCGCGCCAGCACGTCGCCACGGTAGAAGTGGAGGTTCGCCGTCCGCGGGTTCTTCTTCTTCGACAGTTGATCCGCCGCCTGATCGAGGTACTTCAGCGCCTCGGTCAAATTGTTCTTCTGCTTCTCGATCAGGCCGATCGTCATCAGCGGCGCCACCGGGTCGCTCGACGTCTTCAGCGCCAGATCGGCCTCTTCACGCGCCTTGTCGAGCTTCCCCCGCTGCGTCCAGACGCGCGCCAGGATCTCGTGAGATTTCCCCGGCTCCAGCTTCGCGAGGAGTTCCGCGTGCCGCTGTGCGTCTTCCAGATCGCCGGTGATGATCGAGAGGTTCGCCACCGCGATCAGCAGCCCGATCGCGTTGGGTGAGCGCCGCAGACCTTCCTTCGCCGCCTCGATCGCTTCGCGGTGCCGCGCCAGCTCCCCGAGAATCTGCGCCTTCAGGTCCCACAGATCGATGATGTTCCCGTTGGCCTCGAGCAGCTTGTTCGTCAGCGCGAGCGCCTCCTCGTTCTTCTTGTTCTTGAACTTCGTGAAGGCCAGACGGATCTCCCGGTGCGTCTCGACGTTGTCCTTCGGGTCGGGAAGCTCCTCGCCCGGCACGGTCGTCACGGCCGATCCGATATAGCCGAGTGCGGCGAGTTTGCTCGCCTCCTCCGGGTCGACGTGCGCCGGCGCCGAGGCCTCGCGCACGTACGGCTCGATCGCGCTCCGGAGGCGGACGTAGGCGCGCCGGTTCTGCTCGAGCGCGTTCGTCTTCTCTCGGGGGTCGTTCTTCAGGTCGTACAGTTCCGGCTTCGGGGCCTTGATGTAGTGGTGGTCGCCGTCGATCAGCGAGTGTAGATCGCTCCAGCCGAAATGGAAGCGCGGATAGTACGACTCGGAATAGATCGTGCGTGCGGGGGCATCGGAGTCGAGCGACGCGAGGAGCGATCGCGCCTCCCTGTTCTTCGGCGTGTGGGCGGTCGCGGTCTGCTCGAGGATCGTCGGGAAGATGTCGACGAGCTGCACCGGCGTGGCGACGCTGCTCCCTCCCTTCCGCCCTCCCGGGAGCTTGACGAAGAGCGGGACCTGAATCGCCTCGCGATAGAGAAAGATCCCATGCTCGTCCTCGCCGTGATCGCCGAGGCCTTCGCCGTGATCGGACGTGAAGATGATCAGGGCGTCGTCGTAGAGATCGCGCTCCTTGAGATAGGAGATGAAGTCGCCGATGACCTGGTCGGTGTACTCGATCTCGCCGTCGTAGCGATCGGCGTGGCGGCTCAGGAACGGCTCGGGCGGACGGTACGGCGTGTGCGGATCGTACAGATGGAGGAAGAGGAAAAAGGGACCCTTCTGCTTGTCGACCCACTCGCGCGCGACGCGGGCCGTGTCGGCGCCGTCGCGCTGCACCGAGCCGAGGTTGGCGATCCCTCCGACCGGCTCGACGTCGTCGTCATACCAGTCGAACCCCCGCGAGATCCCGCTCGTGGCGCGGAGCACGTACGCGGAGACCGCGGCGCCGGTCGCGTAGCCGTTCTTCCGGAGCAGCGCGGCGAGCGTCGGGACCTTCCCGTCGAGCATGAACCCGATGTTGTCGCGCAGGCCGTTCTCCGCCGGCAGCAGCCCGGTGAACATCGTCGCGTGCGACGGAAGCGTCAGCGGGCAATGGCTGTATGCCCGCTCGTAGAGGATCGAGTCGGCCCGGAGTGCATCGATCGCCGGCGTGGAGATCTTCGTGTAGCCGTACGCCGGCAGACGGTCCGACCGGAGCGTGTCGACGGAGATGAGGATGACCGGCGTCCGGTTCGACGGCCGCTGCCCGCACGCGGCCAGAAGGATCGCCAAAAGGAACACCACTCGACGCATCGTGCGAATCCTACCGTGTCATTCCGGAAAGCGAGGAGCGGGGACGTCGCGCACGCCCGGCACCCGCTCCGTCGCCTCGCGACTCCGCCTGCTCCGGGACGACACGCCGCTACTTCAATCCGGCGATGAGCTGCTTCGCGTCGCGCGCCTCGGGCGACTCCGGCGCGAGCTCGAGCACCTTCTCGAAGTCGGCCTTCGCCTCCTTGTTCTTCTTCACCTGCATCAGCGCCAGACCGCGGTAGTAGTATGCCTCGGCACTCTTCGGATCGATCGCGATCGCCTTCGAGTGGTACGTCACCGCGTCGGCGGGCGCCTTCTTGTTGAAGAAGAGGATGCCCATGTTGATGTACACCGTCGGATCGGTGATCGACGCCTCGGGGATTTTCTCGAGCAGGGCCTTCGCCTTCTCCAACTGCCCGTCCTCGAGATAGAGATTCACCAGCAGCAGCTGCACGCCCGGCTGCGGCTGATAGGACGAGAACGGATCGACCGCCGTCACCTTCTCGAGCATCCCGATCGCCTTCTTCAGCTCACCCGCCTTGTAGTAGGCCTGCGAGAGCACCTGCTGGAGCTGGCGCTGGAGCGTCTGGAGCTCCGGGGTGTCGGTCGGCACCATCGGCAGCGCTTTCTCGAACTCCGCCACCGCCTCCTTGTACTGCTCCCCCTTCATGAAATCTTCGCCGGCCCGGATCGCCGCCACCGCTTCCTGCGGTACGGCGGGCGAATCGGGAGCGGGCGGGGCCACTTCCTGCTTCACCTCGGCGTCGAGCTTCGTCTCGATCGTCGGACCCATCTGAATCTCGCTGACCTGGACCGTCCCCTGCGAGGTGACGAACCCCTGCGCGGCGATGTCGATGTTCCAGACGCCGCTGGTGAGGCCGAGCGCGGCCCATCGTCCCTTCTGATTCGTCTTGACGACGATCGGCTGCGTCGCGCCTCCGGGAACCGAGAGCGTCACCGTCGCGCCCGCAATCGGGTTCCCCGTCGCCTTGTCGGTGACCACGCCCTGCAGGCGTCCCTTTCCACGAACCTGAGCCATCGCCGCCGACGCGACGAGGAGCATGACGAACACCGCGAGAATTCTGCGCAAGATTGCCTCCGGTCGAATGATCCACGGGAAGAACGCCGCGCGGCTCGCGGCTGTTCCAGGAAACGAAAAACCCGCCGGGTTTCCCCGGCGGGTCTTTTCTTTACCACGGATTGGTACGGATCAGAACGTGAAGCGCGCTCCGAGCTTGAAGACGCGCGGAGAGAGGATTTCGGCGATGCGGTTCGCTCCCGGATCGGGAACGCTCGCTCCCCGCGAGACGCGGCCGATCTGGAAATTGCGCTGCAGCACCGTGTTCCTGTTGAGAACGTTGAACGCGTCGAGCGAGATGGTCAGGCTGGCGGTCCTTGCGAACCGGAAGTCCTTCGCCAGGCGCAGATCGAGGTTGTGGATGTTGTCGAGGCGATGGGAGTCGATGTCGGTGTCGATGATGACCGACTTGAACCCTTCGCTCGTGAACGGGCTGCGGTGCGTATAGGGAATGATGTATCCCTGCCGCCCCATCAGGTTGAAGCCGATGCTCGTCTCCACGACCGGGATCTGGTAGACGCCGGTGACGTTGTAGGACCACTTGGAGTTGATGAAGATCCGGCCCTTGTCGCCGCTGCCGAGCGACCGTTCGGCCACCGGGCCATCGCAGTCGTCACAGCCGGTGCCGTTACTGAGCTGGAACGTCGGATCGACGATGGCGCCGGCTCCGACGTTCTGCTGCCAGTCGTTCCAGGAGAAGTTCCCGCGCATCATCCATCGGTTCGACATCCGCTTCGTCGCGGTCAGTTCGAGCCCCCGATACTCCTGGTCGTAGTCGGGCCGGTTGGTGATCACGTAGTAGATCGGAGCCGCCACGCCGGAGTTGAGGACGTAGTACGGGACGCTGTAGGAGCGTCCGTTCGGCAGCGTACCGGTGAGGGTTCCTCCCAGCCGGTAGTCGGCCGGCGTATAGAAGTCGCCCCGTCCCCTGGTCTTTTCGGGCCTCGTCGTGATCAGGTCGTTCCGTTTGCGCCACGTCGCGTTCACGCCGATGGAGAGGTCGGTCATGATCTCATGCTCGAACCCGAGAATCAGCTCGTCGGTCCGCGGCGGATTGATGTTGGGATCGTACCGGTACGGCGAAACGGCGTTGCGCGTGTTGTTCGGATCGATCCCGTAATACGCACACGCGTTCGCCGCGTTGAGGCCGGCGCAGTATTCGAGATCGATCTCGTTGCGCGTCACCTTCCGGTCGCCGTTGATGTCGGTGAAGTAGTAGTAGAGATACTGATAGTAGAGCGGGTGGGCCAGGTAAACCGCCGAGCCGCCCAACTGGTCGACATAGCGGTTTGCCGCCGCGCGGAGCAGCGTCTTCTTCTGGGCGCCGAGCGTGTACGTCAGCCCGACGCGCGGCGAGATGCTCTCCCACTTGATGTCATCGCCGCCGTTGTAGGTCAGCGCCGGCAGGATGTCCGGGATGAGAGGATTCGCCGGCGTGGTGCCCGGCTTGAGGATTCCCTTCTGGCTGTCGAAGCGGAGACCCGCCTGAACCGTCAGATTCCCCAGCATCATCGTGTCGCCGACGTAGAAGTCCTGCGTCTCCACCTCGTAGTTGAACTGCATCCTGCGATGCAGCGCGATTCCGCCGAACGCACCCGGAGTCCCGGCAGGATCGTAGAAGACCATGTAGTAGTCGCCCGGCCACGCCAGATGCGAAAACACCGGCGCCTCGCGATGGCCGAATCCGAACTTCAGCTCGTGGTTCCAGCTTCCGGTGCTGAAGAACGTCGAGGCGTCTGCACGATACTGCGTCTGGGGCCGGTCGGATTCGTACGCGAGGAAGCTGCGATGCCATGAGCTGTCGTTCACGTCGAAGTACGCCGGATCGGCGCCCAGCGCGCAGTTGAAGTCATTGCATCCCTTCCCCTGATCGCCGATGAGCTGGAACCCGCCCAGAACCTTCGAGAAGAGGCCGGTCAGGTAGAAGTTCGGATTGAAGATGTGGGTGTCTTCGAGTTTGTAGATCTCGGTCGGGCCGCTCTGGTTGTAGGCCGTCTCGGGAGGACGGCTCGGTCCGATGCCGCGTCCGATCTTGATCTTGTCGCCGTAGGTGAAGGCGACGGCCAGGCTGTTGTTGCTCAGGATCTGGGCGTTGACCTTTCCGTTGTAGGTCTCCAGCTTGGTGTTGTCGCGGAAGCGCCGCGTCTGACCGGCCGGCTGCGCCACGAAGAGCTTGATGTCCTGGTTCGAGTAGGCACCCCACAGCCAGAGCCGGTCACGGATGATCGGCCCTCCCGCCTCGAGACCATAGTCGTCGATCTGGTTGATCTCGTTCGACTTCGCGAGGTAGCTGGCCGCCTCCGCCGGAATCTTCGGGTCGGTCTGCCAGTCACCCGAGGTGCGGTAGTAGCGGCCTGACCCGCGGAAGTCGTTCGTGCCGCGCTTGGTGACCATGTTCAACTGCACGCCGGGCGTCTGAATGCGCGGGTCGGTCCCACCCGTGGTCACCTGCATCTCTTCGAAGGCGTCGAAGTCGTAGTACGTCGGCGACGACCCGAGAGCCCCGACGTCGGTGATGTTCACACCGTCGACGTTGAACGTCTGCTGGGAACTGGCCGTCCCCTTGCCGACATAGACCGACTGCTGACCGCTCTCGTTTCCGCCGACGTTGATGCGGTCCATCAGCACGCCGGGGGTCTGCTGCAGGATGACCCACGGATCGCGGCCTGTCGGCACTTTCTCGAGCTCGATCTTCGTGACCGTCGCTCCCGTGCCGCTCTTCCGGACGTCGAGCAGCGGCGCCTCGGCCGTCACCGTGATCGTCTCGGCCACCGAGGGGGCGAGCGTCATCGATACGTCGAGGTTCCGCCCGATACTGACGGAGAGTCCGGTACGCGTCGAGGTTCCATAGCCCGCGAGCTCGGCCTTCAGCGCATACGTCCCCGGTGAGAGGTTGAGGAACCGGAAGTTCCCGTTCGAGTCGGTGACGAACGTCTGCGGGGCGCCGACACCGGTGAGAGTGACGGTCACGCCCGGCAGGGCCGACCCGTCCTTTGCCTGGACCTTGCCGTAGATGTTACCTGTCTGAATCTGCGCAAATCCGCTGACGGCAAGCAGCGATATGAGCAGTGTCGCGGCGAAGATTTTCACCGCGCGCAACCTGGGGAGAGGGCACCATTTCATAGCGGCTCCTTTCGGTTGGGTTTTCGCGAGTTCGAGTTCGTCCTGCAGAACGCCGGCCCATCGGGCTTTTGGGTGAAACTCGCGATCAGTCAGCGAATTACCTGCAGAACCGGGTCACCTGTTCCTGTCGTCACATTCAACGGTTCGTTCCGGAACGTACCGGAGATTGAATCGGGACAGCCGAAACGGTGCGAAGCTTATCACTCGAAACAGTCAAGTCACAAAATGACAAACGCCGCGACAATCATCGCGGCGTTTGCGGGCCTGCCTTCCAGGCTGCCTACGAGGTTAGCTGTCGGATTCGGGCTGGAAGCCCTACCGGCTTCTGGCCGGATTCACCCCGGACGGTGGCAAGCCGTCGCTTCGTTGGGTCCCCCGTTCCTCGGCGCCGAGGATTAGGCTGGCAAGCCGCCACCGGTTGGCGGCGGAGAGAGTGTACGCCGGTTCCGTGCCGGAACCAAGAGGAACGCGGAATGCGCGGAATGAAAGAGGCGGGGGAACGTATTTACTCCCACGCCACGGCGTGGTACCTTCCGCGCTCCTTTTTTGCCCTACCTCACTGCCCAGGTAGCTCAGTTGGTAGAGCAGAGGACTGAAAATCCTCGTGTCGGCGGTTCGATTCCGTCCCTGGGCACCATTCGATTCCCTTCCTCCGTCCGACCGGCGATCGATCGCACGCGCTCGACGCGGCCGTGATCAGGCAGGACCCGCCCGCGGCGCGCGGACGTCCCACGAGTTCCGGGTCCGGTGTAGCGGTTCATCAAGATCCTGCCTTCGGATTGCGGCGCCGGGAGGGAACAGCAACGAAGCAGCCGGCCGCTCGCCGCCGCAACCCGAAGGACCTTGAGGAAATGGGGGCCGATGTCGGCCTCACTCGTCATCAGCGATGCCACCGCCTCGCCTCACCTCGACCTCGCCCCATCTCCGACGGCGAAAGGCAGGATCTTGTTGAACCACCAAACTCGTCCCCCTTGTCGCGGCATCCGCCGGGCGCGGATGGACGCAACGCCGGTCGCAGTCGGGTCGATCGACGATGGTCGGCCCCATCTTGACGACGCCGCCGCGGAGAGTTCCTGCTCGAGGGGTTCTCCATCGCCGCCGTTGCCATATGATCCGTTCATGCCCCCCGTGCTGCGCTGCACGTTCCCGTTCCCTGACCTGACGCCGCCCGTGCAGGCGAATGCCCCGTGCGTCGAGTGCCCGAACGCCGATCGGGCGATTCTCGACCGTCACGCGGCCCTCGCTCGCGACGACTCCGCGCTTCTGACCGAGATCCGCAGCTTCATCGACTGGTTTCTCGCACCGTCGGAACCGAAGGAGTTCCGCGACGAGATCGAGCGCTACGCCACCGATCTCTACACGCGGCCCGATCACTCGGGAACGTGCGTGCCGAAGACGGTTCTGTTCGCGATCTACAAGCTCAATCAGTTCTATGGAACGCCGCCGGACCTGTCCGACAACGGACGGCGGGCCATCCGAGGCGAACCGGCCGAGCGATGGCCGGACGGCGTCGTGGCAAGCGGGCCGACATGGAACCAGATGTTCGCCCGGTACGGGAATCGATACGACTGAGTTCGACCTGCGCGTCGAGGTCCCTCTGAGGGACCCGCGCTCGCCAGACGACCGGACCATTTCACACCACCTCACGATGGCCGCCGCACCGCCCCGACTCGCGAACGCAACATCGCGTCTTCGCGTGCCAGATGCGCGGCACGACGGACCGGCATCGCCCGTTTGCAGGCAATCGATCGCCGACGCCGAAACACGTTCGACCACACCGATCTTTGCCATCGGCCGGAAGAACGTCTTCACGGCAGCGAGGCCAGTGTCTGCATCGACGGAACGATCATCGATCGCACCAGGCTGCAGCCGGCAGGCGCGGATCGTCTCCGGCGTGATCTCGCTGATCATCGCGATCGTCGTCTCGCGGACGACCCACTGGCAGAAGAGTTTCGCGGCGTGCTCGCAGGTACGCCGCGTGTGCGGCGACCATCGCAGGAACTCCAACCTTTCGCTGCGTCCGGCCTGACTCGTTTCGGATCGTCGTTGTCATCGCCGTCTCCTTTCGTTGCCGGCCCCAGACCCGTGCCAAACGGCGGAGGCGGGCGGCGGGGGTCGACCGTCCGATGACTGCACCCCTTCAGCCGTGGAGGCGTCAAGGAGGGACCCGAACGTTTTCGGCCGCGAAGACGGCAGGAAGACGTTTGGGGAGGATGCCTTGATGCCGCCGCTCTGCGGCGCGATCCATGTAGATCGAACGGCCGGCCCCCCGCGGGCGGGGAAGAGCCTCTCGTCGCCGGCGCGACGCGCGAAGCTTCACGCGGCGTGACACCCTTCCCCGCGGGCGCGCGGCTCGCCGCGCGAAGCGCGAGCGAGACGCGTGACCAGGGCGGGTGGGAGCGATTTATGTGCTACTACACACTTCGGTCTGTTCTAGCACGTTCAGAGCACGATGGGAGGCGGCGCGGGAAGGTTCGAGCGAGAGCGAAGCGGGGCGAGATGCTTCCCGCGCCCGAGAAGCGCCCCGCAGACGCCGCAGGCGGCGAGGAGGCAGCGCCACCGGTGGGTGAAACGCGCGGCCGGCTAACTCGTCAGGCAGGAAAAGGAAGGTGCAGCCTCACGGGGCGGGAAGCCGCGGAACGGCCATAGCGCCAGCTATGGCCGAGGCGCTGCAGCCGACGGTAGGCCGTCGGGCGATAAGCCTCGCTTATCGCCCGACGCGCCGGTGGCAGGGCTTCGCGGAGTTCGCGGAGCGGCGCGAAGCGACGCGCAGCGAACGGAGCGAAGCGCTGCCACAGCCGGCGGCCTGGAGCGAGACGAGCGAGAGCTTGGTCGCCGCAGGCCGCGAGGCCGGAGGCGAATAAGCTCTCGCTCGCGAGCGGAGGGTGCGGCGCCGCTTCCGCGGCGGGGCGGAGCGACCGAGATGCCGATCCCGTGTCCCATAACCAGAAAGCAGAGCGTTGGCGCGCTGGCTGCGCGCGGGCGCGAAGCGCACGCGTGCGACCAGCGTGACAACGCGGCCCTCGCGGGGTGGGTGGGCGCTTTCGCGAAGACGAACGCGGCCGGCGCCACATGATTTCAGCTTGATGTGTTCTTCTCCAGAGTTGTTAGGAACTCATCGGCTGCTGCCATCGCGTCGCGAAGCGCGGTGATCACATGCGGGAAGATTCGGATGTACTCGGCAAAGAAACGGTGGAGTTGCGCATGGACGTCATCGGCCTTCGACGTGCGAAAATCATTTCCGCTGAAAAAAAATGGGTGACCGATACTCACTCCGTAGTTGAGCGCCTCAATGTTCACGGTGCCTGTCATCACGGTCGATGGCATGTAAGATCCCTTGTCGAACTCGATCACGATGCGGTGTGAAAGCATCGCCGAGTGACATCGCCAGTAGTTCTTCGTGAAGCGCCTCGTCTTCACGGAAAACCCGTAATCCGAAAGAGCATCACATACATACTGGTCAAGCAGCGCGTCGGTCTCAGGATGCGATTCGTCAATTGCCGGAGACCGATTTGATTCTGACGAGAAAATCCATGGGTAATGCTGTCGTCTGAAGACCTGCCACTCCTCGTGATGTCGTGCAAAGTATTCACGTGAAGGATCGACTCCCTCGGGAAAAGATCCCTGAAAGCATTTATATCGCTCATACGCGATCAACCAGTCACGTACAGCGACCGCGTCGGCATCGCCGGCGAGTGTGCGATTCAGGAGAAATCGCGTCGCGTCGTCGAACCCGCCTAAGGCCGATTTCAGGTACTCGAACGGACTCTGAAAAAGGCCAACCTGTACGGCGAGCTGCACGCCCGGTCGATGGATCTCGGCCATGAAACGAGGGAAGAGTTCCCGGGGCACATCGCGCCACGTGCGCTGTCTTGCCATCGTCCCTACTGACAGTTCGCAAGGCCCTGAACCAGGCCTACAGCGCTTCCACCCATCCCACCGATTACTGCTCCCCCTTGAGCGCCACCGCCTGCTCCAACAACAGTGCCGACTCCGGGTGCAACGAAAGTCCCGCCTGCAGCACCAACGCTCGCGCCGAGTGCTGCACCGCCCGCCGCTCCTGCTCCGGCGCCGACGAGGACATATTTCGCGACGCATGGACCTGTCTCGGTCACGCGGTCCATGACGCGCTCGGCCACGCTTTTCTTCTCTTCTTTCTGGATTTTTTCGAGGCGGTAGTAGACCAGACCATGAGTCGACCCCTTTCCTGTGTACGCGAACATAGCGTAGGGCTGCCCCCCGAAGTTGACTTCATTGATGTAGTCCTCGCCCGTTGGATGAAGTTCCACACCGGTCCCGAACCTCGAGGGGAGAAGTGCCGCAGCGTACGTTGTGAGCTGAAGCGCTACCTCGGTTCGTCGAGCCATCGTCGCACCGGCTGCCGGGTCATAGCTTCGTGGCTTCAGCTCCCAGACCGTGACCGTCTGAATTGGATCTCGCTCGATGCGCGCAGCATCGGGGCGCAGCAGACCGTAAACGGCCGACTTAGGGCGACCCGCCGCCTTCAGAATCGTGTTGATTCCGTTGTTGGAGAAAGCTGTGACACCAGGACTCCCCAACGGCCGTTTGCTGCGAAGCCAGTCAGTCCACTTGCGGTGAGCCTGGGTTCCAGTCACTGCGTTATATGGATTCGGCCCGATAAGCTCGCCCGGCATGAGCTGCAGCCCACGCGGATCAACGTTTACAGCGTAGTTGGCACCGAAAGCCTGATACAGATTTGATGAATCGACTGCCCCGAGCGGATCCTCCTGCCCGAAC
>DATLYG010000014.1:0-10518 GCA_035574985.1 Thermoanaerobaculia bacterium | reverse complement strand
GGACATGGGGTGGATGCACGACTCCCTCCGGTACTTCTCCAAGGACCCCATTCACCGCAAGTTCCACCACAACGACCTGACGTTCCGGATGATGTACGCCTTCACCGAGAACTTCGTTCTGCCGCTCTCTCACGACGAGGTCGTCCACGGCAAGGGATCGCTCCTGTCGAAGATGCCGGGCGATGACTGGCAGAAGTTCGCCAACCTCCGCCTGCTGCTGGCCCACATGTACGCGCAGCCGGGGAAGAAACTGCTCTTCATGGGGGGCGAGATCGGGCAGTGGCGCGAGTGGAACCACGAGACGAGCCTCGACTGGAACCTCCTCGAGTTTCCGATCCACGATTCGCTCCGGCGCTGGGTCGAGGATCTCAACCGCTTCCATCGCGACACACCGGCGATGCACGAACTCGATACCGATCCCGCCGGTTTCGAATGGATCGATTGCAACGACACGGAGAACAGCGTGGTGAGCCTGCTGCGGCGCTCGCGCTCGCGCCCGGAGGAGATCGTCGTGGTGGCGCTGAACTTCACCCCGCTGCCGCGGCACAACTACCGGATCGGCGTTCCCGCCGGCGGCTACTATCGCGAGGCTCTCAACAGCGACGCCTCGATTTACGGCGGAAGCGGCCAGGGGAATCTCGGCGGATGCGAGGCCGTTCCCGTTCCCCTCCACGGGCGGAGGTGGTCGATGACGCTCACCCTCCCTCCGCTGGGCGCGGTGTTTTTCGTGAGTGAGAGCGGGCGTTGAGATGCGAGGGGGCAGAGGCGACGACGCGGGTGAACGCGTTCCGCCGGAATCCGCCCCGGCAGCCGCGTGCTCCGGCGCCGGTGCGCCGCATCAGAAGCCGCTGGGCGCGATCCTCCACGAAGACGGCCGCTGCGAGTTTCGCGTCTGGGCGCCGCGGCGGCGGAGCGTCGATGTCCGGATCATCGACGGTCCCACGGTCGCCATGCGGCGCGGCGAGTGGGGATACTTCGAAGCGGTCCTCGACGGATGCACCGAGGGAACGCGCTATGTCTACCTGCTCGACGGTTCCGTCGAACGCCCCGATCCGGCGTCGCGATCGCAGCCCGACGGCGTCCACGCCCCCTCGGAGGTCGTCGGGCGCGACTTCGCGTGGCGCGACGCGGGATGGCGCGGCCTTCCCCTCGACGCGTACGTCGTCTACGAGTTGCACGTCGGCACGTTCACCGAGGAGGGAACGCTCGACGCGATCGTCCCGCGTCTTCCCGCACTGAAGGAAACGGGCATCACGGCGATCGAACTGATGCCGGTCGGGCAGTTCCCCGGCGGGCGCAACTGGGGCTACGACGGCGTGTACGCCGGCGCGGTGCAGAACAGCTACGGCGGCCCGCGCGCCCTCAAGCGTCTCGTCGATGCGGCACACGCGCACGGGCTCGCCGTCGTGCTCGACGTGGTCTACAACCATCTCGGCCCGGAGGGAAACTACCTCTCGGAGTACGGGCCGTACTTCACGGACCGCTACAGGACGCCGTGGGGGGAGGCGTTGAATTTCGACGGACCGTCGAGCGATCCGGTCCGCTGGCTGTTCATCCACAACGCGCTGATGTGGATCGACGAGTTTCACATCGACGCCCTTCGCGTCGACGCCGTCCACGCCATCGTCGATCACTCCGCCGGGCCGTTCCTGCAGGAGCTGACCGCCGCCGTCCGCGCCTGCGCGTCCGCGTCGGGCCGGCACATTCACACCATCGCGGAGAGCGACCTCGACGACCCTCGTGTCATCACCCCGAAGGAACGCTTCGGACTCGGGTTCGACGCGCAGTGGAGCGACGACTTCCACCATTCGCTTCACGCGATTCTCACCGGCGAGCGGGACGGCTATTACCTCGGCTTCGGCAACGTCAGCGATCTCGCGCGCGTGCTGAAGAACGGTTATCTGTGGACCGGGCAGTACAACGCGTACCGCGACCGCAGATACGGCCTGAAGCCGGAGACCGTCGACGGCACGCAGTTCGTCGTCTGCGCGCAGAATCACGATCAGGTCGGCAACCGGATGACGGGCGAGCGGCTGGCCGTTCTCGTGCCGGAGGAGGATCTTCGTCTGGCCGCGGCCGCGGTGATTCTCTCGCCCTTCGTTCCGATGCTCTTCATGGGAGAGGAGTACGGCGAGACGGCGCCGTTCCAGTACTTCACATCGCATTCCGATCCCGCTCTGATCGAGGCGGTGCGCAAGGGCCGCCGCGAGGAATTCGACGATTTTGCGTGGCGTGGCGAGCCGCCCGATCCGCAGGACGAGGAGACGTTCCTCCGGTCGAAGATCCGATGGCACCTGCGCGAGAGCGGCCATCACGCCGGATTGCTCCGGCTTCATCGCGAACTGCTGCGGCTCCGGCGCGAGAATCCCGCGCTCCGGACGCTCGATCTCTCCGCCGTCGAAACACATGCCGACGACGAGAGCCGCACGCTCCTGCTGCTGCGGCGGGCCGCCGGCCAGCAGGCGTTGATCGCCTTCAACTTCGACGCGGCGCCGCACGCGATCGCGGTTCCGGATCCGCGGGTGCCGTGGACGGCAGCGCTCGACACGCCGGCGCGCCTCGCGGGGGGGCGCATCGAACTGCCCCCAAAGAGCTTTTCGGTCTGCTTCGGCTGAGCCACCTTCGGCGCGAGTCGTGCAACCGCTGACCTCGCGTGTTCCGAGTCCCGCTCGCCACTTACAGGCTGCAGTTCAACGGCAGCTTCCGCTTCCCCGATGCGCAGCGCATCGCTCCCTATCTCGCGGAGCTGGGCATCAGCGATCTCTACTCCTCGCCCGTTCTCCGCGCGCGGACGGGGAGCACCCACGGTTACGACATCGTCGACGCGTGGAACCTCAACCCGGCGCTCGGTACCGACGACGACTTCGCCGCGCTCCAGCAGGACCTGCGGCGCCTCGGCATCGGATACCTGCTCGACAACGTCCCGAACCACATGGCCGCCTCCGCGGAGAACGCCTGGTGGATGAGCGTTCTCGAAAACGGTGCGAACTCCCGGTTCCTTCACTACTTCGACGTCGACCTCAGCCCCGTCGAAGTGCAGGGCGCGCCGGCGAAAAAGGTCCTCCTTCCCATCCTCGGACGGCCGTACGGCGAGACGCTCGAGTCGCAGGAGATCCGTCTCGGATTCGATCGCGAGGGCCTGTTCTTTCAGTACTACGACCATCGGCTGCCGCTCGCGCCGGAGTCGTACCGGATCGTCCTCCGCACCTGCCTCGAGACGCTTCCGCAGGAAGAAGCGGCGATGGAACTGGCGGAACTGGTCCGCAGCGACGAGCCGATTCCGAACAGCCGCTTCCTCAAGGACACGATCTGGCGGATCTACGAGTCGGACGCCGCGTTTCGCGACACGCTCGACCGGACGCTCGAGCGCCTGAATGGCGCGCCACGCGATTCGCAGAGCTGCACCGCACTCGACTCGCTGCTCGACGCGCAGTGGTATCGCCTCGCCTACTGGCGCATCGCCGGCGAGAAGATCAACTACCGCCGCTTTTTCGACATCACCGATCTGATCGGAATCCGCATCGAGAATCCGGAGGTGTTCGAAGCGCGGAACCGGAAGATCCTCGAACTCGTCGCGCAGGGACACGTCACCGGGCTGCGGATCGACCACATCGACGGCCTGCACGATCCGGCGGCCTATTTGAAGAAGCTGCAACTCCGCATTGCGACCGGGACCGCCGAGAACCCGCAGGACTCGCGCGCCGAAAACGGGAGGGCGTTCTACGTCGTCGTCGAGAAGATTCTCGCGCACGGCGAATCGCTGCCCCGGTCGTTTCCGGTGAGCGGAACGACCGGCTACGACTTCCTCGCGTCGGTGAACGCGCTCTTCGTCGATCCGCAGGGACTCGGCGTACTTGGTGAGATCTACCGGTCGTTCACCGGCCTGACGGTACCGTTCGCGACGATCGCGTACGAACGCAAGAAGCAGATCATCGCCGAGATTTTCCCCGGCGAAATGCGCGGCCTCGGCAAGAGGCTGTCGGCGCTGGCGATGTTCGATCGCAACGCGCGCGACTTTGCACCGAACGAGCTGCGTGCGGCGCTCGCCGAGGTCACCGCGTGTCTCGACGTCTACCGGACCTACATCCGCGATTTCGAGATCAGCGAGGCGGATCGCGCCGCGCTCCGGCGCGCGCTCGACTGTGCCCGGAAGCGGTCGGAAGTCTCGCTCGATCCGCGCCTCTTCAATTTCCTCGAGCGCGTCCTCTTCGTCGACCCGCCGGAGTATCTCGCGCACGAGCGCGAGCGCTGGCTGGCCTTCGTCATGCGCTGGCAGCAGTTCACCGGACGCGTGATGGCGAAGGGGGTCGAGGACACGGCCTTCTACTGCTACCACCGGCTGATCTCGATGAACGAAGTGGGAAGCGAGCCGGGGCGCGAGGGCGACTTCGATCCGGTGAAGGAGTTTCACGCCCGCTGCACGGCCATCGCACGCGACTGGCCGCACACGCTGAATGCCACCTCGACGCACGACACGAAGAGAGGCGAAGACGTCCGCGCGCGGCTGAACGTGCTGTCGGAGATTCCCGCGGCCTGGGGAAGGAACGTGCGCCAGTGGTCGAAGCGCAACGCGTCGCTCCGCATCGACGGGGTCCCCGACCCGAACACCGAGTTCTTTCTCTATCAGACGCTCCTCGGCATCTGGCCGCTCGACGAGGAAGAGGTGGCCGGTCTTCCGCAGCGCCTCGGGCCGTACCTGGAGAAGGCGGCGCGCGAGGCGAAGACGCACACGAGCTGGGTCGCGCCGAATCACGACTACGAACGCGCGCTCGTCGGCTTCGCCGAGGCCATCCTGCACAACGAGGCGTTTCTCGCGAAGTTCCGGCGCTTTCAGAAACGGATCGCGTTCTACGGTTTCCTCAACGGCCTCGCCCAGGTGGTGCTGAAGGCGACCGCGCCCGGCGTCCCCGACATCTACCAGGGAACGGAACTGTGGGACCTCACGCTCGTCGATCCCGACAACCGGCGGCCGGTCGACTACGAGCGGAGAGCGGCGATGCTGAGCGAGGCGAAGAGCGCTTCGCCGGCGGCACTGTTGCGGCGGTGGAGCGATGGCCGCGTGAAGATGTTCACGACGTGGAAGGCGCTCGACGTGCGGCGCCGCCATCCGGACGTCTTCGCCGGCGGCGCATACGAAGCGATCGATGCCGGACCCGGCGCGGTCGCCTTCCTGCGCGGCGACTCGATTCTGGTCATCGTGCCGCGGCTCGTCTCGAGGCTCGTGGAGCCTGGCCGCCTTCCGCTGGGTGATGTGTGGGGCGACGCGAGCGTCGCAGCGGAAGGCGAATGGACCAATGCCTTCACCGGCGAGACGATCCGCTGCAGGGGGGCGCTTCTGCTGCGCGAGGCCTTTGCTGCGTTTCCCGTGGCGATTCTGGAGCGGACGCAATCGCGGCCGTGACGACGGGGACCGCGGTCCGCGCGTGCCGGTTCAGCGGAGCCGGCCGGTGATCTCCGCGAGGCGGCGAAGCTCGTGCGCGTGGTCGCCGGTGAGCGCGCCGGGGAGCATCCGCCAGCTCCAGTTTTCCTTGTCGGCGCCGGGGCGGTTCATCCGCGCCTCGCTGCCGAGGCGGAGCACATCCTGCGCGGGGACGATGGCGATCCGTGCCACCGATGTGTAGGCGGCGCGAATGAGGGCGAGGGAAAAATCTTCCCACGGCCCGAGGTAGTCGCGTGCGGTCTGCCTCTCATGCGGCTTCGCCGAGTCGAACCATCCCCGGGCCGTGTCGTTGTCGTGAGTTCCCGTGTAGACGGCCGTGTTCCGTTCGTAGTGGTGGGGCAGATGCGGGCTGTCGAGATCGGAGAAGCCGAACTGCAGCACTTTCATCCCCGGCATCCCGGTGGCGATCCGCAGTTCCTGGACGTCGTCGGTGATGAAACCGAGGTCCTCGGCGAGAAGGGGGAGATCGCCCAGCGCGGCGGCCACGGCGTCGAAGAACTCCTTCCCCGGTCCGGGAAGCCAGCGCCCGTGGATGGCGGTCGGCTCGCCGGCCGGGATTTCCCAGTACGCCGCGAATCCGCGGAAGTGGTCGATGCGGATCAGATCGCAGAAGGCCAGGTTGGCGCGGATGCGGTCGATCCACCAGCGGTATCCGCTCTCGCGCAGCACGTCCCAGCGGTAGAGCGGGTTGCCCCATCGCTGGCCGGTCGCGCTGAAGTAATCGGGAGGAACGCCGGCCACGACGCGCGGCTGCCCGTCCTCCTCGAGATCGAAAATTTCGCGGTGCGACCAGACGTCGGCGCTGTCGTGCGCGACATAGATCGGAAGGTCGCCGATGATCGAGATGCCGCGTGCGGCGGCCGCATCGCGCACCGCCTGCCACTGCCGGAAGAAGAGGAACTGGACGAACTTCTGGAAGCGAATCTGATCGTGGAGTTCCTCCCACGCCTCGTCGAGAGCGTCCTCGTCGCGGTTCGCCAGGGGAGGGTCCCACGTCCACCACGGAGCCCCCATCGTCTTCTGTTTGATGGCCATGAAGAGGGCGAAGTCGTCGAGCCACTGGCGATGCTCGTCCGACGTCTCGAATGAGGCGAAGGCCGCGCGGATCTCCGAGCCGGCGTGATCGTGGAAGTGTTCCCAGGACGCCCGCAGGAGGGACCACTTCCAGCGTGCCGCGTTTTCGAAATCGACATGGTCGTCGGGGAACGGCGGGACCCGGTCGACGGCGTGCGGCGGAAGGAGGTTCTGCTGCAGCAGCCGCTGCGGAGAGATCAGGAGCGGGTTGCCCGCGAACGACGAGAGGCATCCGTACGGCGAGTAGCCGAAGCCGGGGGGATTCAGCGGAAGGATCTGCCAGAGCCGCTGCCCCGCGCTTGCCATCCAGTCGAGGAACGCGACCAGCTCGTCTCCGAGATCGCCGATCCCGTAGCGGCCGGGAAGAGACGTCGGATGGAGCAGGATCCCCGCTGCGCGCCGGGGGCCGCGGAGAGTGATGGTCATGATGCGGTTGCCGGTCGAGTGGCGGAGGGAAGCCACTCTGCCCTTCTGCTCACTCCGTCCCTCCCACCGTCACCCCTTTCGCCATCGCTTCGGGAGAAAACGACAGCTTTTCGCCCAACGCGTCGAAAAGCCGCAGCCACTCCTCTGCGGATCCGCTGCCATTGCTGGCGGCGATCGCCGGCCGGACCGATTCCATCATCCGGTAATAGTGGTTCTGCGGTTCCCGGAGATCGACGGGAATTTGCATGGAGCGGACCAGTGAGACGATGGCCTCGAGGTTCTCGAGGCGCTCGATGTCGTCGGGCCGTTCGCGGAACGCGCTGGCGGCGCGGCCGATGGCGGCGGTCAGCGCCATCAGGGTCGTCTCGTCGAGGGTGATCCGCTCTTCCTGTGCTTCGCGCAGCCTCGCTTCGATGTCGGCGATCGGCAGATCGTCCTCCTCGAGCAAACGCCGGAGGCGGAGATTGAGGTCGAACTCCGCGGCGGTCTGCAGCACTTTCGGCAGCGGAATGCCGAGGCGCGCATGGAAGCGCATGAGCGGGTCGTAACGCTCGTGCAGGGCGCGGAAGGCCGACTCGGCCTCCTCGAGGGTGGCGTTGCAGATCACGTTGAGGATGCGCCGCTGCTCGTCGCGGAAGAGCGACCGGATCGAGACTGGGTTCTCGAAAAAGTAGCTGTCGAGGAGTCGGATGACGTCGGGGATGCCGCCGGGGCGGAACGTCTCGCGCAGCTCGCGCTTGACCTCGTCGTAGATCTCCGCCGTGGTGATGCTTCGGACGCCGCCGGTGATCTCCGTCTCGCCGAGATGGAGGACGCTGAACTCGAAGGAGGCCTGCTCGCGGGTGATCTTTGACGAGACGGTGATGGATCCGATGGCCATGCGCGCGCGGCCGGCTCGATAGATGTCGAAATCGCTGCGCGTCACACGGTAGCAGTAGACCGTGACGTCGTCGTCGAAATTGTCGAAGAGCGAAGCCACGGCATAGTGCGCGGCCACGCGCGTCAGGTCGAGCCGGGCGGGGACGATTTCCCGCTGATGGATGTCGCGGCCCGTGCCGCGATCCGGAAGATTGCTGCGCGCTGCCGCCAGGCGATCGAGGAACTCCCCTTCCAGCGAGCGCCCGGAGATCTTCTCCGCGAGCTGAATCACGCGCGCGGCGTAGAGGAGGACCTGGATCGTCTCGATCCCGGAGATGTCGTTGAAGAACCAGCCGCAGCTCGTGTACATGAGCATCGCGTTGCGCTGCATCTCGAGCAGTTCGAGCGCCGTGACGGCGTCCCCATGCGGCGTCATGTGGCGGCGGAGGAAGCGGTCGACGTTCTCGTCCGAGCGGTCGAGGATCACGTCGATGTAGTCGTCACGGGCGGCCCAGGGGTCGCTCAGCGCGTTCGCATTCTCGTAGATCCCGGCCGCGCAGTCGCGCAACCAGTCGAACGCCTCGCGAAGCGGGCGCCGCCACTGCTGGTTCCATCCATGACCGCCGCCGGTGCTGCACCCGCAGTCGCTTCGCCACCGCTCCACGCCGTGCGGACAGCTCCACGACGTACGCTCGTTGATCTCGACCTCGTGCGTCGGCGGGTATTTCTCGAGGAACTCGCCGTAGTTGGTCAGCCTCGCCAGGCGCTGCGCCTCGATGTAGTGGAGGGCATAGGCGAGGGCCATCTCGCCGTGCCGGTGATGGTGGCCGTACGTCTCGCCGTCGGTGGCGATGTTGACTAGTTGCGCGTGCTGGCGCGACGCCGAAAACGCGCCGACGAGCCGGTGCGCGAGGTGTTCCCCCCGCGCCAGGAGATTCTCGAAGGCCACCGCTCGCGAGATCGGGCCGTCATAAAAAAAGATCGCGAGGCTGCGGCCGGAGGGGAGCGTGCACCGGTACGCCATCGTCGGATCGAGACCGCCGTTCACCTCCGTCCATTCGCGCGCCCCGATCGCGCGGTAGCGGCGCGCCTGGTGCGGCTCGAGGATCGTGAAGCGGATCCCCTGCTCGGCCAGCGCCTCCAGCGAGGCGACGTCCACCGCGGTCTCCGGAAGCCACATCCCTTCCGGCTTCCGTCCGAAGCGCCACTGGAAGTCGCGCACGCCCCAGATGACCTGCGTCCGCTTGTCGCGGTCGTTCGCCAGAGGAAGGATGACGTGGTTGTAGACTTGGGCGATCGCGCAGCCGTGACCGGAGAAACGCCGGCGGCCGGCCAGGTCGGCATCGAGCACGGCGCGGTAGGTCTCGGGAGAGCGCTGTTCGAGCCAGCTCAGGAGAGTCGGTCCGAAGTTGTAGCTGATGCTCTGGTAGTTGTTGACGATCTGCCGGATGCGGTCCTGGGCGTCGAGGATGCGGGCCGTCGCGTTGCGCGCGTAGCACTCCGCGGTGATGCGTTCGTTCCAGTCGTGATACGGGTGGGCCGAGTCCTGCGTTTCGACCGCCTCCAGCCACGGGTTCTCGCGCGGCGGCTGGTAGAAATGTCCGTGGATGCAGATGAACCGCTGATCCATCACAGGGGAGTCCGATGGTATCGCAGTCGGCGCACGGGTGACTCCTGCCCGATGCGTGGCCGCCGGCCCGGCTCAGTTCCGGTCCCCGCCGGAGGTCCCGCGTCGGCCCAGCATTTGCGCGACGATGCTGACGGCGATTTCGAAGGGATGGTTCGTGCCGATGTCGAGCCCGATCGGGCAGTGGAAGGACTGCAGCGCCTCGTCGGAGAGGCCGGCCGCGGCGAGATCGCGGCGGAGAACGATTGCTTTCGAGCGGCTTCCGATCACGCCGAGGTAGGGGAAGCGCCGCGTGCGGAGAATCTCGGTGAGGATCGGCAGGTCGGTGGCGTGACCCGTCGTCATCAGCGCCACGTAGGCGTCGGAAGGGATCTCGCCGACCAGCGACTTCATGTCGTCCGTGACGATGGTCCGCACGCGCGGCGACTTCGGAAGCCTGCCGATCCATTCAGGGCGCGGGTCGACGCAGGTCACCTGCGCGTCGAGGTGCGAGAGGAGCGTCACCAGTGCCTGCCCGACGTGCCCCGCGCCGAACACCCAGATGTTCCAGCGCGCGACGTTGTGCGACTCGAAGTAAAGGCGCACCACACCGCCGCAGGTCATCCCCACGTCCCGGTTGAGATTCCACTGCACGAATCGCGTCGCCTCCCCGATGTCCCCCCGCAGCATCTTTTGCGCCTCGTCGATCGCCTTCGTCTCGATCCTCCCTCCGCCGACGGTTCCGGAGTGGAGCCCCGCGGCGGTGACGATCATCTTCGCACCCGGGTCCTGCGGAACGCTTCCGCTCCGGTCGACGACCGTGACGGTGACCAGCGGAACGCCGGCTGCGATCAGTTCGCTGAGCGTTTCGAAAAAGGTCGTCACGGGCGGATTCTCACCATCCCCGGCTCTGGCGCAGGGCGGGCTCGAGCCCCTCTCTCCAGATTCGCCCCATCGCAATCCCCGCGACCCGGAACCCCTCTGGAATGCGGCGCTTCAGCGCGGCGGGCTCGAGCCCCTCTCCCCAGATTTGCCGCATCGCGATCCCCGCGACCCGGAGCACGCCTCTCTGGCCGCTCTCGTTCGCCGACCTTCAGTGCGGCGGGGCTCAAGC
>DATLYG010000013.1:0-7761 GCA_035574985.1 Thermoanaerobaculia bacterium | reverse complement strand
CGGTGGCGTCATCGCGTCGGGTGAGGGCGACGGCGTTCGACTTCGGTCCCGTCCGGGGACACGCGAAGCTGACCATGAAGTACGTCCCCCCCTTCAGCCGGCTCGTGAACGTGCGGTTTGCCAACGTGCGCGAAGAGCTGTTCCACCTCGAGGGAACCACGCACCCGTTCGTCTTCGCGGCCGGCGAGCGGACGCTGATCGATCCGCGCCTGCGGAGCTTCCGCTACATCATCGTGTACGGGGGAGAAGCGAACGCCGAAGTCGTCCGGGAGCCGGCGTCTCAGTAGAGGACGTGCCGGACGAAGTAGTCCTGCAGCGAGATCTGCTTCCGGTCGATCGCTTCCGCGTCGGCGCGCGTCATGCGGAAACGTCCGGCCGCACCGCCGTTGGTCATCTTCATGAAGAGTTCGACGACGTTGATGGTGACGCCGTCGACGCCGGCATTGCGCAGCATCAGGAACGACGTGGCGGAAATGGCGTTGAAGACTTTGTCCTCCGTATCGGCCGTCACCTCGGCGCGGATCGAATCGGGACCGGTGGCCGTCACCTTGTTGCCGAACATGCCGACGTTCTCGTAGGCCCGATCGAATTTCTCGGTGACCATCGACGGGAGGAGCTTTCCGGATGCCGGCGCGGGAGCGGGAGAGGCCGGCGCGGGCTGTGAGGCCGCCGCGGGAGGCGGTTCTGCGCTCTTCGGCTGGCGGAGTTTCACCACGTCACCGAGCGACGGCTGCTTCGCTGCGGTTCCGGTCTCCGGAAGATTCGGGTTGAGATCGATGAGCTTCGCGTCGCCGAGCCCGAGCTTCGTCATCTGCTCCGACTTCGCCTCGTCGATGAGCGCCGGGTCGAGCTGGAGAATCTGCCCGGACTCGAGTTCCACCAGAGCCTTGCCGCCCTGGACGGTCCACTTCTTCTTCGCCTTGTACTGCGTGCCATTCCTGAGCACGACGATGTAGGCCCCGAACGCCTGGGCGGAGAGAAGAAGGGAGGCGAAGAGCAGAACGAGGGTTTTCTTCATGGCAGAGCTCCGGCTGGACTGTCGATTATACTGACAGCGGAACAGATCAGCGGTGCGATGCGATTCCGCCGCGTTCCCCCACAGCTCCTGAGAGGACTCTCCCCATGCTCATCGTAATGGAGGCCGGCGCGAGGCCGGAGCAGATCGAGGCGGTCGTTCGCCACATCGAGAAAATCGGACTGAAGGCCCATCCGATCCCCGGGGCCCAGCGCACGGCGATCGGCATCACGGGACAGCAGAGGGCGGCCGACCCGGAGATTCTCGAGAATTTCCCGGGCGTCAAGGAAGTCATCCGCGTCTCCCACGCCTACAAGCTGGTCAGCCGCGAGGCGAAGCCGGACGACTCGATCGTCGACGTCGGCGGAGTCGATGTCGGCGGCAATGGGGTGGTGGTCGTCGGGGGGCCGTGCGCGGTCGAGTCGCTCGACCAGACGCGCACGATTGCCGAGGGGATCAAGCGGGCCGGAGGGCAGCTCTTGCGCGGCGGGGCCTACAAACCGCGCACCTCGCCCTATTCGTTCCAGGGGCTGGGGGAGGCGGGGCTGGAGATCCTGGCACGTGTCCGCGAGGAGTTCGACATCCCGATCGTCACCGAGGCGATCGATCACGAATCGCTCGCCCTGGTGGACCAGTACGCCGACTGCATCCAGATCGGCGCGCGCAACATGCAGAACTTCTCGCTCCTGAAGGCGGCCGGCCGCGCGCGGAAGCCGGTGCTGCTGAAGCGGGGGATGTCGGCCACGCTCGACGAGCTGCTGCTGTCGGCCGAGTACATCATGTCGGAAGGCAACTACCGGGTGATTCTCTGCGAGCGCGGCGTCCGCACCTTCGCCGACCACACGCGCAACACGCTCGATCTCTCCGTCGTACCGGCCATCAAGCGGATCAGCCATCTGCCGATCATGGTCGATCCGAGCCACGGGACGGGAAAGCGGAACAAGGTGGTGCCGATGTCGCGGGCGGCGATCGCCGTCGGTGCCGACGGCGTGCTGATCGAGGTGCACCACAAGCCGGAAGAGGCGCTCTCGGACGGTCCGCAGGCGATTCTTCCCGACACCTTCGCCCAGCTCGTCCGGGAGGTCGACGCGATCGCGCGCGTGCTGGGGCGGTCGGTGCAGCCGGCGCTGGCGGCCACCTGAGGCGGGGAGGCTGATCGTTGCGCCGGGCGCAAGTCGGCCTCGATTCTGATGCGCAAGACGAAAATCATCGCCACGCTCGGCCCGGCCTGCAGCACGGAAGATGTGGTGCATCGTCTTCTGACGGCGGGCGTCGACGTCTTCCGGCTGAACTTCTCGCATGGCACGCCGGAGGACCGCCGGCGGATCATCGGGATCGTCCGCAATGCCTCGACCGCGATCGGGCGCTACATCCCGATCATGGGGGACATCCAGGGGCCGAAGCTGCGGATCGGCGAAGTGGAGGGGGTCGTCCACCTCGAGGACGGTGCCACCTTCGAGATCACGACGCAGAAGGTCATGGGGAATGCGACGCGGGTCTCGACCTCGCTGCAGTCGCTGCCGCGCGAGGTCGAACCGGGCCAGCGCATCCTGATCAACGACGGGCTGGTGGAGCTGGTCGTCACGTCGATCGACGAGGACAGCGTTTTCACGCGGGTCATCCATGGCGGGCCGATCTCCTCCCGCAAGGGGATGAACTTCCCCGATTCGGAGCTGTCGATTCCCGCCATCACCGAGAAGGACCGGGAGGATGTCCGTTTTGCCGCCGAGCATCAGCTCGACTACCTAGCCGCGTCGTTCATCCGGCGGAAGAGCGACATCGAGGAACTGCGCGGCCTCCTCGCCTCGCACGGCGGGGACGAGATCAACGTCGTGGCGAAGCTCGAAAAGCCGCAGGCGATCGACGCGCTGGAGGAGATTCTCGAAGTCAGCGATGGCGTGATGGTCGCACGAGGCGACCTCGGCGTGGAGCTGCCGCCCGAGCAGGTGCCGGTGGTGCAGAAGCGGATTCTCGCCACGGCCAGCCGCTGGGGACGCTTCGCGATCACGGCCACGCAGATGCTCGAGTCGATGACGGCGAACGCGCGCCCCACGCGTGCGGAAGCTTCGGACGTCGCCAACGCGATCTTCGACGGCTCGGACGCGGTGATGCTCTCGGCCGAGACGGCCTCCGGCCACTATCCCGTCCACGCCGTGCAGATGATGGCGAGGATCATCAGCACGGCCGAACAACACCTCGATGCGTTTTCGGTCCGGGCGCGGGCCCCGTTCCGGAAATCGAAGGAAATCGACGAGTTCACCGATGGGCTCGCCGGCGCAGCCGACTACGCGGCCGAGCAGATCGACGCCAAGTACATCGTCGTCTTCACCCAGACCGGATTCACGGCCCGGCTGATGTCGAAGTTCCGCCCGAAACCTCCCATCATCGCCCTCACTCCGTCGAGCGGAGTGGCGAGGCGGATGAACATGCTGTGGGGAGTCCAGCCGTACGTGCTGAAGGATGCGGGGGAGTACCACGAGCAGATCGTCGACCGGGTGGATGACTATCTGCTGGGGAAGGAGATCGTCCGTCCCGGCGACCGGCTGGTGATCCTGATGGGTTCGCCGATCTACCAGCGCGCGAAGACCAACCTGCTGCGCGTTCACCGCGTGAGGATGTGAGGGCGGCCGGGTCCGCCAGCGGGAAGCTCACCGTTTTGCGACATGGTTTCACTGGATGCGTGTTTGACTTGCCTCGAAGGATCTCTCTAGACTCGCTCGAGCGATAGGAGGAATATGCGTCCGCGGTTCCGAGCCGTCGCACTGTGCCTTGCGACGCTGATGACTGCAGTGCCGGCCGGGGCCGAGGTTCCTCTTCCCGGGGCGATGCAGGTCCTCGGCAGCGTCAGGAACGCGGCGCGCCCGGTTGCCAACGCCCTCGTGATCGCCCTCAACCTGGCCGACTTCGCCGCCACCCAGACCTACACCACCAGCGACGGCACGTTCGCGCTGCCGCCGCTTCCTTCGGGCATCTACAAGATCGTCGCGGTCAAGCCGGGGTTCCTGCCGGCAATCACGACGCTGCTTCCGACGCGGCCCAGCCAGAAGATCACCCTTGCTCTGGAAAACGAGAAGGGGCCGCGGAAGAAGACCGCCTCGCAGGAGCTGTGGGAAATCCGCGGATCGCTCCCTCCCGACGTGCTGCGCGAGCTCGACGCGCTGATGGGAGAGCCTGCCGCGGTGGCGTTCCAGGCCCCTCGCTTCCAGGGGGAGATGCGTTCTCTCACGGGGGTCGCGACCGCTGATGCTCCCGGTTTCGCGCAGACGGAAGTGGGCGTCCGGAGCCGGATCGGCGAGAAGGCGAAGATCGGCGTGCGCGGCAACGTCCATCGGATCGACGACCCGGCGGACGACGAGCGCTTCGGTGCGCCGCTGGCCGAATCGGCGGCGATGGCGATGGAGTTCAGTCCGGGCGAACACGACGTTTATCGCATCACGTCGCTGAAGACATGGTGGCGTTATCGCGACGGGGCCGGGGCCTCCGGCCAGGCCGACGTACGCGCACACGACTTCGAGTGGGAGCACGGTCCCGCTCGCGTGCACGTCCGCTACTTCGGCCACCAGAACCTCTTCGCCGTGAATCCGGCCGGATCGGACCTGTTCGAGATCACCGGTGACACGACGGTGCTGCAGACGGGACGCAACGACATCTCCGTTTCGCTTCGGGTGACGCAGGAGAACCTCCGCAGCGATCCCGACGTTCCGCTGCGCCTGGCGAACATTTCCGCGAACGGGGCGGTCGATCTGTCGCCGTCGTTCGTTCTTCAGTACGGGCTGGCCAGCAGGATCGGTGCGGAAGGGACGGAGTGGGCCCCGAGAACCGGCCTGGAGTGGCGGTTCGGAAAGTCGGCCTCGCTCGTGGCTTCGGGGATGTACAAGGTCGGAGAGCGGGAGAAGCAATCGGTTCTGCTCCCGATGATCATCGCCGCCGGACGCGACGACACGCGCGTTCTGCCGCGCTACACGTGGAGCTTCGGAGTGGTGTCGGGTGAAGAGTCGTCGGCGCGCTTCTCGGCGGTGGCCACCATCACGGCCGTCGACGCGCCGCTGCGCGTCTTGCTGGCGGACGGATTCGAGCCCTTCTGGGACGGTCTCCATGTCGATGCGGATGACGTCCGCCGCGATCTCCGCGTCTCGTACCGGAGGGAACTCGGCGGGAAGTTCAGCGTCGACGTCGCCACGAGCGCGGGGACGGCATCGAAGGGTGGAAAGGGCGGCGACGCATCGAAGGTCTATCTGACGGGCGACCTGCAGTCCATCTACCTTCCGACCGGCACGTCGCTGGTCGTTTCTTATCGCGGCATCCGCCAGCCGCAGCCGGCGCGCGCCGGCGAATACCGCAGCCAGCGGGTCAACGTCCGGATGGCGCAGCCGCTCCAGCTGCCGCTCGACCTGACGCTCCTCGTGGGCCTCGAAGTCGTCCGCGCCGAGAACTCGCCCTTCCTCGTCGATCCGGTCGAGTCGGACGGCGTGTCGCGCAAGTACGTCGGCGGCCTCGCCCTGAACTTCTAGTGTAGTGCTTCATCAATCTCTTGGCTTTTGCCGCGGCGGCGAGTGGCAACAAAAGGCAAGATATTCATGAAGCACTCCGCTGGACGCGAGGGAACAGGCGGCGGGCCACTGCCGGGTCGATCGCGATTCCGTCGTTGTCGACGCTCATCTCCGGGCGGAATCCCGTCCCCAGGCCTTCGTAGACACGTCGTGTCCCACCCCACGTCACGATACGCCGCGTCACGGGGGTTCCTCACGGGTCGCCCGAGGCGAGGCCGGGCCGGATCTCGTCGACGAGTTTGCGGAAGCGGAGCGAGATTCCCTTCGTGACGACGATCTGCTTGAGGTAGTTCAGCGAGGTGATCGCCGCCGGCAGGCCGGAGATGGCGGTGGGGACGCTCGCCAGGCGCCCGGCGAGCTGAATGGCCTTGTCGGCGCGTGTGTACTCCGCCGACAGCAGATCGCTGCGCGTCTCACCGTGATAGGCGAGGATGAGCAGATAGATGTCGGTGATCAGCTCGCTGAACCGCATCTCGCTTCCCCAGGCGAAGCAGTCGCCGTTGCGGACGTTCTCGAGGAACTCCGCCGGCGTTTCACCCCTGGCGACGGTGTGGACCTTGCCGAGATGCTTGAGCGTGTGGGCGTCCGAGCCGCCGACCATCGAGATGCGGCGGCCGCGCTCGCGCATCGTCGTGACGAGCTGCTGCACCATCCGGTTGTGAAACGACGCCATCGCACCGTTGAGTACTTCGAAGATGTCGAACATCTCCAGCAGCTCGGCGATGTAGCGGGCGGCGACGTTTTTCATCCGATAGTTCTGAAACAGGTGGTTGATCCCGAAGACCAGGCGCTGCTGCTTCAGGTAGGGAACGAGCTCGCGGATGTTGCGGCGCAGACGCTGGATCTCGCGGTGCTGCTCCTCGTCGAGGCCCCAGACGCCGATGTGGATGCGCTGCCGCGTCTCGGGAAAATAGGTTTCGACCTCCTCGCCGATGAAGAAGTCGGTCAGGTCGGGATGCTTGTCGAGGAGATAGAGCGCGCCGTCGATGGAATCGTGATCGGTGAGGGTGACGAACGACATCCCGCGTTCTTTGGCGATGCGGTAGACGTCTTCCGGAGCGTTGTAGCAGTCGCGGGTGTTTGCGCGGCGGAAATATTTGAACACCGAGAAACGGCTGTGGCAGTGCAGATCCGCACGCTTGAGCGAAGGATCCGAGATGTCCGGGGAAACCGGCTCAGCCATCCTCAGTACACCCTCGTCGGCCTGATTGTTCAAGCGTGGGGCATTTTCTACAATTCGCGTGCCCGTGAACGCCGAACCCGTGCTCAGTATAGGGCACCTCGCAAAGAGCACGCAGTTCGCATGAAAGCCGGAGACGAATGCCACAGTCAGGCCGCAGCAAACCGGGACCCGTCGACTGGATCGACATCGACGTGCCGAACCGGCTCCCGATCATCCCGCTCGTCTCGTCGGTACTCTTTCCGGGAGGCGTTCTTTCGCTGCAGGTCGGGATCGACCGCAACGTCCGTCTGCTGAAAAGCCTGCCGGACGATCAGAATCTCATCGCCGCCTTCTGCCAGAAGAGCGGCGACAAGGAAAACCCCCGTGCCGAGGACCTGTCGCACATCGGCGTCCTCGCGGCGATCGTGCAGCGTCTCCCCCTCTCTTCCGACCGCTATCAGCTCTTTCTGCAGGGGCGCCAGCGCGTGGAACTCGTGCAGATGCTCCAGCACGAGCCCTACTTCGAGGCCAGGCTGCGCGAGGTGGTGACGCGGCAGATCCCGAAGACGGTCAAGACCGACACGCTCATGAACAAGGCGCTGTCGCTCTTCGAGAAACTGGTCGAAAGCGACGCGAAGTATTCCAACGAAGTGTTGAACATCCTCCGGATGAACATCAACGAGGGGCCGGACACGTTCGCCGATCTCCTCTCGTCGTTCGTCAACTTCCCGCTCGAGGAAAAGCAGCTCCTTCTCGAGACGGTCAATCCGATCGAGAGGCTCGAGCTGCTGATCGAGTGGATCCAGCGCGACATCGGAAAGGCGACGTTCGACCGCGAGCTGCAGCGGCAGATCCAGTCGTCGATCGACCGCCGCGAACGCGAGACCTATCTCCGCGAACAGCTCCGGATCATCCAGGACGAACTCGGAGACTCCGGTGCCGGCGAACGCGAGGCCGACACGTACCGCGAGCGGGTCGAGGCGCTGCCTCTGGCCGAAGAGCACAAGCTGCAGCTCCGGCGGGAAGTGAACCGG
>DATLYG010000012.1:0-12476 GCA_035574985.1 Thermoanaerobaculia bacterium | reverse complement strand
TCTATACCCGCCTCAACGAGGAAACGAACATCGTCTCCGCGCTCAGCACGCTCGCCGAAGCCTGTCTGGCCGAGCGGAACTACGAACAGGCCGCGAAGGCGCTCGAGCGCCTCATCGAGCGCGAGCCGCAGAACGCGCAGCACCGGACGAAGCTGCAGTTCGTGATGCAGCAGATGGGCGTCAAGGCACCCATCAGTACCCGGCCGCAGACCCCGCCGCAACCGGCCGCTCCTCCGCCGCCGAGACCCGACATCTCGCTGGCGATGGAACTGGAGGAACCGGTCCCCACATTCGACATCGAAGAGCCGACCGAGCCGGCGATCGCCATCGACTTCGATCCGTCACCGCCGATCGAACTCGATTTCGGCGCGGTCGCCGAGCCTCCTCCCATCCCCGCGCCGGTCGTGCCGGAGGCGGAGATCCCCTCCGCCGTCGAGGAAGAAGAGGACCTCGATTTCGTCACCGAGCATCTGACCGAGGCGGAGGTCTTCGCGAAATACGGCCTGGCGGAAAAGGCGGCCGAGCACCTCCGGGCGGTGCTCGAACGCTCCCCTCGCAACGTCACCGCGCACGAACGCCTCTACCGGCTGCTCCTCGACGAGGGAGCGTTCGCCGATGCCCGCGCCGCCGCGCTCAACTTCATCAACGTGCTGCGGGAGAAGGGCGACACCGACGCGATCGACGCCGTCCACAACGAGTTCCTCTCGAGAGGCCAGTCGCTCGAGGCGGCGCCGGCAAAACCCGCCAGACCGGCAACGCAGGAAGTGCCGCGGCCGAAGACCGTCGAACGTCCGAAGCCGAAGACCGTCGAAAAGCCGGCACCTCCGCCGCCCGTGGTGGAGCCCGATTCCCTGCTGGCCACGGAGATCGCTGCCTCGGAGGAAATCAGCATCGACCTCGACAGCGGCGGCGTGAATTTCGACGTCGACGCGATCAACCTCGACACGGCGATGGCGGGCGGTGACGAAGCCCAAGCCGTCGTTCCCGGGCCGGAAATCGAGGCCGTCGCTTCGGAACCGGCGTTCGATTTCGGCGCTCCCGCGGAGGAACCGCCGCTCTTTGCCGAAGAACCGGCGGCCGTGGCCGACGAGCCTTCGTTCGAGCAACTCGGCGAGATCGACTTCTACATCGAACAGGAGCTCTACGACGAGGCGCGCCGGAAGGTCGAGGTTCTCCTTGTCTCGTATCCCGACCATCCTTCGCTTCTCGAGCGTCTCGAGCGTCTCGAGCAGGCCGCGGCCGCCTCCGCCGCTCCCCCGCCCCCGCCCGCCCCATCCCGGCCGCCGACGCTTTCGCGCGACGAGATCGAGAGCGAGCTGCTCGCCGCCATCCCCGAAGACGACGAGATGACGATTCCCGCCCCGCCGCCGCAGGCGGTCGAGCCTCCTGCCGCGCCGGTGGCAGCGATCGCTCCCGAGCATGAGGAGAGCCTCTTCGCCGACGAGGACAATTTCTTCGATCTCGCCTCGGAACTCGAGTCGGAACTCGCCGAAGACCTCGAGCCCGTGCCCCTCGCCGAGGAGGAACAGTCGCTCGAGCAGATTTTCAAGGAGTTCAAGAAGGGGGTCGAACAGCAGCTCGACAGCGAGGACTACGACACCCACTACAACCTCGGCATCGCCTACAAGGAGATGGGACTGATCGACGAGGCCATCGGTGAGTTTCAGCTCGCCTCGAAAGATCCGAAGCGCGCCGTCGAGTGCGCGTCGATGCTCGGTCTTTGTTTCCTCGAGAAGGGGATGCCGCAGCTCGCCATCAAGTGGTATCGCAAGGGTCTCGAGATCCCCGAACTGACCGAAGAGGAGCACATCGGACTCCTCTACGATCTCGGATCGGCCTACGTCGAAGTGGGCGACACGGCGAATGCGCAGAAGGCGTTCCTGGAGGTCTACGGCATGAACACCAACTACCGCGACGTCGTCAGCCGCATCAAGCAGCTCGAAGCGGCGCGCTGAACGATCCGCGGTCAGGGGGTGAGGAGTCCCCGTGACCGGGCAAACAGGTTGCCCATTGCCCGCTGCCCGTCGCCCATTGCATACTAATTTCGTGAAGCCCTCGATCGAATCGGCTCTTCGCTTCATCAATCTGACGACTTCCGGTCTCCTGGCAGGATCGCTCGGGTTCGGCGAAGCGGCGCTCGTACCGGGATGGGAGAACGAGCTGCCGCGCCGCACGGACGAACGGCGTCACCGTCCTCCGAACTACTTCAACGCCATCGGGCCGGTGGCTCTCGGGACGGCGGTGACGCTCGCCGTCGGCTCGCGCGGCGTCGCACCGGCGCGGCGGATTCTGGACGCCGCGACGGCGCTCGGCCTCGCCGGCGTTCTGGCGGCGACGATCATGGTCACGGTTCCGCTCAACAAGGAACTCGAACAGCAGCCGGCGGCGGACTATCCGAGCGACCGGTCGCAGTCGCTGGCCCGCAACTGGAGCCGCGCTCACGCCCTTCGGACCACTCTCGGCATCGGCGCTTTCGTCTGCGCCGTCGCCTCGAACCTCGCTTCCCGCAGGAAGTGACCGCTCATCCGAAGTGATCGAAGCCACCCCGGCCTAACACTCCCTCTCCCTTCAGCACTACGTCGCGGCCCTCCGTGATCCGTCCGATGGCATGGACCGCCCGGCCGAGCTTCGCACGCAGCTCCTGCTCGCCGAGCGACGCGGTGAACAGGAGCGCGAACTCCTCGCCGCCGTGCAGGACGGCCTCCTGCGGGCGGACCCCGAGCGACGGGCCGGCGGTCAGCAGGTCCGGGAACACCGGAATGCGTTCGCGGTCGATCTCCGCGCCGCAGGCGGAGGCATCACAGAGGTTGTGCAGGTCGGTCGACAGGCCGTCGGACAGATCGATGCAGGAACTGACTTCGGGAATTGCGGCCAGTGCCGGACCGAGTTTCACTTCCGCCTCCGGATCGACGTGGTGCCGGATGGCGGAAGAGGCGAACTCGATCTGCGCGCGACCGGTGCGCTTCGGCGGGTGCACGGCCCCGTCGCGCTCGATCTTCCAGCCGTGCTGCAGCAGGGTGAGACCGGCGGCCGAGCCTCCGATCGGACGACTGACGTAAATCCAGTCGCCGCGCCGCGCGCCGCTGCGGAGGAGAGGACGGCCGAGCAGCTTCCCCGTGGCCGTGATGCAGATGATGAGCTTCTCCGCGCGCGAGAGATCGCCTCCGACGATCCTCACGCCGTTCTCGATCGCCTTTTCCGCGAGGGCCACCGAGATCACGTCGACATCCGCCCAGGGGGGAAGTCCAAGCGCCACCACTGCATGCGCCGGCGTCGCTCCCATCGCAGCGACGTCGGAGAGGTTCACGGTCAGGCTTTTCCGGGCGACGAAACGGAGCGGAACGGAGGCGGTGAAATCGACGTCCTCGATGAGAAGATCGGTCGTGATCACTTCGTCGCCGACGACCGCGGCGTCGTCGCCGATGTCGGGAAAGAGGCGGCGCATCCGCGTCAGGATCTTCTGTTCAGTCATGGAGTGATGACGGGGACGACCGGCATGAGCGGCCGGTCGAACGTTTCTCCTTCGTAGACGATCGCTTCGAGAAAGAGGCCGGAAGGCGGCGCGGTGGGGGAGAAGATCTCTGCACCCGGCCGCAGCCTTTCGGCGAGCGCGGCGGGGGCCATCGAACCGCGCCCGATTTCGACGAGAAACGCGACGAGCTTGCGAACCATTTTCCAGAGAAAGTGCGAGGCGCGGACGCGGACCAGAACCAGATCGCCGGCACGCGCGACGTCGAACGACTCGACGACCACGATCCTCGACTCGCCGGCGGGCAGGCGCTTGTCGCTGAACGCGCCGAAATCGTGGCGCCCCGGCACGTGCGCCGCCGCACGCCGCATCGCCTCGACGTCGAGCGGGTCCCTGACCCACCAGACGAACGGCTTCGCGAAGGCGGTCCGTCGCGTCGAAATCTGGTAGAGGTAGACGCGAGAGACGGCGTCATGCCGGGCGTGGAAGCG
Source organism: Thermoanaerobaculia bacterium (assembly GCA_035574985.1). GTDB lineage: Bacteria > Acidobacteriota > Thermoanaerobaculia > Gp7-AA8 > Gp7-AA8 > DATLYG01. The sequence continues at coordinate 8,516 of DATLYG010000012.1, read as the reverse complement.
GTCGCTGGCCCGCTCGGCGCGCAGGATGTGGATGTCGTGCGGCAGCAGATCGTTGATCTTGCGTGCCAGGATCGCCGGGGCGACCGCCTTCTGCACCCGAAGATGCGCGACCTGTCCGGCGGCGTGAACGCCCGCGTCCGTCCGTCCAGCCCCTCCGGCGTCGACATTGCCGAAGACGTCCGAGGCGGCGCGGATCAGCTTCCCCTGAACGGTCTTCGGCGTATTTCCCTGAGCCTGCCATCCGGAGTACCGCGTCCCCTCGTATTCGATGGTGAGCTTGTAGGTCGGCATGCAGTGGTAGTCTCCGCACGTGCCGCGACCCGAAAACTGGCAGATCGTCGGAGACACGCTCGTCGTCATCTGGGACGACGGACACGAATCATATTACCGGCTCGAAACCCTGCGCCGCTCCTGCCCCTGCGCCGTATGCTCGGGCGAACCCGACCTGTTCGGAAGAATGTCGTACGGTCCGCAGCAGCGCTTCACGCCGGCCTCGTTCCAACTCGCCGGTGTGGAGCGGGTCGGCAACTATGCGATCCAGCCGAACTGGGCCGACGGACACACCTACGGGATCTGGACCTTCGAACGCCTCCGCGCCGCGTGCGACTGCGGCACGTGCGGATGATCATCCCGGAACGATGCGGGTGCCACCCTTCCCCTCGGCCAGCGCTTCGCGCAGATGGTCGACGTCCGTGATCAGAACTTCCTTCCCCGTCGCCCGGACGAACTGCACGGCCGCCTCGATCTTCGGCCCCATCGAGCCGGGAGGAAACTCTCCCTGTGCGAGATGGCGCTCTGCATCGGCTGCGGTGATGACGTCGAGGTTCTGCTGCTCGGGCGTGCCGAACCGGATCGCGACCTTAGCCACGCCGGTGAGGATGATGAAGAGATCGACGTTCAGCTCGATGCCGAGCGCCGCGGCGGCGTAGTCCTTGTCGATGACCGCCTCGACGCCGCGCCACTGGCCGTCGCGGCCGCGCACCACCGGAATGCCTCCTCCGCCCGCGGCGATCAGTACCGTCGCCCCTTCGAGCATGTGGCGGATCGTGTTGACGTTGAGAATCCTCCGCGGGCGGGGTGACGGAACGACGTGCCGCCACCCGCGCCCGGCGTCCTCGCGCATGGTCCACCCCAGGTCGCGTTCCAGCGCCTCGGCTCGATAGCGGGTGAAGAAGGGGCCGATCGGCTTGGTCGGCCGCTTGAATGCCGGGTCGTTCGGATCGACTTCCACCTCGGTGAGCACCGTCGAGACCTCGCCGGAGATTCCGAGGGCCTCGAGGCGGTTTCGAATGGCCTGCTGCAACAGAAAACCGATCGAACCCTCCGTCTGCGCGACACAGACATCGAGCGACTGCGGCGGGATTTTCGTCGATGCCTCCTCCGCCTGGATGAGGATGTTTCCGACCTGCGGGCCGTTGCCGTGGACGACGATCAGTTTGTGGCCCTGACGGACGATCTCCGCCAGCCACCTCGCGGCCTGCTTCGCGCGGCCCAGTTGTTCCTCCTGCGTTCCGCGGTCCTCGGGCCGGAGCAGCGCGTTGCCGCCGAAGGCGATGAGAGCGAGCCGGTTCATGCCGGGAGCCGGACCTCGATGGCCGGTGCCGGACCCGGTCGCCGATGGGACCGGGACCGGTTCGCGATCCGGAAGCGGGAGTCCGGAAACCTCACAGCTCCTCCCTCTCGAGGGGCATGGTCATGCAGCGGGGCCCGCCGCGGGCACGCGAGAGTTCGTGTCCCTGCAGGTGAATGGCGTATTTCTTGTTCGTCCACGTTTCCAACTCCGTCCGGCCTAACAGGAGATCGTCTTCGTAGATGATGTGGTAGCCGCGCCTCGAGAGTTCCTCGGCCGTCCGGACGTTTCGCTCATAGAGCAGAACGATGCCGGGAGCGAGCGCGAACGCGTTCGCGCCATCGGTCCACTGCTCGCGCTGCTGGTCGACGGCATTGCGTCCGCCGCAGTAGACCGGTTCGAGGTCGAAGCCATGTTTCCTGAGGGCGCCGAGCAGCGACTTCTGGCGAGAATAGGTCAGGGTCCGCTTCGTCAGGTCGAGCGTCGCCACCGTCGCGGCCTGGTCGCCTCCCGGAAGGATCACCGGCGGATAGATCAGGCACTCGTCGCGGCTGATGAACGTGAAGACCGTGTCGAGATGCATGAAGGACCGCTGCCGCGGAATGTCGACCACGATGATCGTCTTGACCCCCGCTGCGGACTTCTTGAGCGACTCGGCGAACGCTTCGACGCCGGCGCGGTTGGTGCGCTCGGTCACACCGACCAGCAGAAGGTCGCGGCGCGCGACCAGGACATCGCCCCCCTCGAGTGTCGGCGCGGTGCGCCGCACGCGCCGCTCGCTCGACCCGCTCCCGACCAGGTCGACCCAGAAGATGTCCTGCCCGCGGAAGTGCGGGTGGTATTGAAACACGTAGCGCGAGAGGAGCGCCTCGCGGCGACGCGCCTGCGTCGCCATTCCGGAGATCGCCACCCCGTCGCCGACCACCACCTGCGGGTCGCGCATGAAAAAGAAGTTCGGCACCGGCAGCAGATCGAAGGCCGGCACTTCTCCCGACTTCCGCTCGCTCGGAATGCCGCCGATGAGCACTTCCGCGAGGGCGGCCGGCGTCTGGTCGAGCAGAAACGTCCGGAGGCGGCGCGTCAGCCGGTTCCGATCGACGAAGTCGCGCACGATTTCGCGCTTGACGTCCTCGTCTTCGAACACCTCGGCCAGGAGGTCCTCGATGTCGAAGATCTCGTCCGCGACGAACCGGATGATCTGCTGAAAGCGACGGTGCTCTTCGCGCGCGACCTGCCCGTAAAGAATGTCGTCGAAGAGCAACTGCCCCATCATCGGCGGAACCATCACATCGATCTCGCGCCCCGGGAGGTGCACCAGCACTTTCCTGAGCCGGCCGATCTCACTTGTCACACTGAGTTTCAGCATGCGCGGCGCATTCTATCGGGGCTTTTCGTACAATGCCTTCACCGTGAACGTCTGCGCCGTCGTCTTGTTCGTGGGCGATCCCCGCCGCGAAGAAGCACGGAAGGGTCTGCCTCCGAGGTTTCTCGCCGAGCTCCATCGGGAGCAGATCAGGCGGTTGCGCTCGCTGGAAACGGTGGACGTGCTGCTTGCCCGCGACACCGGACACGGCTTCTCACTGGCCGGACCGGACGGCTCGATCGAGTTCGCAGCCGCATCGATCGGCGACAAGATCGATCGGGCCCTCGGCCACTGCTTCTCGCTCGGCTACGCCAAAGTCGCCATCATGGCGGCCGACGTTGCGCCGGTCGCGGCCCCGGTCGTCGGCGGCGCACTCGAACGCGCAACGCCCGAAGGCGCCGTGCTCGGCCGGAGTCCGGACGGCGGTTTCTACATCGCCGCCTTCGCCGCTCTCCCCGCCATCGACTGGAAGACGCTGCCGTGGCACAGCCGCGAGACCGCGGACGCCGTCGTCACCGCGCTCCGCAACGGCGGCACGGAAGTCGTCCTCCTCGACCAGGTGCACGACATCGACTCGGCCGAAGACGCCGAGCGCGCGATTCGCGCGATTCCCGACTCGCGCCTCCGCAGCCGGCTCCTCTCCCGCCTTCGCAGCCGGATCACCGCAACGCCTTCGGACGTCACGCGCGTGGAATTTCCCGACGGCCTGGCGGTAGGTCTGCGCGCTCCTCCCGCCGCGTGACATCCGTCATCAGGCCGCAGTTCCACCTGTCCGGAGGAGAAGATGACCGTACTCGCCGAGCGGACACCGCTCCACGTTCCCCCGTTTCATTTCTTCGAATCGAACGGCATCACCTACGCCATCGACGCCGACGCGCCGAACTGGATCGCCGTCGAAGAGGCCGGCGCGCAACTGATCCGCACGATCCGCGACGCTGAAACGTCCGGGAGTCCCGTCTCGTTCGGCGCGCTGGTCGCGCGTCATGCGGCGGAGCGGAGGCTCGAAGCCGGCAAGGGGTGGCTTCAGGTGCACGACTTCCTCACCGCGCTCGACCGCGCCGGATGTCTCTCGGACGCTCCCTTTGCACGTGAACCGTACCGCGGTCGCGACGCCTACGTTCAGCCGGACGGACTGCGGGAACTCTGGATCCAGATCAACAACGCCTGCAACCTCACCTGCTCTCACTGCCTCGTCTCTTCCGGTCCCGGCGGCATGGCCGGGCTTCCGACCGAGGAGATGCTCGCGATCATCGATTTGGCCGCAGCGTCAGGAGCGGAGCGCGTCTACATCACCGGGGGCGAACCGTTTCTCAGAAAGGACATCTTCACCATCGCGAAGCACGTGACCGAAGAGCGGGGAGCGGAGCTGATCCTCCTGACCAACGCGACCCTCTTCGCCGGACGGATTCGCGAGCAACTCACCTCGCTCGACCGGGCGAAGGTACGCTTTCAGGTCTCGATCGATGGCGCGCGTCCGGAGACCAACGACGCGATCCGCGGAGCGGGGACGTTCGCGAAAGCGCTCGACGGCGCGCGGATCCTCGCCGATCTCGGATTCGAGGTCTCCCTCACGACGGTCCCCACCGAGGAGAACCTCGACGAACTTCCCGAGATCCCGGCGATCGTCAGGCGCACCGGTGCGCGAAGCCAGCATCTGATGTGGAGCCACCTGCGCGGCCGCGCGGCAGAATCGGACAACGGCTTCTTCCCCGAGCACCTGCCCCTCCTCGGCGCGGTCCTCGAAACGGTCGAAGCGGCGCGAGCCGAGGGCGTCGTTCTCGACAATCTCGAGGCCGTTGCGCGGCGCGTCAACGGCGTGCCCGGCATCAAGCACGACCTCGGTAACGCGGGATGGGATTCGATCTGCGTCTACGCGGACGGATCGGTCTACCCCTCGGCCGCACTGGCTGGCGAAGGGGCGTTGCGATGCGGCGACGTACGCGCGCAGAACCTGCAGGAGATTCTCCGCAACTCCCCTGTCATCCAGCGGCTTCGCCGCGCCTCGCTTGCACACAAGGCGGGGATGGAGGCCGACCCGTTCCGTTTCCTCACGGGCGGAGGAGACATCGAGCATGCCTGGTGTTTCAGCGGCGATTTTCTCGGCGCCGACCCTTACTACCCGATCACCGTCGAGCTGACGAAAGTCGTCATGCGGGAGCTGGGGGAAGAAAAGCGCGCGCGAAAAAATCTCCGTTCCGGATACGACGCTCCTCTGGTGCTCCATGCCATGGGGGAGGGCGCGATCGCATGCGGAACGGCCGACGCCGCGCTCGCGCAGCAACCGGTCCTGACGCTGCACTCGAACTGCGTCCTCTCGTTCGATGTCGACAGGCCGCGCGCCAAGGTCCGGGAGTTCTACGCCGCCGCGGCCGAGACCCCCGTCGCGGAACTCTGCTGCCCGTCGAAGTACGACGACGCCGCCGTCTCGCACATCCCGCAGGACGTGCTCGACCGCTTCTACGGCTGCGGCTCGCCGATGACGGGCGCCGGCATCCGCGAAGGAGAGGTGGTCGTCGATCTCGGTTCGGGCGCAGGGATCGACGTCTTCATCGCCGCGCGATTCGTCGGTCCGACAGGAAAGGCGATCGGCGTCGACATGACCGACCGGATGCTCGACGTCGCCCGGCAGAACCAGCCGCGCGTCGCCGCCGCTCTCGGCTACGACGCGGTGGAATTCCGCGAGGGCTTCCTCGAGAGCATTCCGGTCGAATCGAAGAGCGTCGACCTCGTCACCTCGAATTGCGTCATCAACCTCTCGCCCGACAAGCCGCGCGTCTTCGCCGAGATGTGGCGCGTGCTCAAGGACCATGGCCGCATGCTCGTCTCCGACATCGTCTCGGAGACCCGAGTGCCTCCGCATCTGAAGACGAACCCCCGGCTCTGGGGCGAGTGCATCGTCGGAGCACTGACGCAGGAGGAGTTTCTCGCCGGCCTCGAACGCGCCGGCTTCTACGGACTCGAAATCCTGAAGAAGACCTACTGGAAAGACGTCGAGGGATTCCCGTTCTTTTCGGTGACGGTCCGCGGGTACAAGTTCGAGAAGACCTCCGGCTGCGTCTTCAAAGGACACCGCGCCGTCTACCTCGGCCCGGCAAAGGCGTTCGTCGACGAGGAAGGTCACCTTTTCCCTCGCAACGAACCGTACGAGATCTGCACCGACACGGTGGCGAAACTCTCGAACCCGCCTTACAAGGGGATGTTCGCCATCCTCGAGCCGGGTCAGGAGCGCGCAGGCTACGCCTGCTGCGGGCCGGAGGGGTGCTGCTGACGGTCGACACCGCTCCGATCGGTGTGCTGAAGGACCGTCCTCGAGATGGCGATCCGTCCCGGCCGTGACACTGCCGGGGGCAGCGTTTCTCGCGCCGGCGCGGATCTCCTGCTAAGCTGGCGGGACAGGTCGCCGCGAAGCCGTGACACACCTCCGCTCGACGATCGTCGCAGTGGTGGCGCTGCTCGCCATGCCGCTCATCGCCGCAGCGCCGCCGAGGGTCTCGTTCGTCCGGACGATTCCGCCCCCTCATCCCCTAGGCAACGCCCGGACGCTCCTCGTCCTCTACTCCATGAGCGATACGGGAGCAATCGAGTCGTTCCTCGAATCCTTTGCCGAACAGGTCAACCGGAGCGGGGATCTCGAACTGGCCGTGGCGAACGATCGGCGGCACATGGTCGGCGAAGCGACCTCCGCCGAGGCGCTCGAGGTCATCCGCCGCGATCATCCTGCCGACGCCTATCTCGGCATCCGGCAGTTCACCTGCGTCAGCAGGCCGGAAGGCGGCGAGGGGAGCATCCGCACCCCGGACGGAAAGCGCGTGACGAGGCGCCAGGTCTGGGTCGCTTCGACGTGCCGCGCGCAAATCGAAGCGATCGACGCTCGAAGCGGGAAGAGGCGATTCTCGTTCGTCGCCACCGGCGAGGGAACGTCGTCGCGCGTTGCTGCGATCGGTGACGAGGAGAGAGAAGCCGCCCTCGTGCAGGCGGCGCGATACGCCGCAATCAACGCCGCGGAAGCAATCATCCCGCGCCGCGTCCGGGAGAGTGTCGAACTCGACCCGGCGGCGCCGGGGCTGGAAGAGACCCTCTCGCTCCTCGAAGCGGGGCGTTACGCCGAGGCGCGCGCGGTGTGGTACGAGACGCTCGCGAAGAAGCCCGGTGTCGCGGCGCTTCACTTCAACCTCGGGGCGATCAGCGAGGCTCTCGGCGACACCCCCGCCGCGATGCAGCACTTCCGCGAAGCCACCCGCCTCGCTCCGGACGAGGGACGTTACCGGAGCGAGCTCGATCTGTTCATCAAGCGTCACCGACAGCGCACGGTAGAATAGACATTCACCCGCATGGCCGTTGAGCATCCCAAGAAGCTCGGCAAGTACGAGATCCTGTCGGTCCTCGGCAAGGGTGGCATGGGCATCGTCTACAAGGCGCGCGACGTCGTCATCGATCGCGTCGTGGCGATCAAGACGATCGTCGCAGGCTCCGACGGAATCGACCAGGAACAGGTCCGGCGCCTTCTCCAAGAAGCGCGGTCCGCCGGGCGCCTGCACCATCCGAACATCGCCACCGTCTTCGACTACGGCGAGGAAGGCGGCATCTCCTACATCGTTCTCGAGTACGCGGAAGGCGTCGATCTCGGACAGGTGATCGCCGCGAACCAGCCGATGCCGTTCCCCGCCAAAATCGATCTGATCGCACAGATCTGCCACGGGCTCGGGTTCGCGCACGACAACAACGTGGTCCACCGCGACCTCAAGCCGGCGAACGTACGGCTGACGCCGCAGGGCATCGCCAAGATCGTCGACTTCGGACTGGCCCGCTTCGACGACACGCATCTGACGAAGACCGGGTTCATCAGCGGCACCATCGCCTACATGTCGCCGGAGCGGATGAGCGGTGCGACCGGCAAGAGCGACGACATCTTCGCGCTGGGCGCGGTGGCGTACGAGATCCTCACCTATCAAAGGGCCTTCGCGGGGGCGTCGGCCCCCGAAGTCATGTTCAAGATCATGACCCAGACCCCGCCGCCGCCGTCGTCGCTGGCCGAGCTGCCTCCGCAGCTCGATCGCGTGATCCTTCAGTGCCTCGACCGGGAGCCGGCGAACCGCTTTGCCACGGCCTACGACTTCGCTACCGCGATCGAGGAGGTCTGCGCGTCGCCTGAAGTCCAGCAGTTCCTCGCCAGTCCCGAACGAAGCGAGGCATTCCTGCAGGGCCTCCGGTCGTGGACCGGAAAGGGCCGCCGGCGCCACACCTCTTCGGGGGTCATCGAGGCTCTCAGCAGCAGCAGTGGCCGCGTTCACGCCGGCGACGTTCCGACCGCCAGTGCGGCGGCCCCGCCGACACAGGTCCTCGGCAGCAGCGACGCGACCACCGTCGTCCCGTCGAGCGACGCGACCGAGGTCGTCTCCTCGTCGACCGCAACGCACGCGCTCACCGCCTCTCAGAGCGCGATGACGATGGTCGACACGGCCCCGCCGACCCGGGTGATGTCTCCGACGACCCTGACCGACGCGCCGGCCGGGGGGGCGGCGCCGACGGAAATCTTCGCCCCACCGGCACAGCCGAAACGGCGCTCCCCCGCCATCGCCATCG
>DATLYG010000011.1:0-22649 GCA_035574985.1 Thermoanaerobaculia bacterium | reverse complement strand
GGTCCTTGTACCGCTCGTCGTCAGGATGGACGGCGACCGCCGTGTCGCCCAGCATCGTCTCGGGACGCGTCGTCGCCACCGTCAGGCGGCGATCGGTTCCGGCCACCGGGTAATCGATGTGATAGAGCTTGCCGTTGCGATCACGGTATTCGACTTCGATGTCGGAGATGGCGGTGCGGCAGGCGGGACACCAGTTGACCATCGCCACGTCGCGATAGATCAGGCCGTCCTCGTAGAGCTTCACGAAGACGTGGCGGACGGCGCGGGAGAGACCCTCGTCGAGCGTGAACCGCTCGCGGCTCCAGTCGGCCGAGGCGCCGAGGCGCGTGAGCTGGTCCTTGATGAACGTTCGATGCTGGTGCTTCCACTCCCAGACCTTCTCGACGAATTTCTCGCGGCCGAGGTCGAAGCGCGAGATCCCCTGCCTGGCCAGTTCGCGGTCGACGACCATCTGCGTGGCGATGCCTGCGTGATCGGTTCCGGGAAGCCAGAGCGTGTTGAAGCCGGACATCCGCTTCCAGCGGACGATGATGTCCTGCAGGGTGTTGACCAGGGCGTGACCGATGTGGAGCCGGCCGGTCACGTTGGGAGGGGGAATGACGATCGAGAACTTCGGACGCTCGCGGTCGGCGACGGGGGTGAAGTACTCTCCCTCCTCCCACATGGCATAGATGCGCTGTTCGAAATCCTTCGGGTCGTATCGCTTCGGCAGTTCTTCTTTCATCGGCGCTTCGTCGGGCGCGGCATTATAAGGGCGCGCCTGCGGTTCATCCGCTTCGGGCCATGAACATGATTCTCGGGATCGAGACTTCCTGCGACGAGACATCGGTGGCGCTTCTGGCCGGAGACGGGAGCGTGCGCGTCAACCTGATCGCTTCGCAGATCGAGCGGCACCGCCCGTTCGGAGGCGTCGTGCCGGAGATCGCCTCGCGCGAACATCTCCAGCATCTCTTCCCCCTCGTGGCGAAGGCGCTGGAGGACGGGGGGATCGGATGGGACGACATCGAAGCGATCGCGGTCACGTCGGGTCCGGGACTCATCGGCGCGCTGCTGGTGGGCGTCGCCGGCGGACAGGGAATCGCCTACGGCCTCGGCGTTCCCCTCGTTCCGGTCAATCACCTCGAAGGTCACATTTTTTCGCCCTACCTCCGGAGCGAGGGAGCGGCGATCCCGCGACCGGAGCGTTTTCTGAGCATCGTGATCTCGGGCGGCCACTCGTCGATCTACGACGTGCGCGGGCCGGCCGTGCGAATGCTCAACCGCACGCGAGACGATGCCATCGGCGAGACGTTCGACAAGGTGGCGAAGTTCGTCGGTCTGCCCTACCCGGGCGGTCCGCAGATCGAGGCCTGCGCGCGGCGCGGGACGGCCGATCCGAAGCGGTTTCCTCTTCCGGTACCGCAGTTCAAGAACGGGTCGGTCGACTTCTCGTATTCGGGGATCAAGGCGGGCGCGATCCGGCTCGCACGCGAGCGGGGCATCGGCGCGGCCGGTGACGGGCAGGCGCTCGCCGACTTCTGTGCGACATTCCAGGACGCCCTCTTCGCGCAGCTCTTCGACAGGCTCGAAGCGATCTGGTCCGGACTCAAGTCGGAGCACGAACCGATGCCGTCGGAAGTGGCGATCGCCGGAGGCGTGGCGGCGAACGGAGTGCTGCGCGAGCGGATGGCGCAATGGGGGGAGGCGCGCGGCATCACGATCCGGCTGCCGGAGAAGCGCTACTGCACCGACAATGCGGCAATGATCGCGTTCGCGGCGATGCAAACCGGCGTGCGCGCCGATCCGCGCCGTGTCGTGGCGCGCTCCCGCATCTCCTGACGGGCCGCTTCGCCCGGGCGAAACCTCGCCGCCTCCCCGCCGTCTAAACAGGCAGACGAACACCTCCTACACTCGTCTGCGGATGGATGACGCGCCCTCGCCGGAATCAGGCGAGGGCGTTTGTTTGTCAGAATCGTGGCGATGAAATGCATCGTGGCAGGCGGCAGCGGGTTCATCGGCTCGGCCCTCGTCGGGCGGCTGACGGAGCTGGGCGAGGTGGTGGTGCTGACGCGGAAGGGGAGGGCCGAGAGCGGGCGGCCGGTGGAGTGGCATCCTCCCGCGGCCGGTCCGTGGGCGGAGGAGGTGGCGAGCGCCGATGTGGTCGTCAACCTCGCCGGGGAGAACATCGGCGCGGGGCGCTGGACGGCGGAGCGAAAACGGCGGCTGATCTCGAGCCGCCTCGAAGCGACCGGCGCTCTGGTGGAGGCGATGCGGCTCGATCCCACGAGGCCGCGCACGTTCGTCAGCGCCTCCGCGATCGGCTATTACGGATCGCGGGGAGACGAGGCGCTCGACGAGAGCGCGCCTGCCGGCGAAGGGTTCCTGGCGAGTCTGGCGCAGCAATGGGAGGAGGCGGCGCGGGCGGCGGAGGACGTGGCGCGCGTGGTGATCGTCCGTCTCGGTGTGGTGCTCGATGAGGAGGGGGGCGCGCTCGAACGAATGCTGCTGCCGTTCCGCCTCGGCGTGGGAGGTCCGATTGGAAGCGGCCGGCAATGGATGTCATGGGTCGACCGGGCCGACGTGATCCGCTTCATCGAATGGGCGGCCCTGCGGCGGGAGGCACGCGGGGTCTACAACGTCACGGCGCCCGAACCGGTGCGCAACCGCGACTTCGCGAAGGCCCTGGGGCGGGCGTTGCACCGGCCCGCCGTCATTCCGGCTCCGGCGTTCGCGCTGCGGATGCTCTTCGGCGAGATGGCCGACGAAGTGCTGCTGGGGGGACAGCGCGTCGTCCCGTCCCGCGCGACGGCGGAGGGATTCTCGTTCACCTACCCGAAACTCGAGCAGTCACTGCAGCGGATTTTCGGCTGGTTGCGTCAGACGCCGCTCAATTCCGCGACGTGAGCATGTGCCAGTCGGAATCCTCGCGCACGTAGGCGGGGCGCTTCGACTTGATCTGATGCACCTCGCTCGCCGTCTCGAGCATGAGCTGGAACTTCGTCAGCATCGCCTTCTGCAGCGGCTTCGGAAGCGCGCGGAGGTCTTCGATCAGACGCTGGGCCGCGAACTCCTCCTCGTCGAGCTCCCACGGCGCGATTTCCTTCTCCACCCGGCAGCCGAAGAATTCCGCCTCCGTCAGGCCGTAGACCTTGAGCAGGCGCTGGAGCTGCGACAGTTTCAGCGAGCCGATCCGCTGTCCCGTTTCGAACGAGCTGATCGTCTTCTCCCCGACGCCCGAGAGCCTCGCGACGTCCTTCTGACTGAGGCCGCGCACGCGGCGGATTTCACGGAGCTTGAGAACGAGATCCATAAGCAACCCCCTCGCTTTTGCTAAAAACGCCGCATCAGGCCGACCACCACGCCTTGGACGGCCACATCGCCCTTCGACACGTAAATCGGACTCATCATCGAATTTGCCGGCTGCAGCCGGATGCGCTCGCGCTCGCGATAGAAGCGCTTGAGCGTGACTTCGCCGGCGACGTTGGCCACCACCATCTCGCCGTTGTGCGCATCCTCGCGCGGCGCGATGATCACCAGATCGCCGTCGAGAATCCCGTCCTCGATCATCGAGTCGCCACGCACTTTGAGCACATAGTTCTCTCCCCGCGTCGTCAGATGTTCGGGGACGGTGATCGTCTCGTTCGACGGCTCGACGTCGAGCGGGCGCCCGGCGGCGATATAGCCGAAGAGCGGAAGCTCGCGGACCCCTCCTGCCGTCGCCGGCGATCCGGAGGCGCCGTCGACCAGCTCCACTCCCCGTTTCTGGTTCCAGTCGCGCCGGATCAGCCCCTTCTTCTCCAGAAGCGACAGATGCTTGTAAACCGTTCCGAATGAAGAGAATCCGAAACGGTCGCAGATCTCTCGATGCGTGGGAGCCACTCCCCGTTCCCTCTGGAAGTCGCGGATGAAGTTCAGAATGTCGCGCTGCCGTTCCGTCAGGTACTTCATCATGACCCTCGCCCCCATAAGATAGGCGGTAACAAGGCGAAAGTCAAGCGTAAATCGGGCGAAAGACGACGCCTTCTGCGGCGACGGCATGCCCTGTGGATGGTTCCGGGCGGCATGGAACGCATGATGGACGGCATGATGGGATGGATGGGGATCTGGACGATCGCCGGAGTCCTTTTCATCGTGCTGGTCGTGGTGGCCATCGTCCGGCTGGCGAAGAAGTGATCCGGCCTAACGCGGCCTAACACGCACGAAACTTGCATCGGGCGCCCGGAAGTGAAGTTCATCATCGAACAGCTCTTCCTCAACGACGACGCAGGCAAGCCGCTCCCGAAGGCGGGAGAGCCGATGTTTCACCGCTGCGAGGCGGAGACGCCGCAGCAGGCGCTCTCGATGTGGCTCGATGCGCATCGCGCCAGCCTTCTCGGCAACGTGAGCGAGTTCTACGGTTATCAGTCGGTGGCGACGGCTCGTGCGGGGGTGCGGATCTTCAGCCTGCACGTCTATCCCGGCAGCGACATGCTCCCCCGCGCGAAGAGCGGAGAGAAGCCGCAGGACGAGGGAAAGAACTCCCGGCCGCCCGAGGAGCCGAAGCCGGAAGCGCCGCGCTGAGACTCGGTGGTCCGTCTCGCCGGCCCGCTCTTCCCACACCTCGACGCGGTTGCGTGCGCTCGACTGCGGTCGCGTCCGTTGGACTAACGAAAGGCTCGGGCTCGGTCACGGTCACGGGTGGCTCACTGGCGGCGGGATTTGATCAATTGGGTGAGCATCTGGGTGATGCGTTCAAGAATTGCTTTGGCCCGATCCCGAGCCCGATCCTGCGCCTGAGCCCGATCCCGAGCCCGATCCCGAGCCCAATCCCGAGCCCGATCCCGAGCCCGATCCCGAGCCGGGTCTTGATCTCGCAAAAGCTCACCGTTCGATTCGGAAGCGTCGCCGCCGCCACTCCCGGCGATGCCGTACACCACGACACTCGTGTCACGTCTCTCAGGACGAAAGGCTCGGGCTCGGGCACGGGTGGCTCACTCAGTCGGGCGGCGGGATTTGATCAATCTGGTGAGCACCTGTGCTAGGCGCGCCGCTCGATCCGGAAGCGGTTCACGCCGGCCCGGATTTCGTCGCCCGGTGCGACTTTCGTGTTGCGGGCCGGGAGCGTGTTGAGAAACGTCCCGTTGCGGCTTCCGAGGTCGCGGACGCGCAGGGTGCCGTCCGGATCGAGGGCGACTTCGAAGTGGCGGCGCGAGAGGAACTCGTCGGGAACGCGGACGTGCCCCTCGCGGCCGACGACGAGGCCGGTGGCGGGGATTTCGAACTCCTGGCCGCTGAGCGGTCCCTCGACGCAGACCAGGAAGTCGCGCTTCGGCTCTTCGTCTTTCGCGCGCGCCCGGAGTTTCTGTGCCAGTTCGCTCTCGTCGACGACCTCCTCGGCCGGGAGCTGGATCGGCTCGACCGGCACACCGGCCTGGTCGGTCGGTTCGATGGTCACGAGCGCCGAGCCGGCGCGGAGGATGTGGATCCCGTCGCCGATCAGCGCCTCCTCGACCGGTTGCCCGTCGAGGAAGGTTCCCATGTGCGAATCGGCGTCGCGCACGACGAGATCGTCGCCGCGCACGAAGATCGAGCAGTGCCGGATCGACAGCTCCGCCTCGCCCAGTTCCACGTGGCATCCCTTCCGCCCGATCCAGAGCGGGTGATCGCGGATGGTGAAGATCGTGTCGAGCGACTCGTTCGCGCCGCGCGCGGTGATGCGGACCGATCGCGCCCGTGCCGGAGGCGCCGCACTGCGGGCCGGTGCGGGCGCCTCGGCTGCGGCCGGTGCGGTGTCGACCCGGTAGGGCTGGAGGTCGACCTCCCGGATCTGGTCGGGATTGAGCATTCGCGCGAGCACCGCGGCCTTGCTTCCGGCGAGCCATTCACCGCAGTGACACGTGGCGATCGAATTCGGGAGCCGGACCGCGATCACGCCAGGCACGTCGTAGGCCTGACCGCATTTCGGGCACCGAATGAGGGGCATGGGGCGATGATAGCAAGGCGGAAGTCGGAAGATGGAGGGCGGAAGGCGGAAGGCGGATGCGGAGCGATACCGCGATTCTGCGGCTTCTCTCTCCTCGCTCCGGACTTCCGCTAAACTTCCCCGCGGTCGAATGGCAAGCGAGAGGAATGGTGGCTGGCGCGTCGGCCTGCGAACGAAGTTCATCGCGGTGCTGGCCGTACTGACGGTGGCCGTGGCGCTGGTGATCATCGGGATCGAGCAGTACCGCGTCCGGCGGACGATCATCCGCCAGACGGTCGACCAGGGCTTTGCGATCGCCAGCACGATCGCGTCGACGTCCGGCTACTACGTGCTCTTCGGTCTGACCGACGACCTGAAGAAGATCGTCACCGACCTGCACGAGAACCCGTCGGTGCAGTACGCCGATTTTCTTTCGGCCGAAGGGAAGGTGCTCGCGGCGACTCATCCGCGGGTCCCGCCCGAGATCGCGTCGCGTCCGCTGGGGCGCGAGCGGTCGCGCGTCGACATCAGGGGGGTCGGCGGCGAGGCCCTTCATCTCTTCGTCATTCCCTTCTTCGAGTCGGAGGCCGATGCGGCGAACGCGACGGCCAGGCCGAAAGGCTTCTTCCGGCTCGTGATCAACGAGCGGGGAGCGCAGGCGACCGTGCGCGCGCTGGCGATGGCCAACCTCGGCATCACGGCGCTGGCTCTGGCGGCAGCGATCGGGCTGGCGTACCTGGCATCGCGGCTGATCGTGGTGCCGATTCTCGATCTCGTGTCGACCGCGAAGCTCGTGGCGAAAGGCGACCTGACACAGCGCGCGGACGTCGCCTCGAACGACGAGATCGGCGATCTCGGCGAGGCGTTCAACGCCATGGCGGCGAACCTCGAGCGGACGATGAAGAGCCTCCTGCAGGCGCAGGCGAAGCTCAAGAACGTCGTCGAGACGGTCGACTCGCGTTCCAGGACCGTGATCGAGCGCGTCGACGAGCAGCGCGCCATCATCGACGACACCTATCACTCGATCGACAAGCTCAACGGCGGGGTGAAGAAGATCACCGAGAACGTGGAGGCGCTCTCCGCGTCGTCGGAGGAGACGTCGTCGTCGATGCTGGAGATGGTGGCCTCGATGGAGGAGGTGAGCCGTCATACCGACACGCTGTTCTCTTCGGTCGAGGACACCAGCTCGGCGACCCACCAGATGGTGTCGTCGATCAACGAGGTCGACCAGAACGTCGTCTATCTGTCGAACTTCGTGACCGACACTTCTTCGTCGATGCTCGAGATGAGCGCCTCGATCGCGCAGGTCGAGCAGAACGCGGCGCGCTCCTACGACCTGGCGCTCGCCGTCGCCGACGCCGCCGAGTCGGGGATGAAGGCGGTGCGCGAAACGATCGAAGGGATGGAGCAGATCCGCCAGTCGGTCGTCGAGGCGAACACCGTCGTCACGCGCCTCGGCGAGCGTTCGGAGGCGATCGGCAAGATCCTCAACGTCATCGAGGACGTCGCCGAACAGACGAACCTCCTCGCGCTCAACGCGGCCATCCTCGCCGCGCAGGCGGGAGAATACGGCAAGGGCTTCTCCGTGGTCGCCGCCGAGATCCGCGAACTTTCGGAGCGGACCGCTTCGTCGACCCGCGACATCGCCAACCTGATCCGCTCCGTCCAGGAGGAGGTGCAGAACGCGCTCCGGGCCATGGCATCGGGCTCCCGCATCGTCGAGGAGGGCGTGACGCTCTCGCACGAGGCGGGGAAGGCGCTCAACAACATCCTCGACTCCGCCGCCAAGGCGTCGGGCATGGGACGGGAGATCGCCAGCGCGACCCGCGAGCAGGCCAAGGGAAGCGAGACGGTGACCCGCGCGGTCGAGCGCCTCCAGGAACTGGTGCAGCAGATCAACGCCGCCACGCGCCAGCAGTCCCAGGGGTCGGATCACATCATGCGCGCGGTCGAGTCGATGCGCGAGGTGGCGAAGTACGTCCGCCAGGCGATGGTCGAACAGAAGTCGGGGTCGGCGATGATCTCCTCGGCGGCCGAGCGGATGATCGACATGATCCACGAGATCTTCCAGGTGGCGGCCAATCAATCGGCCGAAAGCGAGAAGATCGTCCGGACGATGGAACAGGTGCGCGCCATCGCCGAAGGGAACCGCGGTTCGGCGGCCGAAATGAGCGACTCGATCGTGCTGCTCAACGAAGCCATCCGGAGCCTCGACGAGGAAGTGCGCAAGTTCCGCGTGCGCGCCTGAGCACGCCATGGTCGAATCGAAGGATCTCCGCCTCATCGTCTTCGGCGTCGGATCGGAGACGTTCGTCCTCGACATCATGGCCGTGCGTCAGATCATCCCCTACACGGGATCGACGCGCATTCCGACCGCCCCGGAGTTCATCGAGGGAATCATCGTCCTCCGCAACGAGGTGATCCCGATCGTCGACCTGCGGCAGCGGCTCTATCCCCACCTGGCACAGCGCGCGGAGCAGCCGCTCGTCCTCATCACGCGATTCAGCGGCGGCATCATCGGGCTGAAAGTCGACGAAGTGCGACGGATCGTGACCGTCAGCAGCGACGCCCTTCTCGCACCCCCGCCGATCATCCGCGGCGTGAGCGGTGATCTGCTCGTGGGAGTCGTCCCCGTTGGCGACGAAGTCCATCTTCTGATCGACGTCGAGTCGATCCTCACGACGCAGGAAAAGAAGGAATTGCGGGAGGCGGACCTGGGGGAGGCCGCACAGTCGCAGAGCCGCACCGCCGCGGAGTGAGCGGCCGCGCGGCGGCTGTGCGGCGCTGCGGCTTTGCGACTATCCTTCCCGCGTGTTCGGACGTGAACGTCTTCTCCAGTTGACCGAGGCGATGCGCGGGAAGCTCGTCCTCGTCTATGGCGACGTGGTCGCCGATCGTTTCATCTACGGGACACCGAAGCGGATCTCGCGCGAGGCGCCGGTGCTCATCCTCCGCCAGTACCGCGACGACACGCTCCTCGGCGGCGGTGGCAACGCGATCAACAACATCCTCTCTCTCGGCGGTCTCCCCATTCCCGTCTCGGTGCTCGGCGACGATGCGGCGGGAGACGCTCTGGTCGAAACGCTGACGGCGCAGGGGATCGACTGCGGCGGGATTCTGAGGGTGAGGGGATACCGGACGCCGACGAAGGTCCGCATCCTCGGCGGCATGCCGCACGCGGCGCGGCAGCAGATCGTCCGATACGACATCGAAGACCACATCGATCTTTCGGGCAGCGAGGCCGACCGCTTCGCGGCCCTCCTGCGCGATCAGATCGGCGTCTGCGACGCGGCCCTGATCAGCGACTACGGATACGGCGTGGTGACGAAGGCGATCGTGGCGGCGCTGGTCGGCTTTGCGCACGGAAGGCCGGTGACGCTCGACTCGCGCTACAACCTCCTCGACTACCCGGGTGTCACGGCGGCGACTCCGAACGAAGAGGAGGCGGCCGCCGCGGCCGGCGTCGCGCTCTTCGACAGCGACGACGACGGAAGGCTCCGGGAGGTCGCCGAGTCGCTCCAGCACTCGCTCGATGCCGAGGCGATTCTCATCACGCGCGGCAGCCGCGGCATGGCCCTTTTCGAGGCGCGGAAGCGTGATCCCCTGCTGATTCCCGTCTACGGTACCGATCAGGTGGCGGATGTCACCGGCGCCGGCGACACGGTCATCGCGACGTTCACCCTCGCGCTCGCCTCGGGAGCCTCGTACGCCGAGGCGGCGAAGCTCGCCAATTACGCGGGGGGCATCGTCGTGATGAAGATGGGAACGGCGACCGTGAGCAACGACGAGCTGCGGCGCGCGATCGAAAGGGACGACCAGCTGCAGTGAACGCGCCGATCGTCACCGAGAGCGAACTGCTCGAGATTGCCGCACGCGAGCGGCGCGGCGGCCGGACCATCGCCTTTGCCAACGGGTGCTTCGACGTGCTGCACGTCGGCCACGTCCGCTACCTGCAGGGCGCGGCGCGCGAGGCGGACGTGCTGATCGTCGGCGTCAACGGAGACGAATCGGTGCGCACCCTGAAGGGCGAGGGACGTCCCGTCATGAACGAGCGCGAGAGAGCGGAGATTCTCTCCGCGATCCGCGGGGTTTCCTTCGTGACGATCTTCCGCGACGCCAGTCCGGCACGCCTGATCGCCGCGCTCAGGCCGGACGTGCACTGCAAGGGGACCGACTACACGCCGGATTCGGTGCCCGAAGCGGAGATCGTCCGGTCGTACGGCGGCCGTGTGGCGATCGTCGGCGACCCGAAGGACCACTCGACGACGGAGATCCTCCAGCGCATGAAGGGCCGCCGGACGTGACGCGGTTGCTGGCGATCCGGCTCTCCGCTCTCGGCGATGTCATTCACACCATCCCGGCCGTGGTCGCGCTGCGCGAGGCGCTGCCGGACGTCGAGATCGGATGGGTCGTCGAGTCGCCGTACCGCGAGCTGGTGTCGATCGTCGCCGGCGTCGAGGCCATTCCCGTGTCGATGAAGCGGTGGGGGAGGAGCCCGCTCCGTTTCCGCCGCGAAATGCGCGCGGCGCGCAGCGCCATCCGCACGTACGAGGTGGCCGTCGACTTCCAGGGGCTCATCAAGTCGGCCGCACTGGCGGGATTCTCGCGCGCTCGCGAGCGATGGGGCTTCGATCGCGAGGCGATCCGCGAGAAGGCGGCGCTGTTGTTCACCAACCGCCGCGCCGCGATCGACCCTTCGCGTCACATCGTCGAGCAAAACCTCGATCTCGCGGCCGCCGTCGCCGGCGTCCCGCTGCTGCCCATGCCCGAGGTCGACTTCACACCCTTTGCCGCCGATCCGGACGGCAGCCTCGCACCGTTCCGCGGAGCCGTCGTTCTCCTGCCCGGGGCGGGAAAAAGCGAAAAGCAGTGGCCGGCGGAAAACTTCCGCGAGGTGGCGCGTCTCATCGGAGAGCGCTCGCTCGTGGTCTGGGGACCGGGAGAAGAGGACCTGGCGAGCGCCATCGGGGCGCCGATGGCTCCACGCACGAATCTTCGCCAGCTCGCCCACGTTCTGGCCGCTGCCCGGGCGGTGATCGGAGGGGATACCGGCCCGCTGCATCTCGCCGCGGCACTCGGGCGGCCGGTCGTCGGTCTGTATGGACCGACCAGCCCGCGGAGGAACGGACCGTATGGACAGATCGGCCGCTGCGTCTCGACGTTCGAGTCGACCCGGTCGATGGCGGACATCGCCGTGAAGGACGTCATGAAGAAAGTCGAAGAGGTCCTCGCATGACGCCGGCGATCGGGTGTGTCGCGCTCCGTCTGCACGCCCTCCTTCGCCGGGTGTTCCGTCTCGCGGTCCCCGGCCGGTCCGGGATGGTGCCGGCGCTCCTCGCGCTCCTCGCGCTGGCGTCGTCCGCCCCGGCCGGATTGCCGGACGTGATCGAGCGCGCGGTGGCATCGGGCGAGACGCTCGAGTTCGATCTCAAGTGGCTCCGCATCTCGGGAGGTTCTGCGACGATGACGATCGCACCGCTTCCGGGAGACGAGACGAAGCTGCGGATCACGTCGCTCGCCCGCTCCAGCGCCGCCTTCTCGAAGTTCTTCCACGTCCGTGACGAAGTGGAGAGCGTGGTCGCTCGCGGAACGTTCTCCACACTGCGCTACCGGAAGCGGCTGCGCGAGGGCCGCCGCACGAAAGACGAGACGACGATCGTCGATCCCGAACGCGGCGTGGCGGTGCGGAAGGGAAAGGAAACGGCGGTGCCGAACCCCGTTTACGATCCGCTCTCTCTCATCTACCACCTCCGCACGCTCGATCTCACTCCCGGGGCCGAGCACCAGTTCGCCGTCGTGGCGGACGGAAAGGTCTACAGCGTGCGCGCGAAGGTGATCGACCGGCAGATCCTCACGACGCCGGCGGGGCGCTTCCGCGCCGTGCTCGTCGAACCGCAGATGGAGAAGGGAGCGGGAGGGGTTTTTCGCGACGACGGGTCGCGTCTGCTGGTCTGGTATTCGGATGACGAGCGGCACCTTCCCCTTCAGATCCGGTCGGACGTGAAGATCGGAACCATCACCGCCACGCTGCGGGCCATCCGCAACGGCGCCGCGGAGGTTCCCGCCGCGGAACCGCCTCCGCCACTCCAAATAAACCGGCGTTGACGCTCGTTTGGGGCGAGCGTAAACTGCCGGGGCAATCGCGCAAAAATCGCGCCGTCAGGGACTTGCTTGTCCTTTCTTAGGATCGTCCAGATTCGGAGTGTCGGAAACGTAGAATGAGTGTTCGTCTCGGCGAGCTGCTGACCAAAGCGAGTCTGATCACCCAGGATCAGCTCAAAGACGCGCTTCGGGTCCAGAAGGAAACGGGGGGGAAACTCGGCGAAACCCTCATCAAGCTCGGCTTCGTCTCCGAAGAGGACATCACCGAATGCCTCTCGCAGCAGTTCGGTGTCCCTTCCATCAATCTCGCGCACTTCGAGATCGACCCGAGCGTGATCAAGCTCATCCCCGCCGACGTGGCGCGCAAGTACCACATTCTCCCCGTCAACAAGACGGGAGCCACGATCACCATCGCCATGGCGGACCCGACGAACGTCTTTGCCATGGACGACATCAAGTTCATGACCGGCTACAACGTCGAGCCGGTGGTGGCGTCGGAGCTGGGGATCAAGGCGGCGATCGACAACTACTACGGCACGACCTCCTCGCTCGAGCTGAAGAAGGTCATGGAGGACCTCCAGCAGGCGGAGACGGCCGATCTGGAGGTTCTCGAGGAGGAGGAAGAGCTCGACGTCAACGCCCTGGCCGACTCGGCCGAAGAGGCGCCGGTCGTCAAACTCTGCAATCTCATTCTGACCGACGCGATCAAGCGCGGCGCCTCGGACATTCACATCGAGCCCTACGAGAAGGAGTATCGCGTCCGCTTCCGCATCGACGGGATCCTCTACGAGATCATGAATCCGCCCCTGAAGCTGAAGGACGCGATCACCTCGCGCATGAAGATCCTCTCGAAGCTCGACATCTCCGAGAAGCGTCTTCCGCAGGACGGCCGCATCAAGCTGAAGATCAAGCTGGAGGACAAGAACAAGGAGCTCGACTTCCGCGTCTCGGTCCTTCCCACGCTCTTCGGCGAAAAGATCGTGCTCCGGCTTCTCGACAAGGACAACCTTCGCCTCGACATGACGAAGCTCGGCTTCGAGCCGGAGTCGCTGGCGCGTTTCGAGGAGGCGATCTTCAAACCGTGGGGAATGGTCCTGGTGACGGGGCCGACCGGCTCGGGAAAGACGAACACGCTCTACTCGGCGCTGTCGAAGGTGAACTCGCCCGAGGTGAACATCATGACCGCGGAAGACCCGGTGGAGTTCAACCTGCCGGGGATCAACCAGGTGCAGATGAAGGAGCAGATCGGGCTGAACTTCGCCACGACGCTGCGGTCGTTCCTCCGCCAGGACCCGAACATCATCCTGGTCGGCGAGATCCGCGACTTCGAGACCGCGGAGATCGCCATCAAGGCGGCGCTGACGGGGCATCTCGTGCTGTCGACGCTGCACACCAACGACGCCCCCTCGACGATCAACCGCCTGATGAACATGGGGATCGAGCCGTTTCTCGTGGCGACGTCGGTGCAGTTGATCGCCGCGCAACGGCTCGCCCGCCGGATTTGCAGCAACTGCAAAGAAGAGGTCGACGTCACCCCGCAGGCCCTCATCAACATCGGTTTCAAGAAGGACGAGGTCGGAACGTTCAAGGTCTACAAGGGGCGCGGATGTGACAAATGCAACAACACAGGCTACAAAGGACGCGTGGCGCTCATCGAGGTGATGTCGATCGACGACGACATTCGGGAGCTGATTCTCTCGGGGGGGACGGCCATCGATCTGAAGCGAAAAGCGATCGAGAACGGCATGATCTCGCTGCGCCGCTCCGGCTTGTATAAAATCAAGGACGGAATCACGACAATCGAAGAGGTCGTTCGCGAAACGGTGCTTTGATGAGGCGAGCAGGCGACTAGGCGCGCAGGCGAGCAGGCGAAGTCGCCTCCTCGCCTCCTCGACGTCCCGCCTCCTCGCCCAGGAGACAACATGGCGGTCACCCTGCATCAGCTTCTCAAGACGATGGTCGAGCGCGGAGGCTCGGATCTGCACATCACCACGAACTCCCCTCCGCAGATCCGGATCGACGGCAAGCTCGTTCCGCTCGACATGCCGCCGCTGACGGCCCCCGAGACCAAGCAGCTCGCCTACTCGGTCCTCACCGACGCGCAGAAGCACCGCTTCGAGGAAGCGCTCGAGCTCGACCTCTCGTTCGGGATCAAGGGTCTGGCGCGCTTCCGCGCGAACATCTTCAATCAGCGCGGGGCCGTTGCCGCCGTCTACCGTCAGATCCCTTACGAGATCCTCGGATTCAAGGATCTGGGGCTCCCGCCGGTGGTCGAGGAGATTTGCAACCGGCCGCGCGGACTGGTGCTCGTCACCGGCCCGACCGGCTCGGGCAAGTCGACCACGCTCGCCGCGATGATCGACAAGATCAACCGCGAGCGGCACGAGCACATCATCACCATCGAAGATCCGGTCGAGTTTCTCCACGCTCACAAGAACTGCGTGGTGAACCAGCGCGAGCTGCACGCCGACACGCACTCGTTCTCGGCGGCGCTCAAGTCGGCTCTGCGGCAGGACCCGGACGTGGTGCTCATCGGCGAGATGCGCGACCTGGAGACGATCGAGTCGGCGCTCCGGATCGCCGAGACCGGCCACCTCACCTTCGGCACGCTGCACACCAACTCGGCGGCGCAGACCATCAACCGCATCGTCGACGTCTTTCCGTCGCACCAGCAGCCGCAGATCCGGGCCCAGCTCTCGTTCGTGCTCGAGGGGATCATGTGCCAGTCGCTGTTGCCGAAGGCCAACGGAAAAGGACGGGTGATGGCGATGGAGATCCTCGTTCCGAATGCGGCCATCCGCAATCTGATCCGCGAGGACAAGGTGCATCAGATCTATTCGATGATGCAGACCGGCCAGGCGAAGTACGGGATGCAGACGTTCAATCAGTCGCTGGCCACGCTCTACTTCAAGAAGCTGATTTCGCTGCAGACGGCGCTGTCGCGGTCGTCGAATCCGGATGAACTGCAGGAGATGATCTCGCGCGGCCCGGTCGCGCTGACGCAGCCTTCGCCGGCCGCCGCCGGAGGACAGCGGCCGCGGCCCGCTTGACGGCGACTCTCAGGTCCCGGCTCCCGGCTCTCAGGGGAGCAGGAGACCTGCGGGACGAACGCTCGACCCTGTACGCTGAGAGATGAGAGCTGAGAGCTAGGAGCTGACCCATGCCGACATTCGAGTGGAAGGGAACCGCGAGGAACGGCCAGGTGCAGACCGGCGTCCTGGTCGCCGACTCGAAAGACGCAGTCATCGCCATGATGCGGCGCCAGCAGATCGTGGTGACCGCGGTGAAGGAGAAGGGGAAGGAGATCGCCGTTCCGAAATTCGGCGGCGGCGTTCCCCCGCAGGTCATCGCCATCTTCACCCGGCAGTTCTCGGTCATGATCGACGCCGGACTCCCGCTGGTCCAGTGCCTGGAGATTCTCGGGTCGCAACAGGAGAGCAAGGCCTTCAAGCGCACCCTTCTGCAGGTCCGCCAGGACGTCGAATCGGGATCGAGTCTCGCCGACGCCATGCGCAAGCATCCGAAGGTGTTCGACGATCTCTACACGAACATGATCGCCGCCGGCGAGGCGGGCGGTATTCTCGACACGATTCTCCAGCGCCTCGCCGCCTACATCGAAAAGGCGGTCAAACTCAAGAGCCAGGTCAAGTCGGCTCTCATCTATCCGGTGGCCGTCATTTCGATCGCCATCATCGTCGTGACGATCATTCTCTGGAAAGTCATCCCCGTCTTCGCCTCTCTCTTCAAGGGCCTCGGCGCGGAGTTGCCGATGCCGACGGTCATCGTCATCGCCCTGTCGAATTTCATCGCCGACTTCTGGTGGCTGATCGGCGGCAGCATCTTCGCCACCATCTTCTTCCTCCAGCGCTATCACGAGACCGAGAAGGGACGGCGCGTACTCGACGGGCTCATTCTCAAGATGCCGGTTCTCGGCATGCTGATGCGGAAGATCGCGGTGGCGCGCTTCTGCCGGACGCTCGCCACGCTCACCTCCTCGGGCGTGCCGATCCTCGACGGCCTGACGATCACCGCCAAGACCGCGGGCAACGCCATCGTGGAAGACGCCATCATGGCCACGCGCAAGTCGGTCGAGGAAGGAAAGACGATCTCCGAGCCCCTCGGTGAAACGGGCGTCTTCCCGCCGATGGTCGTGCAGATGATCGGCGTCGGCGAGCAGACCGGCGCCCTCGATGCGATGCTTTCGAAGATCGCCGACTTCTACGAGGACGAGGTCGACGTCGCCGTCGCCGGCCTGATGAAGCTGCTCGAGCCGGTGCTCATCGCGTTTCTCGGCGTCGCCATCGGCGGCATCGTCGTCGCCATGTACATGCCGATGTTCTCGCTGATCGGCCAGATCGGATAAGAAAAGAGGCGAGCAGGCGAGCAAGGCAAGGCGAGCAGGCGTTTTCGGGCCGCGCGCCTTCTCGCCTCCTCGCCTCCTCGCCTCCTCGCCGTGCAATGCATCCCGAATCCCGCACGCTCATCGCCGTGCGCGTCGTGGTGGTCACGACGCTGCTGCTCGCGTCGCTGATCATCCAGTACACGGTCCGCGAGCTTCTTCCGATCACCTACATCTACGTGGTCGCCGGGCTGACGTACGTTCTCACGCTCGTCTACATCGCCGTCGGCCACATCGTCCGCTCGAGGAAGGCGAATCTGATGATCCAGACGGCGGGCGACCTCATGGTCGAGACGCTCCTCGTCTACTTCACCGGCGGTCTCGACTCGCCGTTTTCGTTCCTCTACCTCGTCTCGATCATCGCCGCCTCGATGATGCTCTATCGCCGCGGCGGCATCTTCGCCGCCTCGGGGGCGGTGATCCTCTATGGTGCTCTGGCCGACCTGATGTACTACGGCGTCATCCCCATCCCCGAGCAGACGCTTTTCATGCCGACGCCGTGGACCTCCTCCAGGCTCTACTTCAACATGGCCGCGAACTTCGCCGGCTTCTATGCCGCGGCGCTCCTGACGGCCTACATCGCCGAGAAGCTGCAGCGAACGTCGGCCGAACTCGACGCCAACCGCCAGAACCTCGCCGAGCTGCGCGCGCTCAACCAGAACGTCGTCGACTCCATCCCCTCGGGTCTGATCACGCTCACCACCGGAGGGGCCGTCTCCTTCGGCAATCCCGCCGCCTGCTCGATTCTCCAGATCCCGCTGGCGGCCATTCTCGGCCGCCACGTCACCGATCTCGACTTCTTCTCGCCGGAGGAATGGGCCGGGGTGCGTGCGAAGCTCGCCGAAGGAGGCGTGGTCCGGAAAGAGATCGACCACTACGACGTCGCCGGGGAGGCGCGAAGCATCGGCCTTGCGGTCACGCCTCTGCAGACGCTCGACGGCGAACCGGCCGGCTACACGGTCATCTTTCAGGATCTGACCGAGATGAAGAAGCTCGAGGCGGAACTGCGCCTCAAGGACCGCATGGCGGCCGTCGGCGAGCTGTCGGCCGGCATCGCGCACGAGATCCGCAATCCGCTCGCCGCGATCGCCGGCTCGGTGCAGATCCTGAAGGACTCGAAATCGCTCACGCCCCAGGAGCAGCGTCTCATGTCGATCGTTCTGAAGGAGTCGGAGAGGCTGAACAAGTCGATCGCCGACTTTCTCCGCTTCGTCAGGCCGCAGGAAAAAAACGCCTCCGAGTTCGACATCGCCGCCAGCCTCACCGAGACGCTCGACCTGCTCGCGCACTCGTCCGAGCTGCGCGCCGACCACGTGATCCGCCGCGAGATCGATCCCCCTTCCTTTCCGATCGTCGGTGACGCCGATCAGATCCGCCAGGTCTTCTGGAACGTTGCCCGCAATGCCGTGCAGGCGATGCCTCAGGGAGGGGTGCTGACCGTGCGGACCAACGTCGACGACGGCACGTACCGCATCGAATTCTCCGACAACGGCCGGGGGATGTCCGAGGCCGATCTTCGCCGCCTCTTCCAGCCGTTCCGGACCAACTTTCCCTCGGGGACGGGTCTCGGCATGGCGATCTCCTACCGCATCGTGCAGGCGCACGGCGGCCGCATCGATGTCGCGTCACGCGAGGGCGAGGGAACCACGATCACCATCTCGCTTCCGGCAGTCGATCCCGCGCGTGGGGCGGGACCGGCGGAGGCAGCGACCGCGACGGCCGGTCAGGGCAAGGGCGGCGGGACCGCTGATCCCGCGCTGCGCGCGGGATAAACTGAAACGCGAACCATGTCCGATTCCCGCATCCTCGCCCCCGAAGCGGTCGAAGAAGACCTGCAGAGCGAACTCTCCCTCCGCCCGAAACGCCTTCGCGAGTACATCGGCCAGCAGAAGGTGAAGGCCAACCTGGAAATCTCGATTGCCGCGGCGCGCAAGCGCAACGAGACGATCGATCACATCCTCCTTTTCGGCCCGCCGGGACTCGGCAAGACGACGCTCGCGAACATCATCGCCAACGAGATGGACGCGAACATCCGGACGACCTCCGGTCCGGCGCTCGAGCGCCCGGGCGATCTGGTGGGGATCATCACCAACCTCGAGCCGAACGACATTCTCTTCATCGACGAGATCCATCGGCTTCCCGCGCCGGTGGAGGAGGTCCTCTATTCGGCGATGGAGGACTTCTCGGTCGACGTCATCATCGGGCAGGGGGCCGGAGCGCGCAGCGTTCCGTATCAGCTCCCGCGGTTCACGCTGGTCGGCGCGACGACCCGCGCGGGGCTTCTCACCGCGCCGCTTCGCGCGCGATTCGGGATCGTCCATCGCCTCGACTTCTACGACTTCGAGTCGCTGACGATCATCGTCCGGCGCTCGGCCGACATCCTCGGCATCGAGATCGAGACGACCGCTGCGGAGGAGATCGCCCGCCGTTCGCGCGGCACTCCGCGCATCGCCAACCGCCTCCTGCGCCGCGTGCGCGACTTTGCCGAAGTCAAGCACGAGGGGAAGGTGACGCTGCCGGTCGCGGAAGGCGCGCTGGAGATGCTCGAGGTCGACGAGTACGGCCTCGACGAGATCGACCGCAAGATCCTGACGACGGTGATCGAGCGGTTCGGAGGAGGCCCCGTGGGGCTGAATGCCCTCGCTTCATCGATCGCCGAGGACAAAGGGACCATCGAGGACCTCTACGAGCCGTACCTGATCCAGATCGGATTCCTGCAGCGCACTCCCCGGGGTCGGGTGGCGACCAAACTCGCCTATGAACACCTCGGCGTTCCGGGATTCTCCCCGCGGGCGCAGAACGAGTTGTTCTGATTCCGGATCTCCCCGCTACTTCCGGAAGTGCGCGCCGCGCGACTCCCGGTTCTTCACCGCCGCGCCCGCGACGATCGCCGCCACCTGCTGGCCGTGGAACAGCTCGACGATCGACTTGCTGATGGCCGCCTCGTGGTAGAACTTCGTCAGGCGGAAGCCGAGCTCGCGCATGTCGGCGACGGCGCGTTTGAGCCGTTCCGTGGTTCGCACGATGCCGACGTAGTTCCACATGGTGTGGCGGATCGTCGTCCAGTCCTGCAGGATGAGCGCGGGATCCTCGCGGTCCTCACGCCCGGGAGGTTTCCAGTCCGGAATCGACTCCAGCAGCCGCTCCTCGAAAGGCCCGAGGGCGGGCGGCCGTGACGAGTAGGCGCGGCGCACCGCGGGGGCGTTCGGCTGACTCCCCGCCGGATCGGTCGCCGCTTCGTACTTGTCGCGAATCGACAGCGCCGCGTAGTAGCCCCAGGTCAGCCCCTCGAGAAGCGACGTCGAGGCCAGCCGGTTCGCACCGTGCACGCCCGTGCAGGAGGTCTCGCCGATGGCGTGCAGCCGCGAGAGCGTCGTCTCGCCGGCCGTGTTCGCGAGAATGCCGCCGCAGAAGTAGTGCGCCGCGGGGACCACGGGAATCGGGTCGCGTTCGATGTCGACGCCGATCTCCGCGCAGGCGCGCCGGATGTTCGGGAAGCGCTCGGCGATCGGCTTCGTTCCGCGGTAGTGATTGGCGAGATCGAGGTAGACGAATTCCTCCTTGTTCGCCGTCATTTCCTCGACGATCGCGCGCGCCACGACGTCGCGCGGCGCGAGGTCCCTCAGCTCCGGCGCGTAGCGCTCCATGAAGTACTCGCCGCGCTGGTTCCGCAGGCGCGCTCCTTCGCCCCGCAGCGCTTCGGAGACGAGAAAGTGGTTGGCCTGTTTGTCGGCGAGGGCGGTCGGGTGGAACTGGACGTACTCCGCGTTCATGATCCGCGCGCCCGCTCGATGCGCCATCACCACGCCGTCTCCGATCGAGCTGGGCGTGTTCGTCGTGTGCAGATAGATCTGTCCCACCCCGCCGGTGGCGAGCACCGTGTAGTCGGCGAAGACGGTGTAGACCTCGTTCGTCCGGTTGTCGAGCAGGTACGCGCCGACGCACTCGTTCGCCAGGCGGTAGCGGACCTGGATGTCGGCCGGATGATGGTGTGTCGTCAGCAGGTCGATCGCCGTCATCTCCGTCGCCAGCGTGATGTTTTTCTCGGCGCGGACGCGGTTGAGCAGCGAGATCTCGATGGCGCGGCCGGTCGAGTCGCCGGCATGGATGATCCGCGACACCGAATGCGCCCCCTCCTGCGTCAGATCCAGCTCCCCCTCTTCCGTCGTGGAGAAGGGGACGTGCATCTCGTCGAGGAGAAGCTCCTTGACGACGCGGGGCCCTTCGGCGGCGAGGAAGCGCACCGCTTCTTCGTTCGAGATGCCGGCGCCGGCGCGGAGGATGTCTTCGATCAGCTTCGCCGGGGAGTCGTCCTCACCCTGGTAGATGATGCCGCCCTGCGCCCAGAAGGTGTTGCAGTCGCGCGGGTCGGCCGTCTTCGTGACGAGGAGGACGCGGATGCCGGCGCTGGCGAGCGTGAACGCGCACGTCAGGCCGGCGATGCCGGTGCCGATGACGAGGGCGGGATAGTGCTCCCGGTTCTTCAGCGTGGCCAACGAGCGCGTATTGTACGTGCGCGTGTCAGTCGCGTCCGAGCGCGCCGCGCCAGTCGACCATCACGGTGATCGTCGCCGGCGCTTCCTGTTCGTGCGACAGGACCATCAGGAAATTGCCGTCGGCGGTTGGTGCGTAGGCGGTGCGGTAGGCCTCCGGGTCGGGAACGTTCCCCGGAATCGCGAAGAGCATTTCCGGAGCCGTGGCGCGGAAGCGGGTAGCGCTCTCGAGGACGCGCACGCTGGCGATCTTCTTGTCGGCGGAGAGAAAAAACAACTCGCGGCCGTCGGGCGACCACTTCGGCAGCACGCCGCCGGCGGTCGAGATCGGATAGCGCTCTCCGCGCATCGGAAACGGCTGCACGAACACCTCGAACCGCCCTTTCTCGTTCGAGGCGTAGGCGATCCACTTCCCGTCCGGCGAGACGACTCCTTCCGCCTCCTCCGTTTCGCCCTCGCGCAGCGGACGTTGCCCGAGACTGCCGGACGCGTTCACGACCCACAGCTTTCTTCCGGCAAGGACGCGTCCCTGCACGACGATCTGCCGCCCGTCGGGCGTCCAGCCGGTCGGACGATCGATGTCGACCGACAACGCCCGTTCCTCGGAACGCTCGCCGCGGCGGATCGCGAGCTGCCCCTTGCCTCGGGTCGCAAGCGTGTACGCGATCGCGCTCCCGTCCGGCGACCAGACCGGATGGTTCTCGTTCACCCCGGTCGACGTCAGCCGCATGCTGACGTTCCGCCGGACGTCGACGAGCCAGAGATCGAGATTCCCGGTGTCGGGATCGCTGCGCGGCAGGACCGCATTTTCGCCGTGAAGCGACAGTGCCGTGGTTCCCCAGTCGGCAGGGTCGCCGAATTTCGCGAGCATCGTTCCGCGACGGTCGAGCAGGGCGAGCTGCCGGCCCGGATTGATCCATGGCGCGAACGCCGCGACGCGTCCGGCGGCCGAGAAGGCCCCGTAGCAGATCACCGGTGCGTATCCGACGTTGCGCTGCACGACCACCGCGTCGCCGTCGGTCTTCGCGCTCCGCAGATCGAACCGCTGGAAGTAGAGTGCGCCCCGCCGCACGAACAGCAGTCCGCCGGAGACGTATTGCGCCCCCGAGTCGCTCTCGGTCACGAAATGCGCTTCCTTCGAGTCGAGCGACCCTGTCCAGATGCCCTGCCGTTCGTGGTCGTCGCCCAGCGAGAAGTAGAGAAACCGCCGCCCGTCGGGAAGAAAACTCGGCCAGCGGTGACCGGGATGATGTTCGTTGATCTCGTGGGAGAACGTCGCCGGCGCGGGATCGCCTCCCGCGGCGGGAATCCGGTACATCGGCGTCGGACCGGCGATGGGGACGTAGACGATCACGCCGTCGCGGCTCCACGATCCGCCTCGCGCGTCGTTCGCGTCCGCCAGGTCGACCGGTGCGCCGCCGTTCGCCGGAATCCGCTTCAACTTCCGCTGCGCGAAGAAGGCGATCTCCTTTCCGTCGGGAGACCAGAAGGGAAAAAACGCTCCTTCGGTTCCGGCGAGCGGCCGCGCCTCGACCGACGCGAGTTCGCGCAGCCAGATCCGCGGCTGCCCGTCGGCCCCCGTGGCCACGAAGGCGAACGTTTTTCCGTCCGGCGAGATGGCGAATTGCAGCGCCGTCGCCGAGTTCGGCGTCCCGGTCAGACGCGTTCCTTCGGGGGCGTGCAGCGAGAAGCGGACCGGCTCGCGCACCTCGGTCGGCCGTCGGAGCGCGAATCC
>DATLYG010000010.1:0-12118 GCA_035574985.1 Thermoanaerobaculia bacterium | reverse complement strand
GCCTCCGACCGTCGACTGTTCGCACACTTCGTGAGCTGCTCGCGCTCGCCCGCGCTGAGAGTGATCACCGGCGCTTTTCGCATGCGCCATTGTCCCTCAGAATCAACAATATGACAAGCAATTATTGAGACACTACACTAGAACAGATCGATCCCGAGGACCGACGGAACGACCGTGAAGATCAGCAGCGTGATGATCGCCGCGGCGGCCAGATCGAGCAGCGCTCCGGCCCGGGTCATTGCGCGCACCCGCACGAAACCGGTGCCATAGACGATCGTGTTCGGTGCCGTGGCCACGGGGAGCATGAACCCGGACGAGGCCGCGAGCACGGCCGGCAGCATCAGCGCGTACGGATGGACGCCGATCGAGACGGCCAGCGCCGCGGTGATCGGCATCATCGCCGTGGCCGTGGCCACGTTCGAGGCGACCTCCGAGAGCAGCGTCACGAGTATGCAGAGGACGGCGATCATCAGGACGGGCGGCCAGTCGCCGACGAACGACAGCCGCGCACCGGCCCACTTCGAGAAGCCGCTGCTTTCGAGGACGTCGGCCAGCGCGAAGCCGCCGCCGAAGAGGATCAGCACGTCCCACGGAACGCGTTTGAACTCCTCCCAGTCGAGAAGGCGCTTGTCTCCCCCGACCGGGAGAAGGAAGGCGAGGAATGCCATGGCCACGGCGACGGTCGCGTCGCTGATGGCACGCGGCTGACCGAAGAGCGACGACCAGCCGGGAAGGCGGAACGACCCGAACACGATGTCGGCGCGAAACATCCACAGAAGCGCCGTCGCCGCGGAGAGGGCGACGGCGGTTTTCTCGGCGCGGGTCATCTCTCCCGGTCTCGCCAGGCCGAGCGACTCGACCGGGACCGCCTTCCCCCGCGGCACGCGCGAGGCCACCACGACGATCACCCAGCAGAGAGGAACGGCGAGAGCGAGGTAGGCGAGGCCGAACATCATCCACTGCGCGAACGTGATGGCGGGAGCATCGGGGAACAGCTCCCGCGCCGCACCGAGGAAGATGAGGTTGGTCGGGGTTCCGATCGGCGTTCCCAGCCCGCCCAGCGACGCGGCATAGGCGACGCCGAGGAGCGTCGCCTCGGCCGCGTGTCCGGCACCGCTCTCTTCCTCGCCGCGCTGCGCGCCGAGTCCCGTCACGAGCGCGACGGCGATCGGCGTCATCATCAGCGTCGTCGCCGTGTTCGAGATCCACATCGACAGAAACGCCGTGACGAGGATGATGGCGAAGACGATCCGTCGCGGCTGCGTGCCGACGTGGTGGAGCGCGAAGAATGCGATGCGCCTGTGCAGCCCCCAACGTTCGAAGGTGGCCGCCACGAGAAAGCCGCCGAGGAAGAGGAAGACCGCCGAGTTGCCGTACGAGGCCGCGACTTTCTCCGCCGTGGCGACACCCCCCAGCGGAAAGGCGATCAGCGGAACGAGCGCGGTCAGGCCCATCGGAATCGCTTCCGTGAGCCAGAGGAGCGCCATCAGCAGACCGACGAAGGCCGTGAAGCGGACCTGTCGCGTGAAGCCGGCGGTCAGCGGAAGAAACAGCACCGCGGTGCTGACGGCAACGCAGATCACGACCCTCCGCGGCGAAATCCCGGCCACTCGCGCGTGAGTATCGCACGGCCAGAATGCGGCCGCACCTTCGCGTGTTTTTCAGACGGGTGCAACGGACACTGACAGGACTCGAGCGCGTGGCGGCGCTCCAGCTCAGGGAAGGGATCGAGTCCTACCTCCGGTTCGCGAAGGGGAGGATCTGGCGGGAGGCCTCCGATCGGGAACGCCTCCACGCGCTCGCCATCGCCGTCCGCCGCCCCGCGCTCGACGCCATGCGCGAGAGCGAGCGCCGCTTCGCCGAACAGGATTCCAAGCGTCTCTGCTACCTCTCGATGGAGTTCCTGATGGGCCGCCTCCTCGGGAACACGCTGATGAACCTCGGCATCTACGACGAGGCGCGGGCGGTCCTGTCGGAACTCGGCGTGGCACTCGCCGACCTCGAGGAACTCGAGCCCGACGCGGCGCTGGGCAACGGGGGGCTGGGCCGGCTCGCCGCCTGTTTCCTCGACTCGCTGGCGACGCTCGACTATCCCGGTTTCGGCTACGGCATCAATTACGAGTTCGGTCTTTTCCGCCAGACGATCGTGGGCGGCTTTCAGCACGAGAAGCCCGATCACTGGCTCGACGGCGGCTCGCCATGGCTGATCGACCGTCCCGACGAGGCGGTGAACGTGCCGGTGTACGGGAGCATCGCCCATCAGATGGAGCACGGGACCTACGTTCCGAAATGGGTCGGCTACAAAGTGATCGTCGGCGTACCGCACGACATGCCGATCGTCGGCTACGGCGGGAGGACGGTGAACTATCTGCGGCTCTTCTCGGCGCGCGCGTCGGACGAATTCGACATCGGCATCTTCAACGCGGGTGACTACATCCGGGCCGTGCAGGACAAGATCAACACCGAGGCGATCTCCAAGATCCTCTATCCCTCGGACGCCGTGGCGTCGGGGCGCGAGCTGCGCCTGCTGCAGGAGTACTTCCTCGTGGCCTGCTCGGTGCGCGACATCGTCAGGCGTTATCGCGAACGTCACGAGTCATTCGACGATTTCCCGAAAAAGATCGCCATCCAGATGAACGACACGCACCCGGCGCTGACCGTCGCGGAGCTGATGCGCTTCTTCGTCGACGAGGAGCGTCTGCCGTGGGAACACGCGTGGGCACTGACCGTTGATACGCTGGGCTACACGAACCACACCCTCCTTCCCGAGGCCCTCGAGCGGTGGCCGGTGGAACTGCTCGAGAGGATCCTTCCGCGCCACCTGCAGATCATCCAGGAGATCAACCGGCGGCTGCTGGCCGAGGTCGAGCGCCGCTTTCCCGGCGACGCGTCGATGGCGCAGAAGGTGTCGATCATCTCCGGCGGCGAGGTCCGGATGGCGAATCTCGCCATGGCGGGGAGCCATTCGGTCAACGGGGTCGCCGCCCTGCACAGCGAGCTGGTGAAGACGAACCTCGCACCGGAGTTCCATCGCCTCTATCCCCGGCGCTTCAACAACAAGACCAACGGCGTGACGCCGCGGCGCTGGCTGCTCCATGCCAACCGACCGCTGTCGGCGCTGATCACCAGCACGATCGGCGACGGATGGATCCGCAATCTCGACGAGCTGCGGCAACTCGAACTCTTCACCGGCGACACGGCGCTTCTCGACAAGCTCGACGCGGTCAAGCGCCGCAACAAGGTGGCGCTCGCGCGACTGTCGAGGGAGCTGACCGGTGTCACCGTCGATCCGCTCACGCTCTTCGACGTGCAGGTCAAGCGGATCCACGAATACAAGCGGCAGCTCCTGAACGCGCTGCACATCGTCCACCGATACTGGGAGATCGTCGAGGAGGGGAAGGAGCCGCTGCAGCCGCGGACCTTCATCTTCGCCGGGAAGGCCGCTCCCGGTTACTTCATGGCGAAGCTGATCATCAAGCTGATTCACTCGATCGCCGAGGTGGTGAACGCCGATCCGAAAACGCGCGACTGGCTCCGCGTCGTTTTTCTCCCCGACTACCGGGTGACGCTCGCGGAAACGATCATTCCGGCGGCGGAGCTGTCCGAGCAGATCTCGACGGCGGGGAAAGAGGCGTCGGGAACGGGCAACATGAAGCTCGCGCTCAACGGCGCCCTGACGATCGGTACGCTCGACGGCGCGAACATCGAGATCCGTGACGAGGTGGGGGAGGAGAACATCTTCATCTTCGGCCTTCGCGCCGAGGAAGTCGCGGCGCTCGCCGGCAACTACCATCCCGAGAGTTACCTCGGCGCGGACCGCGCGCTGCGCCGCGTCGTCGACTCGATCGCGGCGGGCCACTTCTCGCGCGGCGACAAGGACCTCTTCCGGCCGGTCGTGGCCAATCTGCTGAGCACGCGCGACGAGTACGTCCATCTCGCCGACCTCGGGCCGTACATCGCCCGTCAGGCCGAGGTCGACGCCGCCTACCGCGACCGTCACGGATGGCTGCGCAAGTCGCTGATCAACATCGCCCGGATGGGACGCTTCTCCTCCGACCGCACGATCCGCGAGTACGCGCGCGACATCTGGGACCTCCGCCCCGCTGTCATCGGCGCGTTCGCGCACGCCGCGATCCTCGAGTAGCGCGACGATCGCTGTTCGTCAGGGACATCCGAGTCCGTTGACCATCGCCGTGAAGACGACGCGGATCGCGTCGTCCGTGAAGGGGTGGGGGTGTCCCGCCCGTTCGGCGATCATCCGGTCGCGGATCATCCCCTCGGCGCAGCCGAGCATCGCCGACGCGAGGACCGTGTCCGTCACGTCGGAGCGAAACGACCCGTCTTCCTGTCCTCGCCGCACGAGGGAGCAGATCAGATCCCAGAACTGCATGAAGCCCTTCGAGAGGGTGACGTCATGGCCGCGGACGCGTCGTCCCTCGAAAAGGAAGAGAAACGCGATGTCGTGGTCGCGGCCGAACGTTTCGATGACCGCACCGAGAACGCGAAGGATGGCCTCGCGCCCATGTTCTGATTCGGCGATCTCGGTCCGGATTCTCTCGTTCAGTCCACTCCACGACTCGTTGAAAATCGCCTCGAGGAGCCCGCTTTTTCCACCGAAATAGCGAACCAGTTGCGACTCGGAACTTCCGGCTTCCCGCGCGATGGCTGCGGTCGAGGTCTGTTCGTAGCCGAGGCGGCTGAAGAGGGACTTGCCGGCAGCGAGGAGCCGGCCTCGAGAGGTGTGGGTGCTGTCCGGGTCGAGAGGCACGCTGGGGCGAGGGTACGAAGAGAGGGTTTCCGAGTCAAGGCGGGCA
Source organism: Thermoanaerobaculia bacterium (assembly GCA_035574985.1). Taxonomy (GTDB): domain Bacteria; phylum Acidobacteriota; class Thermoanaerobaculia; order Gp7-AA8; family Gp7-AA8; genus DATLYG01. Next base: position 7,304 of record DATLYG010000010.1, on the reverse strand, counting down.
GTAGGAGTACCGCCTGCTTGAAAAGAGGATGCGGGTGTAGTACTACTACGATTCGGGGCTCATCCATTCGGACGGGCAGGCTTTACGAACTTCGACGGGTGATTCCCCACGGCGGCGGCCGGCCGTCTCGAGGCAACATGGAATTGCGCGATCTGCCCGCCAACCCAGCCGAAAGGACGCGCGGTTCGTCTCGATGGCCGGCACCGCCGCCGTTTTTCCCTCCGCACGCGGCTTGCATGTCTGCCAGATCCTTCTCGAGGTTGTTTTTATCAACTTTATGCAGATAGAATAAGCAGCACTTTTAATTGGAGGTTTTTTTATGGGCCGCCGGCCATCGATCGCCGCAATCGCGTTCCTCCTCCTCCTGACATCTCCTCTCCTCGCGCAGAACCTCGAAATTCATGTCATCAACGTCGGATGGGGGCAATCGACCTTCATCAAAGGCCCCGGCCCTTCGGGGAAGACGGTTCTCCTCGAAGCGGGGAACACGGGGAAGGGGACGGGCGAAGTCGTGCCGTACCTCCAGTCGATCGGCCACCTCCCCTCCGCCGGCTTCGACTACACGATCGTCGGACACCAGCACTGCGACCACATGGGCGGCCTCGATGAAGTGATCAATGCCGGTTACGACGTCCGCATCAGAAACTACTACAACGGCAGCAGCTATTCGTCGACGTGCGTGACCGGATGGAACAGCGCGGCGGCGACGACGACCGCGGGGGCGCCGGTGGTCATGCCCGTCGGGACGGTGATCGATCTCGGCGGCGGCGCCACGCTGACCGCCATCGCCGTTCGCGGCCAGATCATCGGCGGGGGCTCGGTCGCGGTGTCGAACGAGAACGACCTGTCGATCGCGCTTCTGCTCAAGTACGGCGGCTTCGATTACTTCTGGGCGAGCGATCTCGGCGGCGGCCCCGATGACGGGAGTTGCACGGGGCGCTCGACCACGCAGGTGAACGTCGAGACGCCGGTGATTCAGGCGATCTCGCCCGGTGGTGCCCATCCGCTCATCAGCAGCGGCGGCATCGACGTGCTCCACGTCTCGCATCACGGCAGCGAGAGCAGCACGAACAACGATCTGTTCGATTACTCGGTGCCTGCGGTCGCGGTGATCTCCACCGGCGCGGGGCAGGACGCGAGCTGGAACCTGCCGCGGATCGACGTGGTGGAGAAGGTGCTGCTGGGCCAGGCGACGGCGTGCGTGAGCGCGCCGCCGACGTTCGTCCTGCAGACCGAAGAAGGGTCGCCGACCGGATCGCTGACCAGTTTCGCCGGCTACTGTGTCGGGGACATCAAGATCACCACGGACGGCGTGAACCTCTTCACCGTCAGCGCGAACGGTGCCGTCACTCAGGGGCCGAACGAAGTGAGCGCCGCGGCCCTGCCGCAGAGCTTCACCCTCGATGATTCCGGCGGCGGTGGCGACACGCAGGCGCCGTCGACGTCGATCACTTCGCCGTCCGGCGGTGCAACGGTCTCCGGCACGATCAGCGTGACCGCAAGCGCGACCGACAACGTCGGCGTGACGAAGGTCGAGTTCTACCTCGATGGCGCGCTACAGAGTACCGACACGGCCTCGCCCTACTCGTGGAGCTGGAACACGGCCACGGCGTCGAACGGGACGCACTCGCTGACGTCGAAGGCGTACGACGCGGCGAACAACGTCGGGACCTCGTCCGCCGTCAGCGTCACGGTCGACAACGCCCCTCCCCCGACCGGAACGAACATCGGCGGATGGCGGCTGACGCAGGCGAATGCGACGCTCAACTACACGATCCCGGCCGGGACCGTCATTCCTTCGAAGGGATACGTGATCGTCGCCCGCAACGCGTCGAAAGCGCAGTTCGAGGCCTTCTGGGGCGTGACGCTCGCCTCGAACGTCGTCTACATCAACAGCGCCGACGGCATGCCGCAGATCAACGGCGACGAGAACTACACGCTCTACAACGCGGCGGGCACGAAGATCGACGGCCGCACGATCAACATGGCCGCGTCGGCCGGTGAGGCGATTCAGCGGACCAACGGCTGCGGCAGTTCGACCAAGGCGTCGAGCTGGCGGCGGGTGGCGTCGAGCTCGGCCAACCCCGGCAGCGGAGCGCCTCCCGACTGCGGCAGGGGCGTCTACATCAGCGAGTTCTCCGACGCGCTCGGCACGGGAAACTACATCTACGAGTTCGTCGAGCTGCGCAACGATCAGTGATCTGACCGGAACGGGGCGGCGCGGTTGACACCGGCGCGCGCCGCCCCTACCATTCCTTCGCCCGCACCGGCCTCGAGTCTCTCCTCGCAATTCGCATGAGAGAGATCGTTAGGCTTTGTTCCGTCATCCTCATCTGCATCCTGACGACGCCTGCCATGGCCGACCAGCAGTGGACGATTCATCGCGTTTCCTACACCCCCGTGGAGGGAACGGACGTGGAGTACGGCCAGGGAGCGATCGAAAGGAATGAACTCGTTCACGCGCCGCTCGGGCCCGTGACGTGGCTCATCCGCGTGGCGTGCGGAGACGACGCCGCGTCGTGGGAGAAGAAGCTCAACGCGTCGGTCGATCCGAAACACGGCTCGTTCCGCGTCGGCCCGCCATCCGCCGAAGAGATGCGGAAGGTGGAACGCGGCGAAATCCGGTTCCAGCAGTGAAAAAGAAGCGGCGACCCTTTCGGGTCGCCGCGACCGGCCGGAAGGCGAGGCCGGTTCACGGTCTGATCGTCACGGCGATTTCGATCGGAGCGTTGACGGTCCCGTATGTGGTCTGGCTCTTGCGGCGGATCACATTCAGCTCCGCCTGAGCGCTCGGACGAAATCCCGCCGCTCCGTCGTACCGGTCATCGCTCGTGATCAACCACGTATTGCTGCCGGTGCGGGTGACCGCCAGAGCGCTGTAGTCGAGTTCGTACGTCAGGTTCTTCCAGTGGAACTCGAGGTCTACCTGAAGTTGCGCGGTCGACCCCGGTGCCATCTCTTCGAACTTGCCGAAGTAGTTGATGCCGAACAGGTCGACCTCGGCGTTGAACGGCACGCCCGGAAGGCCGGCGAGAGACGTGACTTCCGCCGGTCCGATGTCGAACGTGAAGGTGCGGCCGGTGTTGTAGGTCACCAGGTCGAACACGCCACGGTTCACGGCGAAGGTGCACCGCACGTTGCCGTTGTGGTCGTAGAAGGGGTTTCCGTCGTTCCCGATCCCGGGAACGCGGTGGACGACCTCGCAATTCAGAGGAATCGCGCGCGCCCCGAACAGCGGGAGCGCCGACAGAAGGGCAAGAGAGAAAACCGCGAAAACGATCCGCGGACGCATGATGGAGACCTCCTTTCGAAAAGGACCCGTACCATCATCGGCCGTGCAACCTTTCCCGACAACTGCCGAAAGGTCGATTTCGAAATCCATCGTTCGATAGAGAAAAATCCATCGATCCTGGCGTGTTGCCGGTACGCAATGTGCAAGAGTTGCCGTTTTCTGCACTCCAATGGGCGAACGCCTGCAAACCGACGTGCGTGTGAACGGGGGGAGTTCCGATGCCGAATATCTCCTCGAGCGGCAGCGCCACATCCTCGAGCTGATGGCCACCGGCGCGCCTCTGCAGCAGACGCTGGAGGCCCTGGTGCGGCTCGTCGAGCGCTCCTCGTCCGATGGGGTGCTCGCCTCGATCCTGGTCGTCGACGCGGAGGGAAAGCGCCTCGGTCACGGTGCCGCCCCCTCGCTGCCTGCCGCCTACAACCGTGCGATCGACGGCACGGAGATCGGGCCGAACGTCGGCTCCTGTGGAACGGCGGCCCACCAGAAGCGGATCGTCGTCGTTGCCGACATCGCGCGCGATCCTCTATGGAGGGATTTCCGCGATCTCGCTCTCGAGCATGGTCTTCGCGCGTGCTGGTCGACACCGATCATCTCCACGTCGGGTGAGGTGATCGGGACCTTCGCGAACTACTACCGGGAGGTGCGCGATCCGAGCCCCACCGACCGTTCGCTGGTCGACCTGGTGACGCGCACCGCCGCGGTCGCCATCGAGCAGCACCGCCATCAGCAGCGTCTCGCCCGGCAGATGAACGAACTGCGGCGCGTCTGCGAGTTGACCGAGGTTCTGGGGCGTGCAGGAGCGCTCGAACAGATGTATGACGCCGCGCTCGATGCGCTGCAGGATCTGCTCCGGGCCGACCGGGCCGCGGTCCTGTTGTTCGACGACGATGGCGTGATGCGCTTCAAAGGATGGCGCGGCCTGTCCGACGCGTATCGCGGTGCGGTCGAGGGGCATTCTCCGTGGAGAAGGGGGGAGACGAGTCCCCGGCCGGTGTTCATCTCCGATGTGACGTCCGACGCGTCGCTGGCGGCCTATCGCTCGCTCTTCGCGGTCGAGGGGATCCGGTCGATCCTCTTCGTGCCGCTGGTGGAGAGGCAGCGGCTCGTCGGCAAACTCGTCGTCTATTTCGACCGGCAGCGCGATCTCGCGGAGGGGGAGATGCGCATCGCCGAGACGATCGGCCGCCATGTCGCGGTGGCGGTGGAACGGCGCCGGCGGGAGGGAAAACTCGACGCGACGAACGCGATTCTCTCGGCGATCTTCGACGGGACGACCGACGCGGTCTTCGTCAAGGGACGCGACGGCCGGTATCTGATGGCCAACGAGTCGGCCGCGCGTATCGCCGCGTTCCCTGTCGCAGAGATGGCGGGCAAGACGGCCCGGGACATCTTCTCACCCGAGACCGCCGAGAGGATCGCCGCGCACGACGAGATCGTGATGTCCTCGAACCAGACTTACATGTTCGAGGAGGCGACCGATGTCCATGGCGTGAAGCGGACGTTTCTCTCGACCAAGAGCCCCTACCGCGATTCCGCAGGCAACGTGATCGGGCTGATCGGGATCGCCCGCGACATCAGCGAGCGGAAGAAGGGAGAGGAGGAGCTGCGGCGGCGGGCGGCGCAACAGGCTGGCGTCGCGGAACTGAGCCTCCACGCACTTTCGACGTCCGATCTGCAGAAGCTGTTCGGGCGCGCCGTGGAGATCGTTCCGGGCCTGCTGGGCGTCGATTTCAGCGCTCTGATCGAGCTGCTCCCGGATCAGCGGCAGATGCGTGTCTGCGCTGCGGGCGGGTGGAGCGACATCCTTGGAATCATCTTTCCCGCCGAGCCGGGAACGCTGGCCGGCTACACGCTTTCGACCCGGGGAGCGGTGGTGGTCGAAGAGTGGAACCGGGAGACGCGATTCGCGTGCCATCCGTTGTTCGAACGCTTCGGGATCCGGAGCGGCATCAGCGTCATCGTGCACGGGCACGACCATCCGTTCGGGGTGCTCGCCGCTCATGCGCGGACGCCGCGCAGCTATTCGAGCGACGACATTCACTTCCTCCAGTCGATCGCGAACATTCTCGGGATCGCCATCGAACGGCGCCTGAGCGCCGATGCTTCGCGGCGCAGCGAAGAGCGTTTTCGCTCGCTGGTGAACGCGACGGCGCAGGTGGTCTGGACCGCCGCCGCGGACGGCACGATCTCCGACGTGCCGGAGTGGCGGTCGCTGACCGGCCTTTCGCCCTCCGAGCTTCACGGCGAGGGATGGCTGCGCGCCATCCACCCCGGCCAGCGCGAACGGGTCCGCCGCGCCTGGGCCGCAGCCGTCGAATCGCGTGCGGTGTTCGACAGCGAGTGTCTCGTGCGTGTCGCCGATGGCAGCCATCGCTATTTCGCGGTCCGGGGTGTTCCGGTGATCCGGGCCGACGGATCGGTGCGCGAATGGGTCGGAACGTGGACGGACATCGACGAACGGAGGCGCGCCAGCGAGGCCCTCGAGCTTCTCGCCGAAGCGGGAGCCGTGGTGACGGCGTCGCTCGATCTCGGCGAAATGCTGCGTGACCTCGGCAGGTTTTTCGTGACCCGTCTGGCCGACACATTCGTCATCGCGCTCTCGGCGGGTTCGCGCGGGATCGATTCCTTCGAGGCCGCCGCATCCAATCCCGCCGACATGGAGATGCTCCGCGAGGCCGGTGCGGCCCGCCTGAGCGAACGCCTCGCCGAAGGAGTCGTCCCCGAGCTTCTGACCGGCGCGAAGGCCAGGGAACTGCTGCCGGTGCGGGGAGCGGCGTCCGCGATGCTCCTGCCGCTCGCGGCCCGCTCGCATCTGCTGGGTCTGATGCTTCTCGGCTCGAGCGACCCGCAGCGTTTTGGAGCGCGTGATCTGGCGATCGGTGAAGAGCTGGCGACCAGGATCGCGCTCGCCATCGACAACGCCATGCTCTACCGGGAAGCGAGCGCGGCAAACCGTGCCAAGGACGAGTTCCTTGCCACGCTCTCGCACGAGCTGCGCACCCCGATGACGGCGATCCTCGGCTGGACGCGCATGCTGCAGCTCGCGAACACCGATCGCGCCACGTATCAGACCGCGCTGGAGGCGATCGAGCAGAGCACCCGCGTGCAGGCGCAGATCATCGAAGACATTCTCGACGTCTCCCGCGTGATCACCGGAAAGATGACCCTCGACGCGCGGGCGATCGAACTGGTGCCGGTCATTCGGCGGGCCGTCGGCGCCGTGAAGCCGGCCGCGCGGGCGAAGTCGATCCATCTCCGGCTGACGCTCTCGCGCGCGAGGCGCGCGGTGAGCGGCGATCCGAACCGCCTGCAGCAGGTCGTCTGGAATCTCGTATCGAACGCCATCAAATTCACCCCTTCCGGCGGAACGGTCGAGATCTCTCTTTCGTATTCGAACGGCAACGCGGAGATCACCGTCGCCGATACCGGTCAGGGAATCGATCCCGCTCTCCTGCCCCACGTGTTCGAGCGCTTCCGGCAGGGCGACAGCAGCTCGACCCGCGCGCACGGAGGTCTCGGCCTCGGACTGGCCATCGTGCGGCACCTGGTCGATCTCCATGGAGGCTCGGTGAGTGCCGCGAGCGAAGGGGTGGGGAAAGGAGCGACGTTCGTCGTGCGGCTTCCGATCGTGGCGGCGGCGGTGGTCGGATCTCCCGACCCGCGCCACGTCGCGTCGCGGGAGCGGCTGCCGTTGTTGCGACGGACGCGCATTCTCATCATCGACGACGAGGAGCAGACGCGGACGTTTCTCTCCACGTTCCTCGAACGTTGCGGAGCGGAAGTCCGGACGGGCGCTTCCGCCGAGGAGGGACTGGCGAGCCTGAGCGGATGGACGCCCGATGTCGTCGTGAGCGATCTTGCAATGCCCCACGAGGACGGATACGCGTTTCTCGAGCGGCTGCGGCTGACGGTTTCGGATCGGGCGCGTCCGATCCCGGCGATCGCTCTCACCGCCTACGGCCGTCCGGAGGACCGCGAACGCGCGCTTGCGGCGGGGTTCGTGCGTTTCGTG
>DATLYG010000009.1:0-2634 GCA_035574985.1 Thermoanaerobaculia bacterium | reverse complement strand
TCGACGACCAGAGTTCGCGCGCCGAGTACGACCTGGCGCGGAAGCTTGCCGGGTTGAACGACGCCGTCGTCGTGACGGCGTTCATCCGCGTCGCCGCTTACAAGGGGTCGATCGATCTGAGCCGCGAGCAGCTCGCATTTCTGCACGATCTCTCCGCGGCGAAGAAGCCGTTCGTCTTCGCACTGTTCGGCAGTCCCTATCTGCTGCATCACGTTCCGGAGCTGCCGAGTTACCTGCTGACGTTCGACACGAATCCGGGAGCGGAACTGGCCGCCGTGCGCGCCATTGCCGGCGAGATCCCGATCACGGGAAAGCTCCCGATCAGCCTTCCGGGCCTCCATCCGATCGGTCATGGCCTGACACGGTGAGGCGCGCCGAAGGCGAAGGCGGCCGCGGAAGTCCGCGTCCGCCTTCGGGGAGATCCCGGCGCATCACTGCTCACAAGGGATCGAAGTGCTCCCGCTCTCGACGATCTGATTGACGAACTCGATCGCGCGGTTGAGGTCTGCGAGCGGGACACCGTCGATCGCGCCGCCGCTGCGGAAGACGTCGGCGAGCTTCTCGAGGCTGAGGATTCGAAGCGGCAACTCCAGTTTCCTGATCGCCTCGATCACGCTCTTCGGGATCGCTCCCTCCGCCGCTCCGCCCCCGGTCCCGGCGATTTGCGACCCGTCGCAGAGTTCCGGCGGCGTCTCCGACGTCGCGAGCGTCCGCGCCGGGGCCGAGAGAGTCGACACCGGGACGCAGTTGATCTTGATCCGGCACTCGTCGAAGCCGACGTTGATCGCGTCGACCGCCTTGTTGATGTCCGACAGCGAAGCGCCGCCGGTCGGCAGCCTTCCGAGTGCGGCGTTGGCCAGCGCGAGCAGTCCGGCGACCGTCGCGTTGCTGCCGAGGGCCGTGATGACGGACTGTGGAATCGTCACGGTGCGGATCGGATCGTCGAGCGTTCCCAACAGGCCGTCACTGCCGGGATCGAGGATGGTGGTTCCATTGCCCAGCCTGATCAGTCGCTGCGTGACCATCGTGTTGCAGAGGGAGATGTCGCCCAGGCCGGCGTCGCCGCGCACGTTCAGAGCGAGCGTGATCGTCTGCCCGAGAAGAACGTTGCTGAACTTGCCGTTCTTCGCGATGAGGTTCGGTTCGGTGGTGCAGCTGGTGGTCGATGTGAAGATCGTGGTGGCGGAGAGCGTCGACGGCGCGCCGCCGGCCGGAAGGCGGAGCATCAGGCACGCCGCATCTTCCGCAGTGACCGAGAACATCCGCCCCGGCGCGCCGACGGTCAGACCGGTTCCGATCAGATTCGTCAGGACGCCGAGACTGCCGGCTCCGCCCGCGCTGCCCCATGCACCCTGCGTGAGCGAGCAGCCTTCGACACAGGCCTTCGTCGCGACGGCCTTCGTGTGCGACTTCACGCAGCCGAACGCGTTGGTGACCGTCACGGTGAGCACCACGGGCTTCGTCGCATCGGATCCGGCCGTGAAGACGATGGAGCGGCCGTAAGGCTGCCCCGAAGTGATTGCGCCGTTCTCGATCGTCCAGGCGTACGTCGCTCCCTGGCCGGCGTCCGGCGTGTTCGCCCAGTTGTTCGGCGAGTCGATACAGACCGCCGTCGCCGCCGAGATCTGGGCGGGGGGAAGCGGGTTGACGGTGACGCGGTGCGTGGCCGTGGCCGAGCACCCCTCGGCGTTCGTGACGGTGACGACGTAACTCGTCGTCGCCGCGGGCGACACGGTGATGCTCTGCGTCGTCGCGTCGCCCGGAGACCAGGAGTAGCTGGCGAAGCCGGAGCCGGCGTCGAGCGTAGTCTCTCCACCCGCGCAGATTGCACTGCTGCTTCCCTCGGGTTTCGGCAGCGGGTTGACCGTCACGGTGTGGTTCGCCGACTTCGAGCAGCCGGACTGGTTCGTGACAGTGACCGTGTAGGTCGTCGTCTCGCTCGGCGAGACTTCGAGCGTCTGCGTCGTCGCTCCACCGGGCGACCAGGAGTAGCTGGCGAAACCGGAGCCTGCGTCGAGCGTGACTTTCGCGCCGGCGCAGATCGAAGTCGTCGAACCGACAGGCTGCGGAAGCGGGTTCACGGTGACGGTGTGCGTGGCGGACTTCGAGCAGCCGGACTCGTTGGTGACGGTGACGGTGTAGGTCGTCGTCTCGGTTGGGGAGACCTCGAATGTTTGCGACGTTCCTCCACCAGGTGACCATGAGTAGTTCGCAAAGCCGGAGCCGGCATCGAGCGTGACTTTCGCGCCGGCGCAGATCGATGTGGTCGAGCCGACCGGCTGCGGGAGGGGATTGACCGTGACGGTGTGGTTCGCCGACTTCGTGCAGCCGGACTGGTTCGTGACGATGACGGTGTAGGTCGTCGTCTCGGTTGGGGAGACCTCGAATGTTTGCGACGTTCCTTCACCAGGTGACCATGAATAGCTCGCAAAGCCGGAGCCTGCGTCGAGCGTGACCTTCCCGCCGGCGCAGATCGATGTCGTCGAGCCGACCGGCTGCGGAAGCGGGTTGACCGTGACGGTGTGGTTCGCCGACTTCGAGCAGCCGGACTGGTTCGTGACAGTGACCGTGTAGGTCGTCGTCTCGCTCGGCGAGACTTCGAGCGTCTGCGTCGTCGCTCCACCGGGCGACCAG
>DATLYG010000008.1:0-2372 GCA_035574985.1 Thermoanaerobaculia bacterium | reverse complement strand
CGCGTCGACAGGGAAGGCTTCGTCTCTCCCGACGATCTGCGGGCGGCGATCCGCCCCGACACCCGTCTGGTGTCGATCGAGGCCGCCAACGGCGAGATCGGAACGATTCAGCCGGTGTCGGAACTCGGTGCGATCTGCCGCGAGCGCGGCATTCCGTTTCACAGCGACGTGACGCAGGCCCTCGGAAAGATTGCTCTCGATTTCTCGAACGTCGACCTGGCCTCGTTTTCGGCACACAAGTTCTACGGGCCGAAGGGGATCGGCGGCCTGCTCGTCCGGCGCGGGCTCCGTGTGCCGGCGCTGCTTGCGGGAGGGGGGCAGGAGCGGAAGCTCCGCTCGGGGACGGTCAACGTTCCCGGTGCGGTCGGGATGGCGGCCGCGCTCCGGCTGCGGTCGCAGGAGATGGATGCGGAGGCGTTGCGCCTGACGGAACTGCGCAACGACCTGTGGGACCGCGTGGTGGCGTCGATCGACGGCGTTTCCGTCAACGGACCGCGGGCGTTAAGATTGCCGGGGAACCTGAACGTCACGTTCCAGAACATCGAGTCCGACTCATTGATCGTAGCGATGCGGCGCTTCTCACTCTCGTCGGGATCGGCGTGCAGTTCCGGCGAGCGCGGTCCGTCTCCGGTGCTGAAGGCTATCGGCCTGAGCGACGAGGCGGCCCTCGGCTCGATCCGGTTCGGTCTGGGGTCGTCGAACACCGCCGGGCATGTGGAGATGCTCGTGGAGGATCTCGTGCGCGCCGTGGCGAGGCTGCGTGAGATCTCGGCTGGATGATGCGAGACGAACCGGGACGAATCCTGCTCGTCGACCATTCGCGCGGTACGCTGCTGTTCGCCGAAACGCTGCTCCGCAGGCGCGAGACGTCGATCTCCACCGCCGTGGCCGGATCGGAAGGACTGGCCAGGGCGCGCCTGGAGAAGCCCTGCCTGATCATCTTCGGCTACGACCTCTTCGACATGACCGCGCCGGAGTTCTGCCGCGAGATCCGGAGCGACGAGGCGACGCGCCACATGTCTCTGCTGCTGATCGCCGATCGCGAGGCTCCGGAGCAGGCGGACCTCGCCGTGGCCGCCGGGTGCAACGACGTGATCTACAGGCCGCTGCAGCGGCGGGAACTCGACCGAAAAGTGGCGAAGTTGACGTCGATTCCGGTCCGCAAGCGGCTGCGGACGATGACGCGCGTGGAGATCTCGCTCGAAGGTGGCGGACGGTTTCTCCTCGGCCGGAGTCTGAACATTTCGGCCAACGGGATGTTGCTCGAGATCGACCGCGTTCTGCCGGGCAATGGCGTGATTCGCGTCAGCTTCTATCTCCCGGGCGACCCGCGGCCGCTGCAGCTCGATGCCGAGGTGCTGCGGGCGGAATTCGTCGGGACAATTGCGAAATACGGGTTGCGGTTCATGAATCCGACGGAGGAAGATCAGTCGCGCATCGAGCGGTACGTGGAGCGCCTTCGCTCCCGCGAGACCATCTGAATGACCAGGAAAAACGCGATTCAGCACGCCATCGACGCCGCGAAGGAAGAGGACTACCTGCGGGCGCTGACGCTCTTCCTCGAGATCTACGGAACGGGGGACACCCCGCCGATCGACGGGCCGAAAGCCGCCACCGGGCTGTCGTACTTCGGCCTCTCGCTCGCGCTGGTGCAGAAGAAGTACAAGGAAGCGGTCGAACTCTGCAAGAGGGCGATCGATCTCGAGTTCTTCAACGGCGACCACTACGTCAACCTCGCGCGCGTCTACCTCGCTCAGGGAAACCGGAAGAAGGCCGTCGAGACCGCGGACGCGGGGCTGAAGCTCAACCAGGAGCACGAGGGACTGCTGAAGGTGCGGCAGGAACTCGGGGTCCGCTCCCGGCCGCCCGTTCCCTTCCTCGACCGGAGCAACCCGATCAACGTTTCGCTGGGGCAGGCGCGCCACGCCAGGAAGGCATTGGAGCGGGAGAAGAAGCGGCGTTAGGCGGAGGGGGCGGCACGCGGCCGCACCGTCGATCAGCTCCGGTACAGCCTCGCCAGTTCGTCCGGGTCGGCGCCGAACCGCCATGCGGCGATGATGCGCCAGTTGATGGCGGCGGTGCGCAGGAGCCCCTTCTCCAGGAACCGCCGTCCGGACGTCTGCACGGTGAGTGGCACGATTGCGGTGCGGCCCGCACGCTTCATCCGCACGGCGAGTTCGTAGTCCTCCATGATGGGGATCTCGCGGAAGCCGCCGCCGGCAAGGAAATCGTCGCGTCGGATGAACTGCGCCTGATCGCCCCACGGGCAGCGCGTGATCGACGTCCGGAGATTGATCAGAGCGGCGGCGAGGCGGAGTTTCGGGTGCGGTTCCGAAAAGCGGAGGCGAAAGCCGCCGAAGCGGGCACCGCCG
>DATLYG010000007.1:0-2356 GCA_035574985.1 Thermoanaerobaculia bacterium | reverse complement strand
CGATCACGCGGGCGGGGGAGGCTGGACGCTGTCCCCCGCCGGTTCGAGGAAGTGACCGGTGGCCGGCCGGTCGCTGCCGCAGATCTGCACGGGACCGGTTGCGCGGGTGGGCGCCGCTACCGGATGTTTTCCGGGAAGAGGCCGATGTTGCTCTTCGTCCGCAGTTCGTTGGCGAGCCGCGTCACTTCCTCCATCACGTTCGGCATCTTCTGCGAGAGGAGATGATCGCGGATGGTGGAGCGGACCTGCTCGTAGGGCGTCTGACCGGCCGGCTGCTTTCCTTCGACGTAGACGATGTGGTAGCCGAAGCGCGTCTCGAAGACGTCGCTGATCGTGCCGACGGGGAGCGAGTAGGCGATTTCCTCGAACTTCGCGTCGAACGCGCCGCGCGGGACCCATCCGAGGTCGCCGCCGTTCTTCGCTGCACCATCTTCCGAGTAGCGCTGCGCCGCCTCGCCGAAGTACGAGAGGGCGATGCGTGCCTTCGCCGTGGCGTCGCTGGTCTGCACGCCGGCTACTTTCTCGCGAAGCTCGTTCGCGACTTTCTGGATCAGCTCCGCCGCCTGCGCCTTCGTCTTCGGCCTTGGTCCGGCGCCGTCGAACATGACGATGATGTGCCACGCCTTGATCTTCTCCGGCGTGGCGTAGTTGCGGGCATTGTCGTCGTAGAACTTCCGCACTTCCGCCTCGCTGACCACGTCGGCGGCGATGACGTCGCGGATGTAGCGTTCGAAGATGGCCGTTTCCTTCGCTGCCTCGATGTCGATCTGCACGTCGCTCCGCTTGTCGAAGCCCGCCTTGAGCGCTTCCTGCACGATGAGGCGTTTGCGGAGGTAGGTTTCGAGAAAGGCCGCCTTTCCGCCCTGCTGGTCGTACTGGGCGCGCATCTGCGGGTTCATCCGGTTGTAGAGCTGGTCGAGGCGCTCCTGCGTGATCACTTCTCCGTTGACGGTAGCGACGACTTTCGGCTCGCTCTTCGGCGCCGCCTGCTGCTGGGCGGCGAGCGGAAGCGCGAGGGTGAGAACGAGGAGAAATGCGACTGCCGGGCGTTTCATCAGACCTCCGTGTTGTCGGGTGCTCGGCACCCGCGCCTGACCAACGCGATGCCATCGGCGGCGATTCCACGGGTGGTAGAACGGTTGACTCTCCTCCTTGTGGAAATCGCCCGATCGGCGCGGAAATCCGCGGCGATTGCTACTCTGGTCCTGTTGAAAGCCTGGGGAAAAGATTGCTGATGCAATGCGGAGAGCCTTTGGCGCAGAATCCGCGGATCATCCGATGAGCGTTGCACCCATCGAGAACGTTCTCGATCGCCCCCTGCCGCAGAGTCCCGAGGCGGAACGTGCCGTTCTCGGCTCGATCCTCATCAACAACCACGCGTTCTACCGTGTGGTCGGAATCGTCGACACGGAGGACTTCTTCAAGGACGCGAACCGGACGATCTTCGCCACGATGCGGATGCTGGCGGAGCAGTCGCGGGAGATCGATCTTCTGACGCTCAAGGACTCGCTGGCCAGGCGGGGGGAGCTCGATCGGATCGGGGGGGCGGCCTACGTCAGCGCTCTGGTGGACGGCATTCCCGACATCGCCAACGTGGAGCGTTACGCGAGGATCGTCAAGGAGAAGTCGACGCTGCGCCGGCTGATCGTGATGGGCAACAGCGTGATGCGGGCGGCCCTCGACGCGCCGAGCGAGCCGACGGAGGTGCTCTCGATCGCCGAGCGCTCGCTCTACGAGATCGCCGAAGGGAACATCGACAAGGGATTCGTCGCTCTCGATCGCATCACGCGCAAGAACATGAGCGCGATCGAGCAGCTTCACGAAGCGGGGAAGCTGATCACCGGCATTCCCACCGGCTACGACCGCTTCAACGAGTTCACCTCCGGTTTCCAGCCGCAGGATCTGATCATCATCGCCGCCCGTCCTTCGATGGGAAAGACGAGTTTCATGATGAACATCGCCGAGTCGATCGCCATCCCCGGAAAGGACGGTCACCCGCGCGCGCCGTCGAACCGGCTGCACTCGGTGGGGGTGTTTTCTCTGGAGATGTCGAAGGAGCAGATCGGGCTGCGCATTCTCTCGTCCGAGTCGGGTGTGCCGAACCACCTGATCCGCTCCGGGATGCTCTCGGAGCGGAACTGGCGCGATCTGGCGGAGGCATCGGCGCGGCTGGCGAAAGGGAAGATTTACGTCGACGACACGCCGGGGATGGATGTCATGGAGATGCGGGCCAAGGCGCGACGGCTGAAGATGGAGGTCGGGCTCGATGTGATCATGGTCGACTATCTCCAGCTCATGTCAGTGAAGGGGAAGGTCGAGTCGCGCAATCAGGAGATCTCGCAGATCTCGCGCGGCC
>DATLYG010000006.1:0-31873 GCA_035574985.1 Thermoanaerobaculia bacterium | reverse complement strand
CGACGCCCGCCGCATCCGGGACGACAACCGCATCGCGTTCCATGCCGCCGAAGAGGCGATGGAGAAAGGATTCCGCCCGTGCAGGAGATGCCGTCCGGCAGCGTGACCGGCGCACAGTTCGAACTCTTCGACCGGCGCCGCCACCGGCGCCCCTCGCCCTTCGACCTTCACGCCCTCTCCCGTCCCGCCGGGACGTTCACGGGCGACTTTTACTACACACACCGGTACGAGGACCGCATCTGGTTCGCGCTGGGCGACGTCGCCGGAAAAGGGATCGATGCCGCCGTGCTGATGGCCATGGCGCAGGAGGAGCTCGAGCACCGCATCGATGCCTGCGCCCGGACGCGCTGCGACCCGGCGGCGACGATGCTGCGCCTTCACAACGTGCTCCGCCCCGTCGTCCCCCGCAATCGCTTCCTCACCGTCGTCATCGGACACCTGTGCGACGACGGCGCGCTGACCCTCGCCAACGCCGGGCACTGCCCTCCGTTGATCGTCCGGCGCGACGGCGCAATCGAGCGCATCGGGCCCACCGGACCGGTCGCCGCTCTCCTCCCCTCGGCTTCATGGTCTTCGTGGAGCACGAAGCTCGAGGCCGGCGACGCGCTTCTCCTCTACAGCGACGGCGTGATCGAGTCGCGCTCGCCCGACGATCACGAACTCGGCGTCGACGCGGTGGCGGCGCTGCTCGCCGCGAACCGGGACCGCTCCGCACGCGACATCGCCGAAGCGACGCTCGCCGCCGTCGATGCACACGCGGCCGGCCGCCGCGAAGACGACGTGACGATCCTCGTCATCCGCCGCTGACCGGCTCCCGGGCAGTCCCGATCGCGCCGCGGTTCGCCCCGCGGACAATACCGAGCCTTCCCGGAACATGCACTACACTAGAATAGCGGTGGGTCCCGGTCCGAAACGATGGCTCCGACATTCGTGCATCCGACGCATGGTGCCGACCAGGTTGACGCTTATGCGGCAATCAAAGTCGCGGCCGGTGCCGTCGAGCGAGGCGATCTGGAGGGAGCGCTCCGCCTTCTCAAGCTTCTTTACGAGCATGGGATCGACTCGGCCCCCGCAGAGGGATGGTCGCTCTACGGCTACTGTCTGGCCCTGGTCGAGAACAAGAACAAGGTCGGCATCGACTACTGCATGCGGGCCATCGAGGTCCAGCCGTACGATTCCAGCCATCGCGCCCACCTGATCAGGATCTACCTGCAGAACAAGAGCCGGCGCAAAGCGGTGGAAGTGCTCGAAGAAGGACTGAGGGCACTCCCGAAAGACAGCGCGCTGGTCGAGATTCGCAACGCGATCCGCTATCGCCGTCCGCCGGTCATCCGCTTTCTCCACCGCGACAACCCGCTCAACCAGCTTCTCGGCCGGCTGCGTTACCGGCGGGTCATCGTCGTCGTCGCCCAGGTGGTCTTCACGATCGTGTTCACCGCGACGCTGTTCATCGTGACCTTTCTCATCGCTCTCGGGAAGCTGTGACCCGCCGCTGACTTGCCAAGACCGGCGGATTTCGTGATGATGGAAATGTCCGTCGTGTCCACATGAGCAACTGGGCCAGACTTCTGGCGGCGATCCGGATGGCATCCGCCGCCGCCGATCGCGGTGAGTTCGATTCCGCGATTCATCTCCTGCGAGCGGTCTATGAGGAACGCGATGCACCCCCGGACGGTCTCTCCCTCTACGGGCTCTGCCTGGCCCTTCGCGAGAAAAAAACCAAACAGGGAATCGAGTACTGCCGGAAGGCGATCGATCTGCAGCCCTACGACGCCCGCCATCGCGTGAACCTGATCAAGATCTACCTTCTGAACGGATCGCGGAAGAAGGCGGTGGAAGTGCTCGAAGAAGGGATGCGCCAGCTTCCCGAGGACCGCCTGCTGATGAAGATGCGCGACGAGATGAAGTACCGGAGACGCGCGGCGATCCCGTTCCTGTCGCGCAACCATCCGCTCAACGAGATGCTGGGCAAGATGCGACGCGGCCGGTAAGAGCGGCGGCCGGCCGGCGGCGCCACCGGGCATCCCCCGTGCAACCGCGCTCGACCATGAGCGTTTCGAGTCTGATCTGGTTTCTTCTCATCGGCCTCGCCGCCGGATGGCTGGCGGGAAAAGTCATGCGCGGCGGCGGGCAGGGGCTCGTGGGAGACCTCGTCGTCGGGGTGATCGGCGCCCTGTTAGGCGGATGGCTGTTCGGCCTTCTCGGAATTCACGCCGGCGGTCTGCTGGGTGCGCTGATCACCGCATTCGTCGGCGCCGTCGTGCTGATCCTGCTCCTGCGAGCCGTCCGGCGGGCCTGAATGTTTCGGGGGAGGGCAGCCCGCGCACCGAATGCGCGGGCGCCGTCCCGGTCGTTCTACTTTCCGCTTCGCGGAGCGTCGACGATCTGAAACTGCTGCGTGTTCACTCTCTCGTCGCCGATCCAGACCTCGGCGCGGTAGTCGCCTTTGGCCCATCGCCGGGTGTTGGAGGCCGTGAACGTCAGCGACGTCGCACCGGGCGGAACGTCCTTCTGCTCCTCGCCGATCTTCGTCTCGTTCGGCCCCATCCAGACGACCTTCACCGCCGCACCCGCCGGAGCGTCCTTCACCTTCATCGCGACGTGAATCGGATCGCCCGCCTTGAAATCGTCGCCGGTGTGGCCCGCCGGAATCGTGCCGTCGGAACCGACCTCGTGACCGATCGTGACGTCATCGACATACGCCTGCGCGGAGACCGGGTTGAGGTCGCCCGGGCTGGCCGTCCCGGCGATTTCTCCCGTGGTGGTCGTCTGTCCCGGCGCCGTGTCGGCCCCGACCGTCTCCTCCGTCTTCTTGCAACCACCCATCACCAATGCGAAAAGGCACAGCGCTGTCAGGGAATGCTTCATCGTTTCTTTCTCCTCCCATCTGAGAATCGACCGGTCCAACGCAACTCCCGCGCCAGATGCCCAGTTCGTCTGCGCGCCCGTTCGTACCGCGCTCAGCCGGCGGCCCGCGGATCGCGCGCGGACTTCCGTGCGCATGCCGGGCGCGTGGCGCACCGGCCCGTCCAGCGCCCCTCCCGTCGCCGCCCCGACGAACGCGTCAGGACCCCGTCGCGCTGCCTCTCACCTCACCGGGTTCGGGAGCATGCGGCAGCAACAGATGGAACGTCGTCCCGGCTCCCATCCGACTTTCGACCGTGATCCTGCCGCCGTGCCGCTTGACGACCTGATGCACGACGGCAAGGCCGAGGCCGGTGCCGCTCCGTTTCGTGGTGAAGAGCGGCTCGAAAATACGCTCGAGCTGGTCGGGAGGAATTCCCGATCCGGTGTCGGAGCAGGAGAGGTGAACGAACCCGTCCAGCGCACTGCGATCGATCGCCAGAGTGACGACCCCTTTCCCCTCCATGGCGTCGCGCGCATTGAGAACGAGGTTCGTGATCACCTGTTCGATCTGTGCCCGGTCTGCGACGACCTGAACGGGAGCGCCGGGGCTGAGCAGGTCGAGCCGGCACGATTCGGGGAGCGATGCTCGAAGTTCCCGCCCCAGAGAGGCCAGCACCTCGTCGAGATCGATCGGCTTCATGTCGAGCTTGACGGGCCGGGTGAAGGTCAGAATCTGCTGCGCGACGCGCTTCCCGCGCTGAACCGACTTGAGGATCTGTTCGCCCGCCGACGCCAGCCGCGGATTGTCTCCCGCGTTCCGCTGGACCACTTCGGCAAACGGCGAGATCCCCATCAGAACATTGTTGAACTCATGGGCAATCGTCGCCGCCGCCCGGCCGAGCGATTCGACCTGGCGTTCCTGAGCGAGTTGTGCCTCCAGTTGCCTGCGCTCGTCCTCGAGACGCCGTTTCTGGGTCACATCCACCGCCAGCACGAGACGGGCCGGACGCCCTCCGAACTGGAACGACGCCGCCGCGATTTCGACGTCGATCAGACTTCCGTCGCGCTTCCGATGCCGGAACAAACCGGCTGCCGCCTCGCTCGGGTTGTCGAGTGCCGCCATCAGCTTCCCGAACTCTTCCGGAGGACGGATGTCGCGAAGGGTCATGCCGAGGAATTCCTCACGGCTGTACCCGTAGTGCCGAACGGCGGCGTCGTTGACGGCGAGGAACGCCAGCGTCTGGAGGTCGAAGACCCAGATCGGGTGCGGGTTCCGGTCGAACATCGTGCGGTAGCGTTCCTCGCTTTCGCGCACCCGCTCCTCCGCCTGTCGTCGTCTCGCGATCTCCTGCTCGAGACGAAGCGTTCGCTCCTCGACCAGGCGCTCGAGGTTCGAGCGCAGCCGCGCGCGATCGAGAGCGACCGCCACCTGGTTCCCGATGTTCTGCAGGGTCTGCAGTTCGGCGTCGTGCAACACCGTTCCTTCTTCCGTCGCGAGATTCAGGATGCCGAGGGTACGCCCGTCGAGGCGCAGCGGTATGGCAGCATGACTGTTCACTCCCCACGGCTCGCCCATGTTGCGCAGACGCTCGCAGTCGCCGATGTTGATCACGCGATCGAAATCGCCGGAGAGAAGGGCTTGCTGGCAACTGCAGATTGCGTCGGACGCGCCGGGATCGACGAGTGCCGCCGGAACGTTCCGCGATGCGGTGAGCCGGAGCGCGGACTCGCCTTCCGCCTGGAGGAGCCAGCCGGCGCGCACGCCCGGGAATTCGAGGACCCTGTCCAGCGCGATCTCGGCGATGGCCTGCTCGCTCTCGGCGCGGAGGAGGCTCTCGGCAAGGCCATACAGCGAAGTCAGAGTCCTGTTCGCGCGCGCCAGATCCTCCTGCCGCCGGCTCAATTCGAGGTTCAGGTCGACCGCCTGTTCGTAAGTCGAGACGAGCAGGTCGAGAATCTGCTGGCGCTCGGCCGTGATGAAGTGCCGCTGCCCGCGGAGGCTGATCTCGATGCCGACCCGCATCTTCTGGTTCTTGCGAATTTCCCGATTCATGAGAAGGTATTCGACCCGCGACAGGAGGTAGCGCTCGTCGTACGGCTTCCGGATGAAGTTGTCGGCGCCGCTCTCCAGGCCGGCGACGACGTCCCGGGAGTCGGAGAGAGTCGTCACGAGCATCAGGGGAATGTCACTCGAACTCGGGTTGCTTTTCACCGCTTTGCAGAGTTCGTAACCATTCATCTCCGGCATCACGACGTCGCTGATGATCAGATGGGGCCGGTGCCGCTCGAGGAACTGCAGCGCCTCGCGGCCGTTCCGGGCGACGGTGACCCGGTAGCCTTTCTTCGCGAGGACATGTGTCAGAACAGCCGCCTGGGTCGGGCTGTCTTCTGCGACGAGGATCTCCACTTCACCATTTCCGATCGTGCTCATGTGTCTTCTCGCTTTCCCCGGCGGCTCAGAGTCACCAGCGTGGCCGCAATCCGATCAGCCGGAAGAACCAGCGACGCCGCGCCGAGACGGATCGCTTCTCCCGGCATCCCATGCACCACGGAACTCTCTCTGTCCTGCACAAACGTCTGTGCACCAAGATCCTTGAGCAGTCTCAGCTCTTCCGCGCCATCACGTCCCATGCCGGTGAGCAGTCCGGCCACGACATCTCCGCCATGGAGGTTCGCCATCGACCGGAAGAGATGCGACACCGATGGACAGAGGCCGTTCCGGGCCGTGCCCGGCGTCAGGACGATCCTCTCCCCTTCCTCGATGCCCATCTGAAAGCCGTCGGGGGCGACGTAGACATGGCCGGGAACGAGGGTCTCCCCGTTTGCCGCGAGGTGAACGCGAAGCCGCGAGGAATGATTCAGCCAGTCGACGAATCCCTCGGTGAAGCCGACAGTCATGTGCTGCACGATCAGGATCGGAAGAGGAAAGTCGCCGGGGAGCGCGGAGAGAATGGCCTGCAACACCGGAGGCCCCCCTGTCGAAGCACCGATTCCGACCGAGCGAATCGCCGACACGCGGCCTGGCGCGGCCATGGAAGATCCCGCCGCATTCTCGATGGATCTGCGCGCCCATCTCCGGACGACTTTCACTTCCGCCATCAGCTTCACGATCCGCAGAAGCTCGCCGGCCGACTCCTCGTGATCGGGATGTCCGAGGCCGGAGGGGCGGCGCATCACGGCGAGGGCTCCGGCTTCCACGGCCGCGAACGTCGTCGTGACTTCCTCCGGATCACTGCTTCCGCTGACGATCACGATCGGAGTGGGATGCGTCTCCATGATCCGGCGGGTCGCCTCGATCCCGTCCAGCTTCGGCATGTGAATGTCCATCGTGACGACGTCGGGCCTCATCCGCCTGACGGCATCGACCGCCTCCAGCCCGTCGCTCGCGACCCCGACCACCTCGATGCCGGGATCGGAGCGGAGGATATGGACGAGGAACGCTCGAACGACCGCCGAGTCTTCGACGACGAGAACTTTGATCATGGCTTCTGCGCCTCTCTCCACCCGGACGGAGTGAATCGGTCGTCCGCTGTTCCGGTTCCGCTCGCACGGCCGGCGCTCCTCTCTCTCAAATCAGCCTTCTGACGACTTCCAGCAGGTTACTCTGGTCGAAACTGCTCTTGACGATGTATGCGTTGGCACCGACGTCGATGCCGCGCTCACGATGTTCCTGCGTCTCGAGTGCCGTGACGAGCACCACGGGAAGCGAGGCGAGGTTCCGGTCCGATCGGATTCGTGCCGTCAGCCCGAAACCGTCCATGCGCGGCATCTCGACATCGGAGACGACGAGATCGAACGAGCCGCTCTTCAGAGCGGTGTAGCCGTCGACGCCGTCGACCGCCGTGGTGACGTCGTAACCGGCGCTTTGAAGGATGTTCTTCAGCAGTGTCCTCGAGGTGATGGAGTCCTCCACGACGAGAATCGACCGCCTGCCGGCGTCGCGTCTGGGTGCGGCCGCAACTGCCTGCGGCGCGCGGCTCGTCATGGACGAACGAACCACGTCGGAAACGTTCAGGACCGGAACGACCTCACCCGTCCCGAGAACGGTGGCCCCGGCGACGTTGCGAACGCGCGCGAGCTGCGGTCCCAGGTCCTTGACCAGCACCTCCTGCGCTGCAAGAACGGCATCGACGCGGAAGGCGACGCGGTCGGGTCCGGAGTTCAGGACCACGACAGAGATCGTCTCCGGCTCGTCACGCCGGGGGGATGGCAGCTCGAGCACGTCCGCCAGCGAAACGAGGGAGAGCGCCTTGCCGCCGAGAGAGATCGTCTCGCGATTCTCGACGGTGCGAATGTCGGCCGCCGGAATTCTCGCCACCCGTTCGACGCCCGCTGCCGGGACGACGAAACGCCTTCCTCCCGCCTCGAGCAGGACCCCGCGAAATGCCGCGAGCAGGAGGGGCAAATGCATTCGCACCGTCAGACCGCCCGAGTCCTCGACCTCGATCCTGCCGCCCAGCCGTTCGACCTTCTCACGAACGATGGCGAGTCCGAGTCCGCGGCCGGAGATCTCCGTGATCATCGGGCTGGTGGTGAATCCGGAGCGGAAGATCAGACCGAGAGCCTCCTGCCGGCCCAGATGTTCGGATTCTTCCGCGGAAAGAACTCCCGCCCGTCTCGCCGCCGCACCGACTTTGGCGGTCTGCAGGCCCGCGCCGTCATCGGAGACCGAGATCGAACATTTCCCGCTGTCTTTCTGGGAGACGGCAATGGTCAGGGTCCCGTACGGTGGTTTTCCCTTCGTCTCGCGATCGTGTGGGCGCTCGATTCCGTGATCGACCGCGTTCCGGACCAGATGCGTGAGCGGGTCTCTCATTTCCTCCAGAATGCGCCGGTCGATCTCGATCTCACCTCCGGCGATCACAAGATTCACCTGTTTGCCACAATCGCGGGCGAGATCGCGAACGAGCCGTGGATACGGTTCGAACAACGTGGAAACCGGCAGCATCTGGATCCGCTTCACGTCATGAACCAGGCCGTCGACGATTCCCGACAGTACTCGCAGATCGGATTCCGCTGACTTCCGCAGCTTCGCGAGATGCGTCTCGAGGGACTTCAGGAAGAGCGATTCCGACTCCGCATCCTCGAGCGGTCTCCTCTCCTCCGGTTCGCGATTCGCTTCTCGCGCGATTCCCTCCTGCGGGACCCGGCGCGTGAAGGCCCCGAGGCCGGTCCGCGATTTCGTTTGCCTTTCGCGGCGAAGCGCCACGACGGCGGCCAGATCGCGAAGGTCGCTGACCCGTTGCGCTGCAGCGAGGCGCGGACCGAGCAATTCCTCGCTCTGGCGCATCACCGAGTCGAGTTTGTCCGTGC
Source organism: Thermoanaerobaculia bacterium (assembly GCA_035574985.1). Classification (GTDB taxonomy): domain Bacteria; phylum Acidobacteriota; class Thermoanaerobaculia; order Gp7-AA8; family Gp7-AA8; genus DATLYG01. The sequence continues at coordinate 23,713 of DATLYG010000006.1, read as the reverse complement.
GGACGCGGATCGTTCCCGGCCCCCCGGCCGCCGCTTCCCTGGCGGGCACCGTCGGCGGCACGTCCGTCGCCGCGGCTGCCGGAAGGGCTTTCCCCCGGGACATCTCCTCGAGACGGCGGAGCAGATCGGCGTTCGACCGTCCGGTCGGCTGCCCTGCGGAATGCAGGATTTCGGACAAGGCGTCCATCGACTGATGAAGGAGATCGAACAGCGCCGCATCCGGCGCGAGCCGGCCGCTCTTCATGGTGGCGAAAATCCCCTCCAGCGCGTGCGAGATCGACTCCATCTCGGCGAAGTTCACCGCACGGGAAGCTCCCTTGAGGCTGTGCACCTCGCGGAAGATGCTTTCGACCAGCCCGGCGCGGCGTGCCGGATCGGCCTCGCGTTCGAGCAGGAGGACCTCCTTCGAGATGGCCGCGAGATGCTCCGTCGCCTCGAGACGAAACGTCGCGAGGAGTGTTTCCATGAAGTCGTCTTTTGCGCCCGGCATGATCGTGATCAGGAAGCGGCGCGCGCCTCCGCCAGCTTCCGGCTCCGCTCGATCATCTCGTTGAGCCGCCAGCCGAGTTCGTGGAGATTCTTCGCGGCCGCTTCCGCCTGCCTCGTCCCCGCGACGTTCTGCATGCTGGCATCCCGGATGTTTTCCATCGCCAGGGCGACCTGATCCATCCCCACCATCTGCTGCTGGCTCGATGCCGCGATCTGCACGGCCGCCTGCGCCGCCTCGCTGACGCTGTCGGTCAGCACGCGGATCGCCTCGCCCGCCTCCATCGACTGCTTCACACCTGCCTCCACCGCCTTGCTCCCCTGCTCGGTCGCGAGGACCGCGGCGCTCGTCGCCTTCTGAACGTCGCCGAGAATGGAGCGGATCTGCGAGGTCGCCTGGCGCGACTGCTCTGCCAGACTCCTGACTTCCTGCGCAACGACGGCAAACCCTCTCCCCTGATCGCCCGCCTTCGCCGCTTCGATCGCAGCATTGACTGCGAGCAGATTCGACTGCTCCGCCAGGTCGTTGACCGTGGCGATGATCTCTCCGATGGCCTGCCCCTGCTCCGAGAGACGCATGATGCTCCCGGCGATCGATTCCATCTGCTCCTGAATGCGCTGCATCCCCTCGATCATCGCTTCCACCGCCGCCCGCCCGGACTTCGAGACCTGTGACGCCTTCTGCGAGCTTTCGGAGACCACCTTCGCCTTCTGGCTGGACAACTGGGCGGTCTGCTTGACCTCCTCGACCGTGGCGGTCGTCTCGCTCACGGCACTCGACGTCTCGGCCGCGCCGGCGGCGACCTGCGTGGTCGTCGCCAGAATCTCGGCCGAGGAGGAAGCGAGCATGGCGACCGTCTCCCGAAGCGGACGGGTGATGGCGCGGGTAATGATGCCCCCCAGCAGCAGCCCGCCGATGATCGCAATCGCCGCAATGGTCCCCGCCAGACGGAACGTCGCGGCAATCGAGCGCGCGATCGCCTCCCTTCCCGAAGCGAGCCGCTTCTCCTGATGCTCGATGTATCGCTTCGTGTCGTCACGAAGTGCTTCTCCAAGAGGAAGAATCGTCTCGGTCGCAAGCGTCAGTGCGGCATCGCGCTTCCCTTCCTTCACCAGCGCGAGCCCCTGCTCCTGGGTTTCGACGATCCGCTTCTGCGTGGCGGTGATCCGCTCGACCAGGGCGGCCTCTTCGTCCGAATGCGAGAAGCCCCGCACCTTCCCCAGGAGGGTCTCGACCTCGCGATGACTCGAGCGAAGATCCGCAGTCAGCCGCTCCTGCTCGTCCGGGTAGAGGAGGACACCGCGGAATTGCGCAATCTGATCCCTCGCCTCGACCAGGAGCCGCGTTGCCGCAAGGACGGCCTGCGTCTCCTCATCGAGAAACGCCTCGTAGGCCTTCTCCGACGACTGCAGCGAACGAAGTGCAACGGCAGCGACCAGAACCAGCAGCGCCAGGAGCACGAGATACCCTCCCAGGATCCTCTTGCCGATCGTCATGAAATCGCCCTCCAGCTTTTCCAGCTCCCTCCCCGTGAGCGGGAGCTGCGGTTACTCCTGCACATGCTCCTGGACCACGATCGTCGCGTCCGACAAAAGCTTGTCTCCGTCGAGAAAGACGATCCGTTCCGAGTTCACGCCTTTCAGATATCTCTCGCGAATCCCGGTGAGTGTCGGAAGCGACGGTTGAATGTCCCTCAGCGCGATGCGGCGCACACCGGCAATGGCATCGGCGAGAAGGCCGAATCGCATCCGGGGGGACTCCAGCACGATCATCTTGTTCAGATCGCCGAGTCCTTTTTCCGGGAGGTCGAAGAACCGCCGGATGTCGATCACCGATACGATCTCGCCGCGAAGATTGACGATTCCGAGAACGAACGGAGGCGTGCAGGGAAGCGGGGTCAGATCGCTGAGCACGTCGATCTCGCGGATGAACGACGACTCGATGGCGTAGGTCTCGCGACCGAGCTCGAAGACGACGAAGTCGCGGGCATCGTCAGGTTCCGGTGCCTCCTGTTCGCGAGCAAGCGCCTCGGCGCGGGCCTGGAAGATCCGTCTGGCCGTTTCCCGATCGGGAGACCATCCGCGGTCGACCGCCTCCTGCGCCGCTTCGATTCGCCGGCGGATCTCGTTCCAGTCGGTCTTCACGACGGCACACTCCCGGTCGCATCGGCGACCTCACCCGGCTGGAGCGCCGAGAGAAGGGATCGGGCGATCTCACCGAGGCGCCCCGCGCTCAACCCATCCGCTTCGGGAAGGAGTTCGTCGTCGGCATGCCGCCGCAGAGCGGCCAGGGTGTTGCGCAGATGGCGCTCGGCGCCCGCACGGCTTCCGTGCCCCAGCTCGATGTTCGCGAGACCGAAATGCGCGAGCACGAAGTCGGGGTCGAGGTAGAGCGATCTCGTCAACGATCGCGTTGCCGCTTCGATCTCCCCCTGCTCGAGCCGGATCGCCGACAGCAGATAGTGGAACAGCGGATTCATCTTGTCGGCGGCGATCGCTTTCTCGCACCAGCCGGCGGCCTCGGCGAGCTTCCCTTCGTTCGCGCAGCGCCTCGACTCCGCCGCGAACGCGTGTCCTCCCGACATCGGAGCCGGAGACTCTTCGCGCACGGCCGGGGGCTCGGGTCGCCGTGGCGAAGGCCGCTTCGAAGGAGCGGATGCCCGGAACCGGGGTCGTTCGATCTCCGCCTGCGGCGGCGCGGGTGCTTCCCCGGCCGAAAGTGACGTCCTCTCTTTCCTGTAGACGACCGCCCCTTCTGCGTGAACCACCGAGTACGCCGAAAAGAGATCGCTCGATGTCTCGACCGGACTGACGATCAGCCACCCCCCTTCCACGAGAGAGGCGTGGAACTTGCGGGCGACCTCGCGGGCGCGCTCCGGCGTGAAGTACATCAGCACGTTCCGGCAGAAGATCACGTCCATCGCGTTGGTGTTGTTCATGAGCGACGGGAAGACGTCTTCGGCGAGATTCAGATACGAGAACGTCACCATCCCTCGGATGCGCGGATCGAGCTCATACCGGCCGTCGCTCCTTCTTCGGAAGTAGCGGTCCCGCAAGGGCGGCGGTGTGGCGCGGAACGACCACTCACCGTAGATGCCGCCGGCGGCCTTCCGGAGAAATCGCGGGTTGATGTCCGTGGCGAGGAGGGTGACGGTCCACTCGTCCGCCGGGACGAGCCGGTCGAGAATCATCGCGATCGTGTACGGCTCCTCGCCCGTGCAGCATCCGGCCGTCCAGATCCGCAGGTGGCGTTCGCCCGCCTCCCGGGACGCCAGCAGGTCGGGAATGATGCGGCGCTGGAAACAATCGAGGCTGGCACTCTCGCGGAAAAAATAGGTCTCGCCGATGGTCAGATGACTGGCCAGCGTCTCGAGATGCCGCCGCTCCGGCTCGTTCGCGAGCAGCCACTGCGCGAACGAAGCGGGATCGCGGAAGCCGAGCTCGCTCGCCGCCCCGCGTACGCCGCGCTCCAGATCGCGCGATCGCTCCTCCGGAAAACTCAGCCCGAGACTCGCAGCGACGAACTGCCGCAGTCCAGGCATCAGGGAGTCGGGAAGGGTGCGGTCCATTCAACCCCCGCTCTCCATGGCGCGGTCGATCGCATCCTCTTCTTCGAGCGAGAGAAACGCATCGAGGTCCTGAATCACGACGAGGCCGTCCTCCAGCTTCACCACTCCGCGGACATACGGGATGTGCGGCAGCACATCGCTCGCGGAAATCGCCTGCGACCCGGTGCAATGGACGACCCCGGTCACGGCATCGGCCAGGAACCCGAAGACCCGCCGCGGGGTCCGGGCGAGCACGAGATGATCGGTGAGGAGCATCTCCCGCCCTTCCATTCCGAGCCGGCGGCGCATGTCGATCACGGGAACGACCGTTCCGCCGGCGTTCACGATGCCCAGAACGATCGTCGGAGCGCGGGGAAGCGGAGTGATCGCGACCGCGCGCACGACTCGCACCACTGCGGCCAGCGGCAGGCCGAACCGGCGATCGTCGAGTCGAAACACCGCGACCGTATCCATCCGATCCGAGCCCTCCCTTTCTATAGGAGTGACCCCGGGGACACTTTCCCTACCTGTCCGACCCATTCCCGAAACTTGGACGCAATTACTTTGCTGATGCTGCAAACGCAATTCTAACACTTGCAGTCGGTGCAAACGCTGCGCCGGGGTGGGGGCGCGATCAGCGCGGCAGTGCGGCGGGGGGCAGCTCCGCCAGGACCTTCTTCATGATCGCCGGAAGGATGGTCACGTCGTCCGACACGCCGCGGGTATGAATCACGACGATCCACTTCCTGCCGTCCGGCAGCTCGATGCAGGCGGCGTCATGGCGCACCTCGCTGGTCCATCCGGCCTTCGACCAGAGCTTCGCCCCTTCCGGAAGCGCTTCCCCGATGAACTCCCGCACCTGGTTCTCGTCGTTCCTCGGGGGGGAGAGCGGCCTCTCCATGAGGGCCATCATCGCGTCGCTCGCCTGCGGCGACACCGCCCGCCGGCGAACGATCCACAGCAGGAGCGAGGCGACGTCGTTCGCCCGGGCCCGGTTCCGGTTGACGCGGTTCTCGCCGAGCGCCTGCATGTCACGGCCGAACGGGCCGAAACTCCACGGCTTCATCATCGCGCTGATGTCGTAGCCGAGGGGCTGCAGCCACCGGTTCACCACGCGCCGCTTCTCGATGAAGCGCCGCAGGGCCCTCCCCTGCAGTTCCGGACCGCTGCAGGTGCCGCTGATGACGTCGATCACGAACGCGGTGGCGTCGTTGTCGGAGACGGCGATCATCTCCCGCAGCGCGCGCGGCATGTCGGGGATGTTTTCCTTGTGCTGGTGGAAGACCTCCGCCATGAAGAAAAGCTTGATGACCGACGCGGGGTAGAACGGCGCCTCGCCGTTGTAGTCGCCTCTTCTGAGAGCGGCCGGGCCGGTGAGGTCGACGACGCTGATGGCGAGGTTCTCCGGCTTCAGCCCCGGGAAATCGCGCAGTGTCGCTTCGGCGGCGCGCCGGAGCCCGGCCACGACCGACGGATCGACCGGGACGTTCCGGAACTCGCGGTAGTCGGCGAAGAGAGGAGTCGAGGCGAAGAGCAGAGCCGCGGCCGCCGCCCGGATCACGCCCATGCCTTCACCCGCGCGGCCACTTTCTCGGCGGTGAACCCGAACTCGTCGGCGATCTTCTCGTAAGGCGCGGAGACGCCGAAACGGTCGATCCCGATCACCAGCGCGTCGTGGTTCACGTACCGGTACCACCCGTTCGATCTCCCCGCTTCGATGGCCACGATCCGGCTGCGGTTTCCGAGAACCTCGTTCTGATAGTCAACGTCTTGACGATCGAAGAGATCGAGGGAGGGTGCGGAGACGACCCGAGCCACGATGCCCTCGCCGCGCAGCCGCTCCGCGGCCCTGACCGCGACGCCCACCTCCGAGCCGGTTGCGATGAAGGTGATCTCCCCCTCCGCGTATCCGTCGAGCACGTACGCCCCGCGCCAGATCTTCTTCGGGTCGAAGCCGATCGGACGCGGCAGCAACTCGACCTTCTGCCGCGTCAGAACGATCACCGTCGGTCCCTCCGCCTTTCCCACCGCCCACGCCCACGCCATGGCCACTTCGGCTCCGTCGGCGGGACGGAAGAGCGTCAGGTTCGGGATGAGGCGGAGGGCCCAGAGATGCTCGATCGGCTGGTGCGTCGGCCCGTCCTCGCCGAGAAAGACCGAATCGTGGGTGTAGACGAAGATCGACGGGATGTTCATCAGCGCGGCGAGGCGGACGCTGGGCCGCATGTAATCGGAGAAGATGAGGAACGTGGCACCGTATGCGCGCCACGACCCGTAGAGCGTCATGCCGTTGACGATCGCCCCCATGGCGTGTTCACGAACGCCGAAGTGGAGATTGCGTCCTTTGAACACCTCGAGAGGAGGGGGATCGTCCCGCTTCTCGCGCGACCGTTCGATGCTCCCTCCGTCCTTGATCAGGGTCGAGGTCGATGGGGCGAGATCGGCCGATCCGCCGGCGACGAACGGCGCGACCATCGCCAGTTTCTGGATGACCTGCCCCGAAAGTGCCCGCGTCGCCACCGCCTTCTCGCTTCGCGCCGCCTCGAGCAGCACCGTCTCGTACCCGTCCGGCAGGCGGTGCGACCAGAAGATGTCGTACTCCTCGGCGAGCTGCGGATGCCGCTCGCGCCATCCTTCCATTCCCTTCGCCCACTTCCTGCGCTCGCGTGCGAGTTTCTTCGTCTTTCGCAGGAACTCGGCGCGCACTTCGCCGGGAACGTGAAAGGCCGGCTCCTGCGGCCAGCCGAGCGCTTCCTTCGTCGCCTTCGCCTCATCGGCTCCCAGCGGCTCGCCATGCGCGCGTGCCGTCCCGTGGAACTTCGGGCTTCCCCATCCGATGATCGTCCGCGCGATGATGAGAGACGGCTTGCCGGTCACCTTCTGCGCCTTCCGGATCGCCTTGCGGATGGCGTTGCGGTCGTGGCCGTCGATCTTCAGCACGTGCCAGCCGCACGACTCGAAACGCTTCTTCACGTCCTCGGAAAACGCGAGCCTCGTTTCTCCCTCGATGGAGATGTTGTTGTCGTCGTAGAAGTAGATGAGATTCCCCAGGCCGAGGTGCCCGGCCAGCGACGCCGCCTCGGAACTGATCCCCTCCATCAGGTCGCCGTCCGAGCAGAGCGCGTAGACGTAGTGGTCGACGGGACGGAACGCCTCCCCCTCGACGTTGAAACGGGCGGCCATCATCTTCGCGGCCAGCCCCATGCCGACCCCGTTGGCGAAACCCTGCCCGAGCGGGCCGGTGGTCACCTCGATGCCGCTGGCGTGGCCATACTCGGGATGTCCGGCCGTGCGCGATCCCCACTGCCGGAAGTGCTGCAGTTCCTCCATCGTCATGTCGGGATATCCGGTGAGATGGAGGAGCGAATAGAGGAGCATCGACGCGTGCCCGGCGGAGAGGATGAACCGGTCGCGGTTCCTCCACTTCGGATCGAGCGGATCGTGGCGGAGAAACTCGGTCCAGAGGACGAAGGCGATGTCGGCCATCCCCATCGGCGTGCCGGGATGCCCCGATTTCGCCTTCTCCACACCGTCGACCGCCAGGAAGCGGATGGTGTGAACGCAGAGTTCCTCGAGCTTGTCCTTCTCCCCGATCCTCGGCTCGTTGCTCTCCTCGGCGACTGCGATCGCCGTACTCGCCTCGTGCGCGGCCTGTTCGTCCATGAGTCTCCTCCTGAAGAAGATGAAGGATCGGCGTGAGGGTGAATCAGGGCTTCGGATTATACTCGTCGCTCCCGCGTCCAAATCGAGTGAGGTCATGAACAGAATCTTTCCTCTGCAATCCGATCATCCCCTGTTCCGCTACTGCACCGACGAAGAACGGAAGCGGATCGAGAACATCGCGGAGCTGCGCGTGGTCCGCCCCGGCAATCCGCTGATCGTCGCGAACGACAGCGATTCGACGCTCTTTGCGGTCGAAGAAGGACACCTCGACATCATCGCCACCCGCGACGGGAAGCCGACGGTCGTGGCGACGGTGGGACCGGGGGACGTCCTCGGTGAGGTCTCGTTCATCGACGACTCGCCGCGAACGGTCTCGGTGCGCGCCGGCGAGGAGACGGTCCTCGTGCGCGCCTGGGACAAGAAGACGCTCTCGGAGGCGCTGGCGTTCGAGCCTCAGCTCCTCGCGAAGTTCTCCGTGTCGATGTGCGAGCTGCTGGTCGAACGGCTTCGCGACACGGCCCGGCGCGTGTAGAGACCGCCGGGAAGGCTGCGGAGGCGCAGCGGAGGCCGGATCAGGCTCCGTCGCCGGTCTCCACGCGGTCGACGATGCCGACCACGACGGAGCGCACCGGTGCGTCTTTTGCGTCGAAGATCTGGCGCGCGCCGTTGCCTTCGTCGTTGACCAGGACCCACTCGTCGGCGCCGGCGCCGACGGAATCGACGGCGATCAGGTAGTCGCCCGACGGGGCGCCGTCCGGCGAGGTCTTTTCGACGATCAGCATGCGCCGCGTCTCGTAGAAGCGATGCTTGATCGTTCCATGAATCTCGCCGATGACGCGCCCGAGAATCATCGCCGCTCCACGCTGACGCCGTCGACGATGCCGATGATGGCGTGATCGACGGGAACGAACCACGGATCGAGCGCGAGGGCCGCTTCGCGTCCTCCCTCGTAGGAGACGAGCTCGCCCGGCCCGGCCATGCGGGTCGAATCGGCGGCGACGACGACCTTTCCTTTCGGCTTCAACGTCTTGTCGAGCGGCTGGACGAGCAGCATCGGCACTCCCTCGAGACCCGGCGTCACCACGCACGGGATCACCTGGCCGATGACGCGCCCGAGGAGCATCAGGCGATCTCCCCGTCGAGTTCGATCACCGGCGCGTCGGCGAAGCGGGTGGCGAGGGCGATGCTGCGCTCGGTCACGTCGTGAGGCGCGGCGATCAGGCGGTACGAATAGCCGCGCGGAGGGGGGGCATCGGGGTCGGTGCCCGCCGCCGCGAGAACCGCGGCCGCCTCGATGTCGGGAAGCGTGCCGGCGAGCAGCGCCACCCCTTTGCCGGCGAGGCCGCTGTCGGAGAGGCGTACCTCGAGCAACTGAACGGGCGTCCCCTTGAGGGCGGCCTCGACCGCACGGACGATCGACGAGGCCGTCTCCGTCTCCATGATCAGCAGCGATCCGGCGGCCTGTTTCCGGGCGCCGAAAACTCCGTCGAAGAGTGCGACGTGGACGTCGGGAAGAAACGCGTAGTCGACGATCGCTCTGCCGCACAGCTCGAGCGCCTCCTCGAGCGACTCCGAGGTCGCGGCCGTCGAGCCGCCGAAGAGAACGAGATAGCGGCCGTGAGTGACCGTCCCGGCACGCACGAAGGCGATCGGCGCCTTCTTCAGAATGGCGTCGACCGCATAGAGGCCGGTGGGGATGTTGTCGAAGTCGAGGACCGCCAGCGCGGAGACTTTTTTCATCACGTGATCCTGAAATGGTCGACGAGGACGCAGCGCCGCCAGCGCGAGAAACTTCGCGGGCTGGTCATGCCTTCGCCCGTCGGACTGGAGATCGTGAACGAGCAGTAGCCTTCGCCGTCGAGCCCGAGCCCGGCCTGCGAGCGGCCGTTCTTGACGAAGATCGAACAGTTGCACTCCTTCGCCATCCGGCTCAGATTGTCGAGGTTCTTCGAATGCATCACCGCCGTGTGGCGATTGCCGCCCTCGACCTCCACGGCGAGATCGATGGCCCGTCCGGCGTCGGAGACACGGCAGACCGGCATGACCGGCATCATCTGTTCGGTCCAGAGGAGAGGATGGTTCTCGTCGACCTCGGCGACGATCAGCCGCACCGAGTCCGACGCGGTGATCCCCATCCTGCCGAGGATGACGTTCGCGTTCCTGCCGATGAGTGACTTGTCGACCTTCCCCCGCTGGCGGGGCCCGCGGATCTCCTCGAAGACGACGCGCTCGAGCTCGGGGAGGCGCTCGCGCGGAATCACCACCGCACCCTGGTTGCGCATCGACGCGATCAGCGCGTCGGTGATGGAGGCGACCGCGATCACTTCCTTCTCGTCGGTGCAGATGATGTTGTTGTCGGTCGAGGCCCCCATGATGATGTCGTGCGCGGCCTTGTCGATGTCGGCGGTCTCGTCGACCACCACCGGCGGATTGCCCGGACCGGCGGCGATGGCGCGCTTGCCGCTGGTCATCGCCGCCTTGACCACCTCGCCGCCGCCGGTGACGACCACCAGCCGGACCAGCGGATGACGCATTAGCTCCTGCGCCGACTCGATGGTCGGATTGGCGACGCCGGTGATCACGTTGGGCGGCCCTCCGGCGGCGACGATCGCCTTGTTCAACAGGGCGATGGTCTGCATGCAGCAGTTCTTCGCGTACGGGTGGACGTTGAACGTCACGCTGTTCCCGGCCGCGAGCATGCCGATGGAGTTGCAGATGATCGTGGAAGTGGGGTTCGTCACCGGCGTGATCGCGCCGATGAGGCCGAACGGCGCCGGCTCCGTGAGCGTCAGACCGTGATCGCCGCTCACCGCGATCGGGGCGAGGTCCTCGATGCCGGGCGTCTTCTCGGTGACCAGCCGGTTCTTGACGATCTTGTCTTCGTACCGGCCGAGTCCGGTCTCTTCCCATGCCGCCTTCGCCAGGACCTCGGCGTTCTCGAGCATCGCCTTCCGCATCGCCTCGAGGATCCGGGCGCGGTGTTCGAGCTTGAGCGCCACGAAGCGCGGCTGCGCGGCGTGGGCGGCGCGCACCGCCTCCTCCACGGTGGAGAAGATGCCGAGTCCCGAGTCGTATGGCGAGGGCGCGCCGCCGGAAACCGGCGGCGGGGGCGCGGCGCTGCCGCGGGCGATGTCGGCGGCGATCCGCCGCGCGATCTCTTCGATTTCCCTGTCGCTGAGGCGCGTGCTCATCGGATCACTTCCTGTACTTTTCCTGATCGCCGACGTGCCAGCTGTCGACGATCGCCATCACGACGGCGTCGACCGGCTTCCTGTCGGTGAGCTGCGTCTGACGCGCCGAGCTGCCCGATGCGATGAGCACCACCTCGTCCGGTCCGGCCCCGACCGCGTCGGCGGCGACGAGAGCGTTGGCGGCGGCGCGTCCCTCCTCGTCGAGAGGCCGCACCACCAGGAGTTTGATCCCCTCCATGCTCGGCTCTTTCGTCGTCGAAACGACGGTGCCCACGACTCTTGCGAGTTGCATAGCCCTCTCCTGCCCGGCTGTCATCCCGGGCCGCGGAGAGGGCGAAGGAGCAGGTGCCCGCTGCGCACGACACCCGCGGCCCTTCGCCGTCTGCGCGGCTCGGGATGACACGTCACGCGGGCTACTTCTTCGCCGGTGCCGGCGTCCGGCCCAGCGGCATGATCGCGTCGACCTGGTCGTGGGGCCGAGCGATCACGTGGACGGCGACCACGTCGCCGATCCGTCCCGCCGCCGTCTGCGCCGCGTCACACGCCGCGCGCACCGCCGCCACGTCGCCCCGCACGACGATGGTCGTGTATCCGCCGCCGGTCTTCTCGTACGCGACGAGCTCCACGCGCGCCGCCTTCACCGCCGCATCGGCGGCCTCCACGACCGCCGGAAACGACCTCGTCTCGATCATCCCCAATGCATCCGTCATGGTTCGTTCCTCCATTCACAATTGTCAGAAGTCCGAGGGAGACGGCAGACGGCCCGCGCGTGTCTCCCGTCTCCCCTTCCTCTGCGTTTTCAAGCTTTTCCCGCCCTTCCGGAGATCCCCTCGATGGCCCTTTCCGCGGCCCGGTAGCCGACGTCGATGTCGCGCTCTTCACCGCCGAGGTAGACGCGGCCGAAGCTGCCGAAGGCGCGCACCTCGAGAACGTTGATGTTGGCGGCCTTTTCCGCTTCGTTGGCCGCGATGGCCGCATAACCTGCCGGGGCGACTTCGAGAACGTAGAGCGTCTGCCCGGGGACGATCATGTCGCCGTGACGCGTCCGGTTGATGAGCTGCGTGTGATAGTCGGAGATGTTGCGGATGACCTGACTGGAGGTGATCTCCGGTTTGATCCGCTCCTCCTCCCTCAGGCCGAGGTGTTCGAGGATGGCCCTTCCGGCCTGACGGACATCCGCCTGAGAATCAGAATGGATCTCCAGCATTCCATAAAGGCGTTCGATGATCATCATGCCCGGCCTGACGTCGGTCGCCTTCAGTGCGACGTCGGTCACCCGCATGATGTCCATCCCCGGCGAGACCTCGACGAACAGGGAGGCCTGTCCCGGAACGGGCAGGAATCCCTGCGCCACCGTGCCGAGGAACGACGCGAACTGGGGCTGAAGACTGTCGATGAAGATGTAGCAGCGAAGCTCGGCCACCGTTCACCTCTTCCCGGCCATCCTGACGGCCTCTTCGTAAATGGCGACGCTGTTGGAACTGCCGACGCGCGTGGCTCCCGCCTCGACCATCCTGACGACATCGGCGTAGGTCCGGATGCCTCCGGAGGCCTTCACACCGAGTTTCTTCGGAGCGACGGTACGAGCCATGAGGGCCACGTCCTCGACGGTCGCACCGCTCCTGGAGAAGCCGGTGGAGGTCTTGACGAAATCGGCCCCCGCCTTCATGGCCAGCTTGCACCCGCGCACTTTCTCTTCGTCCGTCAGCAGGGCGGTCTCGAGGATCACCTTCGACACGGCGCGGCTCTCGTCGCAGACCTCCACGACTCCGCGGATGTCGCGCGCGACGAGCAGGTCGTCCCTGCTCTTGAGGGCGCCGATGTTGATGACCATGTCGATCTCGCGCGCCCCCTCGCGGAGGGCACGGCGCGCTTCGAGCGTCTTGATCTCCGGCGACTGCGCGCCGAGCGGGAACCCCACCACCGCGCAGATCTTCACGTTCGAGCCCCGCAGGAAGGTGCGCGCCTTCGAAACCCACGCCGGATTCACGCAGACGGAATAGAAGCCGTATCGTTTCGCCTCCTCGCACAGCCTCTCGATGTCCTGGACGGTCGCTTCCGGCTTCAGCAGCGTGTGATCGATCAACTGGACCAGCTTGTCAGGCGGCAGGACGGCCGCCGGCGACTGCGCGACCCCGCCTCCCTGCTGGAGCAGTTCCCTCACCCGTTCGGCGATCCGCGCCATGTCTTCGGGCGAGAGTTCGCCGCCTCGATTCCCACTCACGTTCCGCGCTCCTTTTTTTCTGTCGAGGTCCCGGATCATGTTCACACGCTTGCGGTGGCGGTCGACCGTGCATTCGGTCGTCAGGAAGACGTCGACGATCCGTTTGGCGGTTTCGAAGTCGACCTGCCCCGCCCCGAGCGTGAGCACGTTTGCATCATTATGCTCTCGACTGTTCCGGGCCAGGGTCTCGTTGTAGGCCGCGGCGGCGAGCACTCCGGGGACCTTGTTGGCCGTCATGGCCGAACCGATGCCCGCGCCGTCGACCATGATGCCGAACCGCACCGCCCCGGCCGAGACGAGTTCCGCGACCTCCCGGGCGATCTTCGGATAGTCCACCGGGTCCCTGCTGTGCGTGCCGAGGTCGCGGACCGAATGGCCCTGTTCCCGCAGATGAGACTTGAGTTGTTCCTTGAGTTCGAACCCGCCGTGATCGGCGCCGAGAGCGATCTGCATCGGCGGCGGAGAATAGCATGGGAGCCGCGGAGTCGAGCAGTCGCGGCGCTCACTCCGCGCCGTGGCCGCTCCGCTCCTTTGCGGCCGGAAAGGCCAGGGCGAATTCGATCCGCTCCTTCAGGGGCGGATGGCTGTACCGCCAGAAGGCGATGAAGGGGTGCGGATCGGGATTCACCTTCGAGTCCTCCGCGAATTTCACGAAAGCCGACGCGGCGGCGCGGTTCAGTCCCGTCAGCTCGATGCCGTAGCGGTCGGCCTCGTGCTCGATCCGTCGCGAGAAGCCGTTCGTCACCGGCGCCAGGAGGAACGCCAGCAGCGTCCCGACCAGGAGAAGCCACGGCAGAGAGGCCGGATCGCCCGCTCCTTCGACTCCCCACGCCCCGCCCCACCGCCTGACGCCCCATTCGTAAACACGTTGACCAGTCAGGCAGACGGCCAGCGACACCAGCACGCCGAACGCCAGCCCTTTCCAGACGTGATGCAGCACGTAGTGCCCCATCTCGTGCCCCATGACGGCCACGATCTCGTCGTCGGAGAGCTTCGCCAGCAGCGTGTCCCACAGCACGATCCTCTTCGTCGGGCCGAGTCCCGTGACGTAGGCGTTCATCGTCGTGGTCTGCCGCGACCGGTCGACCTCCCAGACGCGGCTCCGCTCGATCCCCGCCTTCTCCGCCATCGCCAGCAGCCTCGCCTCCAGGGCGCGATCGCGCAACGGGCGGAAGTCGTTGAAGACGGGATCGAACGCCACCGGTGCGATGACGACGAGAACGACCATCAGCGGAATCGATCCGAGCCAGAGCGCCAGCCACCACCGGCGGACCCGGCGGACGGCCAGCAGCGCGAGCGCGCCGACCGGCGCCCCGATCGCGGTGTCGAGCAGAAGCGCCTTCACCGCGTCCCACAGCCAGGCGGAGAACGTCTGCCCCGTCAGGCCGAACTGGTGCGGAACGACGAATTCGCCGTAGAGCGTGAGCGGAAAGAAGAGCACCGCCGCCGCGAAGCTGAACAACACGACGTAGAGCATCGCCGTCAGAAACGGTTTCTGCGCCATGCGGCGGGCCCAATCGCGGAGCCGCCGCGACCATCCGCCGGCGAGAAGAAACAGAAGCACCGCAGCGGTGTAGGCGGTCCCGCCGAAGTAGAGCGCGTCGCGAATCCGGCTGTGCCGGCGCATCTCGCCTGTCACCCGCACTTCGAGCCGGGGCGTGAGGCCGGGGGCGCGAGGCGCGAGGGAGCCCGCGCTCTCGCCCGCCCCCCTCTGCTCACCGCTCACGACCAGAATCACGAGAAGACACAGCACCCGCATCGGTTCACACCAGTGTAATGCTTCATCAAGATCCCGTCTTTTGCCGCGGCGCCGGGCGGCAGCATGCGAGGCGCCGCGACGCAGGCGATGCGGGACATCGTCGAGGAGCGGCAACGACGCGGCCGTCCGCTCGCCGCCGCAGCCACAGGGCCGTGGGATCTGCGGGGGATCTCCGCGTCCCTCGTCGTCGACGATGCCGCCGTATCGCCTGCTCCTCGTTCATCGACCTCGCCCGCATCTCCCACGGCAAAAAGCAGGATCCTGATGAAGCACTGCACTAGAATCACGCGCCGGAGGAAGGCAATGGATTTCGACAAGGACAAGGTCGTCTCGCTCCTCAACAGAATCCTCGAAATGGAGCTGGCCGGAGCGGTGCGCTACACCCACTACTCGCTGATGATCTTCGGCTTCAACCGTATCCCGATCGTGTCGTGGCTGCGCGAACAGGCCTCCGAGTCTCTCGGCCATGCCCAGAAAGCGGGCGAGATGATCACCTCGCTCGGGGAACACCCGTCGCTGGCCATCGGTCCGCTCCTCGAGACGCACAGGCACGACATCGGAGACATTCTGCGCGAGGCGCTCGAACACGAGCGCAGCGGGCTCTCCCTCTACAAGGAGCTTCTCGCGACGGTCGAAGGGAAATCGGTCTGGATCGAGGAGTACGCGCGCGAGATGATCTACGCCGAGGAGATGCACACCTTCGAAGTCGACAAGATGCTCCGGAAGCCCGGCGACGTGAAGGCGTTCGCAGGGTGAGTCGCAGGTCGCAGGCCCCGGGTCGCTGACGGACCCCGGCCGGAACCCTGCGACCCGAGACCGGAAACCCGAGACCTCCATGAAGTTCTACATCACCACCGCGATTCACTACGTCAACGATTTTCCGCACATCGGCCACATGTACGAAAACATCGTGGCCGACGTGATGGCGCGCCATCGCCGGCGCATGGGAGACGACGTCTGGTTCCTGACCGGAACCGACGAGCATGGGCAGAAGATCGAACGCGCCGCGGCCAGGGAAGGAATCTCGCCGATCGAACTGGCCGACCGCGTCGTCGCCGATCACCATGAGATCGACCGGCGGCTCGGCATCAGTTACGACGATTTCATCCGCACCACCGAGTCGCGCCACCGCATCGGCGTTCTCGAGGTCATCCGCCGGATTCGGGAGCGGGCACCGGACGACATCTACCTCGGCGAGCACGAAGGGTGGTACTGCCAGAACGAGGAGACGTTCGTACCCGACAACCAGGTGCGCGAAGGCCGCGACGCCGACGGGCATCCGGTCGAGCGAACGACCGAACGCAACTACTTCTTCCGTCTTTCGCGCTACACCCGGCCGCTTCTCGATCACTATCGCAGGCATCCCGAGTTCGTCTTTCCGCCCACGCGGCTCAACGAAGTCGTCGCCTTCGTCGAGCAGGGCCTGAAGGACCTTTCGATCTCGCGCAGCACGATCAAATGGGGCATCCCCTTCCCCGGCGATCCCGACCACGTCATCTACGTGTGGCTCGACGCGCTGACGAACTACATTTCCGCACTCGGCTTCGGCAGCGCCGACGACGCGCGGTACCGCAAATACTGGCCGGCGGACGTCCATCTCATCGGCAAGGACATCGTCCGCTTTCACGCCGTCTACTGGCCGGCGTTCCTGATGGCGGCGGGCCTGCCGCTGCCGAAGCGGATCGTCGGCCACGGCTGGTGGCTGCGCGACAACGAGAAGATCTCGAAGTCGCTCGGCAACATCGTCCGTCCGACCAACATCATCGACGACTTCGGACCCGATCCGCTCCGCTACTTCCTGCTCCGGGAGATGGTGTTCGGCAACGACCAGAACTACTCCGACGAGGCGTTCCTCGTTCGCTACAACGCCGACCTGGCGAACGATCTCGGCAACACGCTGTCGCGTGCGATCAAGATGAGCGACAGCTACTTCGGCGGGAAGACGCCGCCGGTGCCCTGCGACGACAACGACCTGCTCCGCGCCTCGCGCGAGATCGTTCCCGAGTATCTGCGGGCGATGGACGACCTCGCCTTCCACCGCGCGCTCGAGACCGTATGGAAGCTTCTCGTCGCGATCAACGGCTACATCGTGGCGAAGGAACCGTGGAAGAAATACAAGGAGGACGGCGCCGACGACACCCTCTCTCGCATCATCTGGAACGCGCTCGAGGCGCTGCGCATCGTCTGGGTGATGGTGGCGCCGTTCATGCCGCACACCTCGCGCGAGGCGCTCGCGCGGCTGGGCGCCGATCCCGACCGCATCGACCGCGACGCCATGAACTGGGGCGGGCTTCCGGTCAACGCACCGGTGCGCGTCGCCGATCCGATCTTTCCCCGAATCGATCCCGCCGCATACCTTGGAGGAGCCAGACCGATGGAACAGCAGCAGCAGCCGGCGCCGCCGCCGGCCGAAACGACGCAGGCCGCATCCCCCGATCTCGCCCGCATCACCATCGACGAGTTCATGAAGATCGATCTCCGCGTCGCCGAAGTGCGGAGCGCGGAAAACGTCGCGAAGTCGAAGAAGCTGATCAAAATGACCGTCTTCGACGGGACGGAGGAGCGGACGCTGGTGGCCGGGATCGCCACGAAGTACGCCCCGGAGGACCTCGTCGGACGGAAGGTCGTCATCGTGGCGAACCTCCAGCCGGCGAAGCTGATGGGAATCGAGTCGAACGGGATGGTGCTCGCCGCCTCGATCGACGGCGAGCCGTCATTGCTGAGCGTCGATCCCGCGGTACCGGCGGGAACGAAGGTGAAGTGACGCACTACGGCGTACTCGTGAGGACGAACTCCGCGCGGCAGCCGTCCCGGACCCAGACGCCGTCCGAGTCGTAACCCCACGTCCGTCCGGCCACGCAGGCGTTGCGGCTCATCTGCCGCACCATCGACACGCCGAAACGCGTATCGGCCCTGCAATGCGCCCGGCCGTTGTTGACCGACGCGCAGAGGACCACGGGCCGCGTCGAGGCGGAGGTCATCGGAACCGTGCCCAGCGCGAACTCCGCGCGGCAGCCGCGCGCGACCCAGACGCCCCCCCGGTCGAATCCCCAGCTCCGGCCAAGGACGCACTCGTTCGAGCTGATCTGACGGGCGATCCGGACACCCGAGCCGGTGTCGGCCGGACATCGCTGCGTGCGGTTGTTGATCGACTCACACGTGACTCTGCCGGGCGCTCCCGCCGGCGCCGATGCCGGCGCGGTGAAGGCGCCGATGGCGAACTCGCCGCGGCAGCCGTGATCGACCCAGATCGCCTTTCCATCCCGCGTCGTCCCCCACGTCCGTCCGAGGATGCAGGGATTCTCGCTGAGCTGACGGACCATCACGACGCCGGCGTCGACGTTCGCGCGGCAGGTGTGCTTGACGTTGTTCTTCGATTCGCAGACGACGAAGGATCCGCTCGTCTGCGCACCTGCGGTGGTGACGGCCCCGAGCAGCAGCGCGGACAGAGCCAGATGGAATGGTTTCATGGCGTTCCTCCCCTGCGAGGGGCCATGCGTTTCGTCTGCCAGCTCGCGCGGCTCAGTCTTCCAAAAAAGTAGAGACGCCACCGTTGGGGAGGCTTAAGATGAACGTGTCGCTGATCTGAAGAACTGCAGCGACCCAGCCGGCGCACTCGAGCGCGCCGTGCCCGTTCCCCCGGCCAGGGAGCGGGCTTTTTTTGTGTGCAGCGTTTCTCCTGTCCGGAATGCGAGCGCCGGTCAGTTGCCCCCGGAAGCGACGCGGCGACGCGACGGCGCAGGGTTCGTCGAAAGGTCCGGCCGCACCCGGAAGTCGGTCCCGTTGAAGAACCAGACATCGCTCAGGAAATAACCGGCGTAGCCGCCGAAGAGCACCATCTCACCGGACAGCGGATCGAACTCGAAGCGGCCGTTCTCGCGAGCGGGAGGAGTGGTGGCCGGCGCGAGTTTTTTCCACGTCGAACCGTCCCACTCCCACAGGTCGTCGCCGTAGACCTGGCTCTGCGTCACACCTGACGTCTCGAGCCTCAGTCCTCCGAACAGGTAGACGCGACTGGTGCGCGGGTTGACGCCCGCCTGCGCGCCATAGCGCGCGCCGGGCGTCGTCGCCACGTTCCGGATCTCGGTCCACTGCGTGCCGTCGAACGACCACATGTCGGAGAACCGCTCGAGGCGGCCCTCCTCCGACTTTCGTCCGATCCCGCCGAAGATCACCGTCTTCTTCAGAACGGGGTCGTACCACATCGACGCCAGGGCGCGACGGTGCGGCCGGTCGCGCTTGACTTCCGTCCACTGCGTTCCGTCCCACGTCCACGTCTGCTGGAGGTAATTGAGGTCGTCGTACCCGCCGAAGAGCACCGTCTTCTTCAGCGAAGGGTCGTAGACCATGCTGCTGAAGCGGCGGACCGGAGGTTTCGTGCGCAGGTCGCTGAAGGTCTGCCACGCCGTCCCGTCCCATTCGTGCGTCGACGAGTCGGTGCAGACGACGACCAGCTTCGCGCGATCGGTGTCGAACGCCGCATTCGCGCCGCCGCAGGAGACCGGCGACTTCTCGGCGGCGATCTTCTGGAAAAGACCGCCCTGATAGCGCCAGAGGTCGTCGAGCGATCCGCTCTCGTCGCTGATTCCTCCGAAGAGCCAGATGACGCCGCGCGCCGGATCGCCCTGAAACCCGAACAGCGACCGTGGTGCAGGGTTCGCCGTGTGCGTCACGGTCGCCCAGTCGCCCTCGGCGAACTTCCACATCGTGCTCGTCGGGTTTGAGATCACAGGCGTCCCGCCGAAGACGAGGACCTGCTGGCGTGCGGCGTCGTAGGCCATCGCCGCACCCCCCTGGCGGGGGCCGGCGGTCTTCGTCTCCAGCTTCGTCCAGTTCTGGCCGTTCCACTCCCACGTCACGCCGCTGAATCCGGAACTGGCGCAGACGCCCTCGATGGCGAGGATCGTCTGGTTCGCCGCGTTGTATACGAGCGACGCCTCGTTCGCGCAGGCGGGCCGCGCTTCCGGTTTCACTTCGTTCCACGCGCGGGCGGCGCGGTCGAATGCGTACATCACCGTCTCACCCTTGTCGCTGGCCCCGAGCATGATCAACTGTCCGCGCGCCGCGTCGAACTCGATCTGCGGTTTGAGCACGGTCGGCCCCGTCGCCGCCAGCCGCTGCCACTGCGCGCCGTCGAATTCCCAGGTGTCGGCGTGAGTGGTCGTGGTTTTCCCGTCAGCCGAGACCGAACTTCCGCCGAAGAGCACCATCCGTCCGGCGGCGGCATCGTACGCGGCCGCCGCGAGCGTCCTCCCCTCGGGAGGGGCGGCCGTCTCGATCTTCGACCAGTTGCCGCGCCGGAACACCCAGGTGTCGTTCAGATACTCTTTCCCGCTCTTGCCTCCGAACATCACGATCTGCGACCTTGCGGCGTCGTAGACCATCGCATGGCCGGAGCGCCCCGGCGGCGTCGTCGCCGGAAAGAGCTGCAGCCAGCGGTCGCCGTTCCAGATCCACGTGTCGGCGAGATCGTAGGAGAGGCGCGTTCCCGAATCGAGCGCGGTCGCGCCGCCGAAGAGGATCGTGTGGGTGGTCACCGGGTCGTAGACCATCCGCGTGTAGGTGCGGCCCGACGGGTATTTCGCCAGAGCGGCGTGGGAGAGAAACGCGAAAGCCAGGGTTAGGAAAAGATTCCTGCGCGTGAAAACGCTCATCGAAGAGATCGCCTCGTGATCGACTGAAACTTCGCGAGTTGCAGCCGATTCCAAACAGGGATCCCCCCGGGGCCATTCCGCCCGCCCGCCGGCTGACGGCGTGCGGCCGGCGGCCGATCACGCCTCACACCCGCACCCGGAGCGTCACCAGAGTCTCGTGCGGCGCCGGCTTGCCGGGAGCGGAGATGCTGTGGCGGGAGCGTTCGATGGTGAGATCGGCGTTCTTCGCGAAAGCGATCCGCACGCCGTAGTCGAGTTTCTTCCAGTTCCACCAGACGCTCGGGGCGACGAACTCCCGCGGACCGCGGAAACGGTTCGTCAGTTCGCTCCAGCGAACGGCCGGCTGAATCGACTGAATCAGCGGCTCGACGCCGACGCGCGGGCCGAACGAGAGCGGAAGGCGGTAACCGACCTCGCCCTCGATCCCTTCGCGCTGCAGCCCGGCGATGTTCTGTTTCGTGAACTGGGCGATGAACGTTCCCTCGCGCCACTCGGCGTAGAGCCGGCCCCCGTATTCTTTCTTCTCGCGGCTGGTGACCGGGAGCGAAATGCCGCCGACGCCGTCGAGCAGGTCGAGATCGCCGCCGTAGAACGTCCCCGTCAGGTTCGCCTCGTCCTCGAGAGTTCTGCGGTAATGAAACACGATCAGGTCGAAACCGAGGTCCCGCGCGGCGTTCTGCCAGCGATATCCGAGCCCCTCGCCGAGCTGCAGCCGGTCGGTGCGAAAGCCCCATCCCTCCGCTTCCGCGTTGTAGAGGATCGGGAATCCCGAGTTGAGATCGGGGTCGGGATTGGGCCGGAGCAACTCCCGGACGCCGTTGTCGCCGGCGAGTGCGTTCGTGTCGCGGAAGTAGAGCGGATTGCCGTTGGCCACCTGAACGCGCCAGTAGAAATTCCGGCCGATCGTCCCGCCTGACAACACCTGCAGGTCCTCGAACCGGTTGAACGCCGTCGCCGCCACCCCGTAACTCTCGAGCAGGCGGAGCGGCTGGCGCTCCATCTTCGGGGCCTTTCCCACCTGGACGAAGAACGACGTCCCCTCCGGCCGGTCGAGAAACTCCGGCTTCGGTCCGATCCGGACGAAGAGTTCCTCGGCGTCGACCTGCTTGTCGCCGGAGGTGGGGTTCCGCCGGTACTTGTCCTGAACGTGCACCTTCGCACGCGCGGCAAACCAGTCGCCGTATGCGGCATCGAGCTGCAGCGAGACGACGCTCAGCTCTCCGTGCGAGCCGGGATCGACCGTCTCGAGAAATCCCGCCGTCCGTCCGGGCCGCAGCATCTCGGGAGGGAAGGGAAAACGGAGCTGAAAGCGCGCCTCGTCGCTGTCGCGATAGTTGGCGCGGATCTCGAGCCGGTGGCGGAACGACCAGCGCTCCTGCTCCTGTCCGACTGCGGGGATCGCTGTGATCAGAAGAAGAACGATCGCGGTTCGACGCAACATACGCATCCTCTCTTGGATCAGTGTCATCGTGCACCCCGGGAGCAGAGCGACGGCGGGAGAGCGCGCGCGTCCCGCACTCCCGCCTCCGGCGCCGCGCCGGATTCCCGGAGACGGCCGCTGTGTTGCGGTGTCGACGAGTGGATCGCCCGGTCGAGACCTCCTGCGCCGCAGTGCTTGCAGAGGGCCGGAATCATCGGACGCAGAGCTTGCACGCTTCGAGTCCCCTTGCCGCGGCCTCGCCGAGCGTCAGCTCGATTCTCTGTGGCCCGGCGACGCGCTTTGCGTTCCTGCACGAGGGGCGGTGGTACTTTCTGGCACCCGCCGATGCGATGAAACGCTCCTCCTCTTCCTCTGGCGCGACGGTCGCGACGCCGGCGGCCGGCTCCGGCTCTGCCGCCGCGAGGACGGACACCGCGCCTCCCTCCCTCCCGTCGTCGAAGACGATCACTTCCTCGAACCCCTGATCGCGGACGTCGAGCTTCCCGGATCCGGACGGCTCCGGCGGAGCGGGTGGCGGCGGCTCGGGGCGAGGGCCCTGAAGTGAGCGGAGAATCTCGCCGGCACCGAGGCTCAGGGGGACGAGCCGCAAGGCGGGGATCGGTCCCTCGAAGAACGTCCAGCGCGCGTCCCTCCAGCCGGAGAGATCGAAGATCTGGTCGATGGCCTTCTCGCGCATGACCTCGAGCAACTGCTCTTCGGAGATCGCTCCGAGAATCAGGAGGAGACGGCCTAACGCGAGCTGCGTGTGCTGCCTGATTTCCAGGGCGCGCCTCCGGTCGTCCGCGGTCAGATAGCCGTGCCGCATGAGCCGCTGGGTGAGGAAGTCGTCCGGGTTGTTCGACGAGCAGGAAAAGAGCTTTCCCTCCTCGAAGAACAGCTCCTTCACTTCGCTCCCCCGCTCGACCACGAGCGTACCGGTGCGGCGTCGCTCTCCCATCTCGCCGATGATCTCCGCGACGGATCGTCCGTTGAGCCGCTCCCAGTGGCGCGCCGCGACCTGCAGGATCTCCCGCTCGGCCTCGACCGGCGGATGGGGTGGTGTCCGCGCCTCTTCCTCCGCACGCTGCGCGCCGGCCTCGCGCAGCTTCTCCTCGAGCTTCTGCCTCTGGTCGATCTCGCTGCGGAGCGCCACCGTCAGGACCTTCAGCTCGTTCATCGCTTCCTCGCCCGCGGTCCGGAGGTCCTGCAGCGCCTGCCGCAGCGACTCGTTGGTACGCCGCTCCTTCTCCAGGTCCGCGCGGAGCAGTTGCGCCTGCGCGTCCGCCGCCGCCCGGGCGTCGTCCGCATCGCTCGCCGCGGGAAGTACGATTTCGATTCCGATTCCGTGCTCCTCGTCGATCCGGTACTCGTGCATCCAGCTCCTGACGACCAGCGCCGTTCCGTCGCGGTG
Source organism: Thermoanaerobaculia bacterium (assembly GCA_035574985.1). Lineage (GTDB taxonomy): Bacteria > Acidobacteriota > Thermoanaerobaculia > Gp7-AA8 > Gp7-AA8 > DATLYG01. Next base: position 357 of record DATLYG010000006.1, on the reverse strand, counting down.
CATCCGCCACTCCTCCCCGCGCCGGAGCTGCGGCGTCGCCGGCGGCTTTCCCTGCCGCTGCAGGATGCGCCGGTGCCTGCCGATCGCCTCCTCGGCGGTGTAGCCGAAGATCTGCGACGCCCCCCGGTTCCAGCCGACGATGATCCCCCGTTCGTTCGTGCGGATGATGCCGAGATCGCGCACGCGGTCGAGCACCTCGACGAGCAGCGCCCTCTCGTCGGCCGGCTCCGAGGCATCGATGTGCTCTCCCACGGGCACGGCCACGTAGAAGAGGGATTCCGCCAGACCGCGGATGCCGCGTCGGACGGCGACGGTCAGGTCGATCGGCTTGTATTGCCCCCGCTTCTCCATGACCCG
>DATLYG010000005.1:0-14039 GCA_035574985.1 Thermoanaerobaculia bacterium | reverse complement strand
CGCGACCGCCGCGGTGTCGGTGGTCGCCGTGGTGGCCGTCGTCTCGGTCACTTCCGGCAGTGGTTCCGGTTTCTTCTTGGTCCGGCAGGCCGGCAGCGCCAGCGCGGCGAGAATCACGACTCCGCAAATGAACCCCTGCATTGTCCTGTTCATCAGCATGACTCCTTCAAGCGATCATAACCTGAGCACCATCGACTGACCACTTCGTTTCATTCTCCCTTTTTCGACCAGTCGGGTTCCTTGTTCTCACCGGCGAATGTGAGCTGGATCAGGTCGGTCCCATCGACGCGCACGCGGTAGATCTGCCACTTGCCGCTGCGGTTCGACTGGAACGCCAGCCACTGCCCGTCGGGCGACCAGGTCGGCTGCTCGTTCGATCCCTCGCCGGCGATGATACGGCTCTGTCCGGTGACGAGATTCGCAATGCGGATCTGGAAGCGGCCGGCGACGCGCGAGGTGTAGGCGAGCTGCTCGCCGTCCGGCGACCACGTCGCGTCGTCGTTCCATTCTCCCTCGAAGGAGATCCGCCGCACGTTCGTCCCCTCGGCGTCCATGACGTAGATCTGCGGGGTCCCGCTCCGGCCGGATGTGAAGGAGATCTGGCGTCCGTTCGGGCTCCACTCCGGCGTCGACTCGATCGACGACGCCGTCGTCAGCCGGCGGAGATTCGTTCCGTCGTCGCGGATGACGTAGATGTCGGGGTTGCCGTTGACCGATCCGACGAAGGCGATGTCGTTGCTGATCGGCGAGAACGCTGCGGAGACGTTCAGCCCCAGGCCCGTCGGCACGCGCACGCGCGCCCCTCCCAGGCGGCTGATGATGTACAGGTCGCTCGTTCCGCGCGCAAACGAGGTGTAGGCCATCCGCTGATTGTCGTGCGAGAAACTCGGCAGGAGCGACAGTGCATTGTGGCGGGTGATGCGGCGCTGATTCGATCCGTCCCAGTCCATCAGGTAGATCTCCCAGGCGCCGTCGCGGTTGGAGGCGAAGGCGATCTGCGACTCGAAGATGCCGGGCCGGCCGGTGAACTCCCGCACGAGATCGTTGGCGAGCTTGTGCGCCATCAGCGTCAGCGCGGCGGCCGGCCCGTGATAGCGCCTCCCGAACTGCTGGTGCCCCGTCGTGTCGATCAGGCGCGCCTCCACGAAGTGCTCGCCGTTCTGAATGTAGAGGCTCATGCGGAGGAGGAACTGCGCATGGACCCGCTTGGCGAGATCGGCGCTCGGCGGGATGTTGGGCGGCAGCGGCATCAGCGCGAAAAGCGCCGAAGCGGCGAGATCGCGCGTCAGGGGGCCGAAGAACGCGCCGTCGATCTCCCGTGGGTCGGCCGGAGGCCGGACGTCCGGAAAGGGCACCGCGATCGGAACGACCTTCGCCGCTCGCGACGGGTCGATCGTCGTACGAATGTCGGTCTGCGCCAGAACCGGCGCGGCAGCCAGAAGAAGGGGGAGCAACGAGAACGGGATCTTCATTTGAATGTCAGATGCACTCCGAGGTAGGTCCCGCTGTAGCCGAACGGCAGAGGCGGCAGCGGAGAGGCCTCGAGAACGGCGCGGACGGCGGCGCGGTCGAAGCTGCCGTTCCCGCTCGCCACCTCGGTCTGCACATCGCGAATCGTTCCGTCGCGCTCGATGACGAAGCGAACGGTCGTCGCCGTTCCCGCTCCGACCGGAGGCCTGACCCAGCGGTTTCCGATCAGGTTCTTCATCCGTTCGATGTAGAAAGTGTAGGGAAAGTCTCCCCCCTCGAGCGCCGTCACCCCCGCCTCTCCGACCGGAACCTCCGCAGTACTCGACGTTCCCGGCTTTTGCAACACCGGAGCCGCTGCGGGAGGGGCCGCCGGATTCTCCGACCCCTTTTTCGGCGAGCGGCCGAAGGGGGAGAGAGGGACCGTGTTTTTCTCGGCCGCTTTTCCGCGAGGCTTCGGCTGCTCGACGGCCGGCTGCGGCTCCTGAATCGTGGCGGGAGGTGCGGAGGCCGCCCGCGGCGGCTGTTTCTGTGCGACGGCGGCAGGCGCGGGAAGGCGTGCGAGGCGGATGTTGATCACACCGGCCGTCTGTGCCGGCCGGGCGTGCAGCGTCCCCCACACCGCGGCAGCGGTCATCGCGGTGTGGAGAAGGAGGGAGAAAGCGACTCCCGTCGCGGCGCTTCGATCGAGCGCGGCGCGTTCGCGGAGGATGTCACCGACCGGATCGTGCATTCGCCTCCCGCGGCCGGGTGATCATTCCGAGCTGCTCGACTCCGGCGCGATTCATGATGTCGAGCACCGTCACGACGCGGCCGTAGGGCACGCCCTTGTCGGCCTCGAGGAGAGCGCGCTTGATGCGGCGTCCGCGCAGCATCGTGCCGAGGGTCATGTCGAGATTCCCGCTGCCGATCGCCGTCCCGTCGACGAACACGCGCCCGTTGCGATCGATGGTGATCGTCGCCGGCTGCGCCGATGCGACCTCGAAGCTCCTTCCCTCCGAGGCGGGAAGTTCGACGGTCAGCCCCTGCGTCAGCATCGGGGCGGTGACCATGAAGATGATGAGGAGCACGAGCATGACGTCAACGAGGGGCGTGACATTGATCTCCGCCATGTCGCCGAGGTCGTCGCCCTGATCGTATCGAAACATGCTGTCCGGTTAGACGTGGTCCGGCGCGCCGAAGTCACGCCGGCGCCGCCGCCCTACATGAAGTTCCGCTCCGTCAGATTCAGGAACTCGAGCGTGAAGTCTTCCATCTCGCCGCGAGCCTGCCGCAGCCGCTGGACGAATGCGTTGTAGGCGAGCAGGGCCGGAATGGCCGCGAATAGTCCGGCCGCCGTGTTGATCAGCGCCTCGGCGATCCCGGGAGCGACGGCGGTGATCGACGTCGATCCCGTTGCGGCGATGCTGGCGAACGACTGCATGATGCCCCAGACGGTTCCGAAGAGGCCGATGAACGGCGTCGCGGCGGCGGTGGTTGCAAGAAACGGGACGAAGCGGCTCAGACGGGCGGCCTCGATGCGCGAGGCGCGGATCAGAGAACGTTCCACCGAATCGAGCGAGCGGATCGCCGGCTTGCCGTCGACGTGCGACATCTGCGCCTCGATCTCGGCGTAACCCGCACGAAAGAGTCCGACGAGCGTCGAGCGTGTGTAGTGGCTGGCGGCCGACTGGACGTCAGCGAGCCGCTTTGCCTTCCGGAAGAGCATCGCGAAACGCCGCGAGGCGCGCTCCGCGAGCGAGAAGCGGCGCCACACGACGAAGATCGTCGCCCAGGAAAAAAGAGAGAAGACGAGGAGGATGGCGAGGACGGTCTTACCCACCCACCCTGCGTGCGCGAACGCCGTCCAGAGTTGCACGTGGCGTACGGTAGCAAATGCCCTCTGGTGGGGCAACGGCAGTCGCGCGGCGGCGGGCCGGGCTGTTGTCCGGGCGGCGACGACGTCGCGGCGGGCGACGAGCTGGTTCGCTTCCAGGTAGAAGCGGAGGTCCTCCGGTCCGAACGAGTAGATCACCCGGTCGTCGCCCCGTCCCATCGCGCTGAGGAAGCCGCTCCCGTCTTCGCGGATCAGGAGGATGTCGGCGCGGCAGTTCTTCGGCAGGGTCGCCAGCAGGTCGAGGTACTCCTCGCAGGTGGCACTGCAGTCGAGGATGACGCGGTGAATGTCGAGATTCATCTCCTCGACCGCGCCGCGGAGCGCCGCGCGCAGGAGCTTGATCGATTCGATGAAGACCATGCGGGAGGTCTCGGTGCGGGCCGACTGCCAGTCGCGGACGGGAGTGTCGGGGCCGACGTTGATGAGGGTGATGCGCCGGTTCTCGGTCATGGTGTCCCTCCTCAGAGCGCCACGGTCAGCAGCACGCTGATGGCAAAGGCGGGAGCGCAGAGCGCGAGGAGGACTCTCCAGCTCTCGCGGCCCCCGCGGAGATCGGCGACGGTCTGGTTGACGAATCGGCTCATGGTGTTCCTCTCGTTCTTTGTGTGTTCGTTGGTTCAGTTGGTGGCCGGCAGGGTGACGGTGCGGGAGCCGAACTGGTCGATCGGCCAGACATCGAGGGGGAGATTGCGGCCGCCGATCTGGTAGTCGTTGGCGCGGCGGTCGGCGATCAGCTCGATCGATCCGGAATCGGGCACGCGGTAGTCGGCGCCGTCGTAGCGGAACGCGGTTCCCGGGGTGCCGACGAAGCGGTACGACACGGTCTTGATGTTGCAGACCGCGCGCGAGGGTTCGGCCGGGGCGGCAACACGGGCTCCGCGGACGATCGACCCGATGTCGATCTGAATCCCAAGGGCGGCGGCGAGGATCAAGCTGGTCATTCGATGTCCTTTCGCGATCAGTGCTGCCTGGGAATAGTCCAAGAGGAGTACCGAGGGGCTGGAGAGATGTAACGCCAGTAACAGCAATGAGTTAGCGCGCATTTGCCCGTCAGCCGACTGTTCGGAAATCGAACAGGCGTATGATTGAACGACGATGGGCGAAGTGAAGCGTCGCATTCTGATCGTCGACGACGACCGCGGGATCCTCGAGGGACTCGAGGCGCTGCTCGATCCGGAGTGGGAAGTGCGGACCGCGGAGACGGGGCGCGAGGCGGTCGCCGCCTTTTCGGAGTCGTCCCCAGACGTCGTTCTGCTCGACGTGCGTCTGCCCGATGCATCGGGCATCGATCTCCTGCATCAGTTCAAGATGTATTCCGAAACGACGGCTGTGATCATGATGTCGGGCGCAGGAGATCTGGCGGTGGTGGTCGAGTCGATGAAACTGGGGGCGGAGACGTTTCTTCAAAAGCCGTTCGAGTACGACACGCTCGCGGCGGCCCTCGAACAGGTCATGCGGCTTCGCAGCACGCACCGCGAGCTGCTGGCGCGCCGCCGCGCCGAGGCCGATGCGGGCGAGCGGCTCGAGGGGGAATCGCGGGCCATTCAGGCGATCAACGAGATCCTCCCGCAGATCGCGCGCGCCCCCTCGCCGCTTCTCATCGAGGGAGAGTCGGGGAGCGGCAAGGGAGTACTTGCGCGGTTGATTCACAAGCGCTCGCCGCGGGCCCGTGCGCCGTTCGTCGATCTCAATTGCGCCGGACTGTCGAAGGAACTGCTCGAGTCGGAACTGTTCGGCCACGAACGGGGAGCGTTCACGAACGCGATGAACACCAAACCGGGACTGTTCGAGATCGCCGGAGAAGGAACGCTGTTTCTCGACGAGATCGGCGAGATGGACATCACGGTGCAGGCGCGGCTGCTCAAGGCGATCGAGGAGAAGCGCTTCCGGCGGGTGGGCGGCATCCGCGATCTGAGCGCCGATTTCCGGCTCATCGCGGCGACGAATCGCGATCTTGCGGAGGAAGTGGCGCAGGGACGGTTTCGCGCCGACCTCTTTTATCGTCTCAATGTCGTGCGCGTGAGGATGCCGCCGCTCCGCGAACGCATCGAAGACCTGCCGCTTCTGACGCAAGAAATTCTCCGTCCACTCGCCAAAGAGATGGGACGGCCGCTGCCGAAGATTTCCCCGCGCGCGATGAAAAAACTGGCCAACTATTCGTGGCCCGGGAACGTCCGCGAACTTCGCAACGTGCTCGAGCGCGCGATGCTGACCCTCGACGGCGACGAGATCCGCACCGAAGACCTGATTCTGGAAGCAGGTGAAAGCGAGAGGGGTGCGGTGTCGGGGTTTCCCGTGGAAGAGTGGGAGATCCGGCCTCTCGATGATGTCATCGGCACCTACATTGCCGCGTCGGTCAAAGCGGCAGGTGGGAACATGAGGAAGGCGGCGCGGCTCCTCCGGATCAGTCCTTCGACTCTCTACGCGCGGTACCGGCAGGTAGAAGAACGGGGGAGGTAGTCCGTGCGGATTCCGCACGGGTGGCTGCTTTCCGGTTCGCCACATTAGGAAGGAATTCGGTAATCCCTTGAGTGCAAAGGGAATGCGGATTTGCTCCCCTGGCAGCAGGTTTGTGTAAGCTTGCGGCATGTCAGCGTTGCGCGTCGCGCTCGTCGGGTGCACGACCGGCGAGAAGTCGGCGGTGCAGAAGACGATCCCGGATCTCCTGGAATCCGCCGCTTCAGAAGCGGACATCGTGATTGCGGGTTCGGAGATCGTCCCGGATGCGGCGGCTTTTGCGGATCTGCGGTCGGCAATCGGGGCGAAGCCGATCGTGATCGTCGGTGAGGGCGCGGCCGCTGAGGTCCCCTCGCTGAAGCTCGAGGAAATCCGGCTGCTGCCGGATGTCATCCGGCGCGAGTTGAGGCTCGCCGGACTGGAGCGGAGTCTGCGCGCGGCGGAGTCCGCGTACCGGGAGGCGATGGAGAGGAGCGAACAGCGCGAGAAGCAGCTCGCCCTCGCGATGCAGATCGCCCGGATCGCGAGCTGGGAGTACGACGTGGAGCGGCGCGTCTTCCGTGGTTCTTCCGAAGTGGCGCGCCTTTTCGAAACGAGACGGAGGGGCGAGCTGCCGTTCGACGAGGCGTTCCGGCGCTGTCATCCCGACGATGTCGAGCGTGTGCGCGCGGCCTTCAGTCGCGCGCTCGAAACCAAAAGCGACCTCGAGTGCGAGTACCGGATCGTGCTCCGCGACCGCATCCTTTACGTGCATTCGCGGGCCAGTTTCCGCTCCGAGGAAGGCGGCCCGGCGCGGATGATCGGCGTCATTCAGGACGTTTCCGATCGCCATGCCGCCGAGGAAGCGCTGCGGAGGTCCGAGGCGCTCTACCGGGCGGTCGTCGAGCAGGCGAGCGAAGTGATCTTCACGATCGATGCGAAGGGCCGCTTCACGTCCCTCAATTCTGCGTTCGAGAAACTGACGGGCTGGATCGCGGGAGAGTGGCTCGGCCGGCATCTCTCCGAGTGGATCGATTCGGAGTCGCTCGCTCTCGCGGAGGAACACAGCCGCCAGGTGATGCAGGGGAAGACGGTCTGTGCCGACTACCGTGTGCGGACGAAGCGGGGGGATGCGGTGACGGTCGAGATGAGCATGCAGCGACTCGTCTCGGACGGGTCGGCCGGCGGCGCGATCGGACTGGCGCGCGATGTGACCCGGCGGCGCGAACAGGAGGCGCAGGCCGAAAAGGAACGGCGGCTGGCGAGCCTCGGGCACCTCGCCGCCTCGGTGGCGCACGAATTCAACAACGTCCTGATGAGCATTCTCCCTTTTGCGGAGCTGCTCAAGCGCCGCGCTCCGGGCGACGAGGCGGTCGAAGCCGCGACACAGCACATCTTCAAGGCGATCCGCAGGGGGAAGCAGGTCTCGCAGGAAATTCTCCGCTTTGCACGAACCAACGCCGTCGAGGTGACATCGATCGATCTGCGCGAATGGCTCGGTGGCTTCGAGCGGGAGGCGGCGGCACTGTTGGGCCCGCGCTACACCATCCGGTCGGAAATCGGCATCGACGGGGAGCAGGTCTGGGTCAGAGCGGACCGCGGACTGCTCGAGCAGGTCGTCACGAATCTTCTGCTCAATGCGCGCGACGCCATGCCCGAGGGCGGCTTCGTCACGTTCGAGGTCCGCCGCTCGGCGAGCGAGCCGCGGGAGATCGAGTTCAGCATCCGCGACAGCGGCTCCGGGATCGCCGAGTCGGTGATCGACCGGATCTTCGACCCGCTGTTCACGACCAAGCCGGGTGCGGCCGGACTGGGACTGTCGGTCGCCCTTCAGGCGATGGTGCAGCAGGAGGGGACGATCCGCGTCGCGAGCAGCGTCGGCGTCGGCACCACGTTCACGCTGGTGCTGCGCGAAGGATCCGCGGAGGTCCCGCCCGCCGCGGCGTCCGAGCAGGCATCCGATCGGCAGAGCCGAATTCTGCTGGTGGAGGACGACGAAGCCGTGGGCGAGGGGATCCGCGCACTGCTCGCTGACGAAGGGTTCGACGTCCGGCTGGTGACGCGGGGAGGCGAAGCGCAGGATGCCGTTCGCGAGTTTCAGCCTGAGGTGACGATTCTCGACGTCAACCTCGGCGACATGAACGGAGTCGACGTGTTCGAACGGCTGCGTGCCGAATGGCCCGACATCCGCGTCATCTTCTCCACCGGGCACGCCGACTCGGGAGCGCTCGAGAACGTCCGGCAGCGCGAGGTCCCGACGATCATGAAACCGTACGAGATCGACGATCTGGTGACGATCATCCGCCGGCTCTTGCGCGGTGCTCCGGTGGCGTGACGAAACGCGGAAATTCTTTCTGAAGTGGCGAGGTTGCGGCGACTTGCCGGACGGCCCCGTAGCTCAGGTGGATAGAGCAGAAGTTTCCTAAACTTTTGGTCGGAGGTTCGAGTCCTCTCGGGGCCACCAGGACGTTCTCAGGCGCTCCGGCGCTCGCTCACCAGGTCGAACCACTCCCCCTCGCGTCCGAGCCACTGCACCGTCGCGGCGACGCGCATCGTCTCGCGGCCATTCTCGATCCGCCGGCTCCGGTCGATCCTCACCACGCGCGCGTTGCAGCGAACGCGCCGCCACGCTCCGCCGTTCGGCACCGCAATGTGGACGGTGACGGAATCGCCCGGCTGGAGGCGTGCCGTCGACTCGAAGGCGATTCCCGAGGCGCTGATGTCGACCGTTTTCCCGCGGCGGCCGGCCGCCTCGATGGGAAGATCGACCGGGAACCGCCGGTATTGCCGCAGTTCGATCACGCATCCAATGTGGGTCCGTGCCGTCCGCGGCGCCACTCCGACGTTCATCAGGTGCCGGCGTGCGAGTGACGGCCGGGCTCTCTCGGAGCGGAGGCCGCCGGATCGCGCAGCAGCGGCAACCGCACGGTAAAGGTCGCTCCCTTTCCTTCACCTTCGCTGTGCGCCTCGATGGAACCGCCATGAAGTTCGACGAGGTGGCGGGCGATGGCCAGACCGAGCCCGAGGCCGCCCTGATCGCGGCGACCCGGACCCTGCGTGAAGCGCTCGAAGACGTGAGGAAGAAATTGGGAGGGGATGCCCGCCCCGGTATCTCTGACTTCGATCGTGGCGAAGCCGTCGCGTGTCGCAACGGTGAGCGTCACACTGCCGCCTTCGGGGGTGAACTTGAGCGCGTTCGAAACGAGGTTCCAGAGAATCTGCTGCACGCGCGAGGGATCGGCGAGGACGAGACACTCTGGGGCGGAGCATTCGATGCGGAGCTGGACGCCTCGTGCCCGCGCGGCGGGAAGGAGTGTGTCGGCGGCTTCGCGCAACACGCCGACGAGATTGGTCGGTGTCACGTCGAGCCGCACCTTGCCGAGGACCTGGCGCGAGATCTCGAGGATGTCTTCGACCAGCCTGGCCTGGGCCTTCGCCGCCGACTTGATCGCCTCGAGCGCGCTGCGCGTCTCCTCCGGGTCGAGATCTCCCTTTTCCAGAAGCGAGGCGTAGCCCAGCACGGCGGTGAGCGGCGTTTTCAGTTCGTGGGAGAGGGTTGCCAGAAACTCGTCCTTCGCGCGGCTCGCTTCGACCGATCGTTCGTAGAGCCGCGCATTGTCGATCGCCAGCGCGGCCCGCGCGGCCAGTTCCTCGGCGACGCGGAGGTCGTGCGTGTCGTGCGCGCGCCGCGACTCGGCGTTGATCAGCGTGATGGCCCCGAGTGTCCGTCCGCGGGCGAGAAGCGGGAGGCAGATGTAGGAACGCATGCCGAGAGCCATGAGCGTCGCCAGGTGAGCCTCGTCTCTCGCATTGGCCCGCAGCAGGTCGAGGGGGATGTCGGGAACGAACTCGCTGACGCCCGTGCGGACCACCCGCTGAGGGCCGTTCGGTGCGTCGGGGGGAGCCGGGTACTTTGCCTGGAGCTCGTGCACGAGGGAGACCTTCTCCGGGTCGCGATGAACGACGGCCACCCGTTCGAGCCTCCCGTCTTCCAGGAGGACGTCGATCACGCACCAGTCGGCAAGGTGAGGCACGCAGAGGTTGGCCACCGTCGCCAGTGTTTTCTGATAGTCGAGCGACGAGGCGAGCGTGCTGCTGGCGTCGAGGAGGAGCCGGAGGGCCTCTGTGGTCCTCCTTCGCTCCGAGACGTCCATGCAGATTCCCATCATCATCCGCGGCCGCCCCGACTCGTCGGCGAAGACTCTTCCCCGCGCGGAGACCCAGTGAATCGAGCCGTCGGGGCGGTACATCCGGTACTCGACTTCGTACGTGGAACGCTGTTCCACCGCCCGGCGGATTGCGCCTAACACCGCCTCGCGATCGTCTTCGTGAATGCAGGAGCTGTAGACGTCGAACGTCCCCCCGAACGATCCCCGCCCGAACCCGTGGATTCTCTCGAGCGTGTCGGTCCAGGCGACTTCTCCGGTCGGGATGGTCCACTCCCAGACGCCGACGTCGGCGGCGTCGAGGGCGCCCCGCAGACGCGCCTCGCGGTCGGGCAGCTTCGTGTCGTTGCTCAAGCGAAGTTCGTGATGATGACGAAACCGGGCTCGACACATGCGAAAACCGCACCAGAATGGGCCTCGAAATCGCAATGGTTATTTGCGGTGGTGAATGTCTTCTTTGGAGGGTGGAAGGTGTTGAAGAGACGCGAGTTGTCCGCGGCGGCAGGCCTGGCGCTGGCGGCGGCCCTGTCGGTGGGTTCTGCGACGGCTGGATCGAGCGATCCCGAGGGACTTCCGCCGGACGCCCCGCGAAGCGGGACGGTGATCACGATCGACGTGTCCCGGAACATGGCTTACCTCTTCAGGGACGGCGAGCTCGTGCGGAAGTCGCGGGCGGCGACGGGAATGGACCGCGTCCTGGTCCATGGCGACAGCGTCTGGTTGTTCCGGACACCGCGTGGCCGTTGGAAGGTCGTCGGGAAGGTGAGGAACCCGGTCTGGCGCAAGCCGGACTGGGCGTTCATCGAGGAGGGAAGGCGCGTGCCGCCCGCGAACGCGCCCGAGCGGCTCGTACGTGGAAAGCTCGGCAGATACGCGCTCACTCTCGGTGACGGCATCATGATCCATGGTACCGACGATCCGAAGTCGATCGGACGCCGCGTCTCGCACGGCTGCATCCGTCTCCCGGACGGGATGATGGCGCTCCTCTACCGCGAGGCGAAGGTAGGGACCGAGGTCTACATCTTCGACAGCCGTACCGACCCGAATCCGCGATGGCGTGCGGAGCTGGACGCGGCCCTCGGTGTCACTTCCCCTTCGAGCGGGCCCGCTCGCGATCGTGGCGATCGCGAATGAACGTCGAGAGGATGAGGTACCCCGCAGCGGCGGCGGCGAGAAGATAGCCCGCCACCGCCAGCAGGGGATAGCCGAGGAGTTCGAAGGGGCTCGGGACGCGGAGCATCAGCGAGGAAGCCACGAGCAGCGCGGCGATGACCAGTCCGACCGTGATGCGATTGGCCACCTTGTGGATCCCGCCCAGCAGCTCTTCCGCCTGGACGAGTTTGATGCCGAAGGTGAGACGTCCCGCAGCGGTCAGGTCGACGATCTCCCGCGCGCGATGCGGGAACTCGAGGGCGAGCTGGTTGAGGTCGAGCAGGGCGGGATAGAAGTTCCGCGGGCTGAATTTCTGCCGGAGCTTCTGTGCGATGAGCTGTTCGGCGTAGTTCCGGATGACGCTCTTCGGATCGTACTCGGGGTCGAGTCTCCTGGTGATCCCGTCGAGATTGAGCAAGGTCTTGGCGAGCATGGCGAGCTCGGGGGGAAGGCGCAGGTCGTTGCTGCCGGCGACGGCGATGACATGGAAGAGGAGCTGGCCGATGTTGATCCGGCGGACGTCGGCATCCTGAACGCTTGCCACGACCGACGCGATCTCGCGGACGAACCTCGTCGCGTCGAAGCCGTCCTGTACTTCCGCGACGCGGATGCACGCCTCGGCGGCCTCGGTGCCGCGGTTCGACGAGATGGCGAGAATGAGCTTGATCACCTCGTCCTGGAACTCGTGGGTGATCCGGCTGACCATTCCGAAGTCGAGGAGCACGAGCTGCGTCTCGCCGTCGGCCTCGCGGATGAAGACGTTCCCCGGATGAGGATCGCTGTGCCAGAAGCCGTCGACACAGATCTGCTTGAGGTAGGCCTCGGTGATCACGCGGGCGAGGTCGGCGTAGTCGTGTTCGATGAGGGCCAGCGGGGTGAGTTTCGAGACCTTCCGGCCCTTCACGAGCTCGGTCGTCAGCACGCGCGCGGAGCTGAGGTCGTGCACGACGGCCGGCACGTGGATCCTCTCGAACTGCGCGAGGTTCTCGCGCATGATGTCCATGTTCCGCGCTTCCTGCACGTAGTTGAGTTCGTTCAACAGCGTCAGCCGGACCTGCTCGAGCGCGGCGGTGAGGTTCATCCGCCGTCCGATCTCGGTGTGCTCCTCGAGAGCCCTGGCGATGCCGGCGAACGCCGCCAGATCGTTCCGCACCTGATCGCGGACGCCGGGGCGCTGCACCTTGACCACGACCTCGCGGCCGTCACGCAGGACGGCGCGATGGACCTGTCCCAGCGAAGCGGCGGCCAGCGGTTGCGCATCGAACGAGGCGAAGGCTTTCGAGAGCCGCACGGCCAGTTCATTCTCGACGGTCGCCTCGACGGCGGCGAACGAGAAGGGTTCGATGTTGTCCTGGAGTTCCTCGAGCGCGGCGATGTACTCGGGAGGGACGATGTCGGGCCGCGTCGACAGCACCTGGCCGAATTTGACGTACGCCGGCCCCATCTGCTCGAGCGCTTTGGCGAAGGCTGCGGCGCGCTCGCGGACGTCGGGTTCGAGAGGTTCCTGCGCCTCCTCCGGTGTCAGAAACTCATGGGGGGAGAATCGCAGGCGGAAGTCCCTCCGGCCGTAACGGGTGAAGAGCATCAGGAGGTCGCGGTAGGTGCCGAGGTCGCGCGCTTTGAGCATCGCCCGGCGTCCGGTGCAAGAGGACTGCCGGGGCCGCCGCGGCGGTGGCACCGGGCGATGTGATCGTGTAGGATTCTTCGATTCTTTCGCTACCGAGGAGTCTTCTTCAAACATGCCGAACCACAGGACCTTGTTCACGTCGGAGTCCGTCACCGAGGGTCACCCCGACAAGATCGCCGACCAGATCTCGGACGCCGTCCTCGACGCGGTCATGGCCGAGGACCCGATGGGACGCGTTGCGTGCGAGACGCTCGTCACCACCGGCCTGGCGATGATTTCCGGCGAGATCACCACCAACACCTACGTCGACTTTCCCTCGATCGTGCGCAACACGATCCGGGAGATCGGCTATACGCGGGCGAAGTACGGATTCGACAGCGAGACCTGCGCGGTGATCTCGTCGATCGATCCGCAGTCGCCGGACATCGCGCAGGGCGTCGACACCGGCGGAGCGGGAGACCAGGGACTGATGTTCGGCTTTGCCTGCCGCGAGACGGAAGAGCTGATGCCTCTGCCGATCATGCTGGCGCACAAGCTCGTCCGCCGGCTGTCGGAAGTGCGGAAGGCGAGCGAACTCGATTTTCTCCGGCCTGACGGGAAATCGCAGGTGACGATCGAGTACGAAGGGAAGCGCCCGGTGCGTGCCAGCGCGATCGTCATTTCCACGCAGCATTCGCCGAGCGTCAGCAACCGCGACCTCCGCGAGTCGATCATCGAGAAGGTGATCAAGCCGGTCGTGCCGGCGGAGTTCCTCGACAATCAGACCGTCTTCCACATCAACCCGACCGGTCGCTTCGTCATCGGAGGGCCGCAGGGCGACACGGGTCTGACGGGACGAAAAATCATCGTCGACACGTACGGCGGACGCGGGCGACACGGCGGCGGCGCGTTCTCCGGAAAGGACCCCACGAAGGTCGACCGGTCGGCGTGCTACATGGCGCGCTACATCGCGAAGAACCTCGTGGCAGCAGGGCTGGCCGACGAAGTGGAAGTGCAGCTCGCCTATGCCATCGGCGTCGCCGATCCGGTCTCGGTGCACGTGGATGCGTTCGGCACGGCGAAGATCGACGAGGCGAAGCTCAGCGAGCTGGTGCGCGAGCATTTCCAGATGACGCCGCGCGGCATCATCGAGTCGCTCCAGCTCCGCAGGCCGATCTACAAGAAGACCGCCGCGTACGGCCATTTCGGCCGCACCGAGCCGGAGTTCACCTGGGAGGCCACCGACAAGGCGGAGGCGCTCCGCGCGGCGGCCGGACTCCGCGAGGCGGTCACGGTCTAACGCAGCGCGAAGAGCGTCGCATCGCCCTGCGATGCC
>DATLYG010000004.1:0-7007 GCA_035574985.1 Thermoanaerobaculia bacterium | reverse complement strand
CGCCGGCCGCCTGCTCGAAGCGGGGGTGAACTTCAGCGTCGTCACCCGGGAGATCTCGGCGGGCGACCGCTCCCTTCCCCGGGGATCGCTGGTGGTGTTGAAGGGGAACAACAAGGCGGACCTCGAGCGGACGCTGGAACGGATCGGCGGCGATCTCGGCGTCGAGATGGTCCCGATCGACAGCGGATGGAGCGGCACGACCACATTCGGATCGGAGCGCGTCCGCTTCGTCCGCGACCCGAAGATCGGACTGGTGGGAGGATCGGGCGTGAGTCCCACGTCGTTCGGGATGCTGTGGCACACGCTCGACGTCGACACGCCGGTCCCTCACACCGTGCTCTCGCTCGAGGCGCTGGCCAATCTCGACCTGAGCCGCAACCGCGTGCTCGTGTTCCCCGACGGCGGCGGTTACGCCGACCGGCTGGGAAAGAAGGGAACGGAGCGGCTCCAGCAGTGGGTGCGCGACGGCGGCACGATCGTGGCGATCAAGGGTGCGAGCGCCTATCTCCGGTCGAAGGACGTCGAAATCTCGAAGCTCAGGCCGTGGGAGCCGCCGAAACCGAAGGAAGGGGAGCAGCCGCAGGATCTCCGTTACAACGAGTTCCGCGTCCCGGGTTCCGCTTTCCGGACGGTCATGAACGAGCGCTCGTTCCTCACCCTCGGCCTGCCGCGTCCGCCGGCGGTCCTCGTCGAGGGGAGCGAGGCGTATCTTCCGATGACCCACAAAATCGACAACATCTTGACGATCGATTCGAAGGACCCGCTCCTGTCGGGCGTCGCCTGGCCGGAGTCGATCGACCGGCTGAAGGGATCGCCCTGGGTCGTGAGCGAGCCGTACGGCCGCGGTCAGGTCATCACGTTCGCCGACGATCCGCACTTCCGCCTCTTCTGGCGGGGGACGTTGCCGCTGTTTCTGAATGCCGTGCTCTACGGCCCGAGCTTTCCGCGATGACGCCTGGCACGCAAGTTGGATCGCCGTGGGGGCGACGGTAGTCAGGAGGCGAGTTTCCTCGCGTTCGAGGCAGGAACAGACCCTCCAATCTCAGGTTGACTCCGGGGTCACAGTTCGCCCCGACGCATCGAAGCGATTCGATCGCTACCGTCCGAAGGTGCCGCGGCTGCGCGTGTCGCGGCACTTTCGCTTTTGTGGTTTGATTTTTCCATGCGTACGCGTCTGCCCGCCGTTGCCGGTACGTTCTATGAAGCGGACCCCGACCGGCTCCGCGCCCAACTGGATGCCTGCTTTGCCGCCAACCCTCCGGCGGCGCGAAAGGAACCTTTCATCGGTGCGGTGGTGCCGCACGCCGGACTCATGTACAGCGGCCACGTCGCCGCCGCGTTCTATGACGCCGCCGACCTTCCGAAGCGCTTCGTCATTCTCTGCCCCAACCACACCGGGGCGGGCCACTACGCGGCGATCAACCGCGAGGGGGCCTGGCGGACGCCCCTCGGCGACGTCCCGATCGACGCCGCTCTGGCGGAACGGCTGATGGCGAAGACTCCCCTTCTCGCCGACGACTGGAGGGCGCACGCGCGCGAACACTCGCTCGAGGTCCAGCTCCCCTTCCTGCAGCGCCTCCTCGGCAGCGGCTTCACGTTCGTCCCGATCTGCCTGGCCACCCACCGCTACGAACTCTGCGAGGAAATCGGCACCGCGATCGCCGATGTGCTGCGCGAGGAGAAGGAGCGGGTGGGCATCCTCGCCAGTTCCGATCTCAATCACTACGAGAACCAGCAGGAGACCCTGCGCAAGGACTTCCTGGCGATCGATCAGGTCGTGGCGATGAATCCGCGCGGACTGTGGCGCGTCGTCGGCGAATTCGACGTCTCGATGTGCGGCTTCATTCCGACCACCGCCATGCTCGTTGCCGCGAAGAAGCTGGGGGCGACGCAGGCGCGCCTTCTGAAGCACGCGACGTCAGGCGACATCAATCGCGACTACTCGCACGTGGTGGGGTATGCGTCGATCATGGTGAACTAGATGCGGCCCGACCGAAACACCGCGGCACCGCGAATCTCCTCCGGCGGGCGCCACGGCGCCTTTGCTCCACGGCGCTTCTGCGCCTTCTGATCCATGCGCATCCTTTTCGTGGCCGCCGAGGTGTCACCCATCGCCAAGACCGGCGGTCTGGGCGACGTCTGCGGTTCGCTGCCGAAGGCGCTGGCCGGGCTCGGGCATGAGGTGGTGGTCTTCATGCCCTTTCACCGGCAGGCGCGGGACTGGTTCGCCCGCACCGGCGCGCCGATCGAGCCGGCATTTCCGACGACCCAGATCGCCTGGGCCACCTGGGCGGCCGAAGTGACGTGGCTCCGCTCGGTCCTCCCCGGCACCGGCATTCCGCTCTATCTCGCCGCCAACGAGCACTTCTTCGACCGCGACCAGATCTACGCCCCCCGCCATGACGGCTACGACGACGGCTTCGAGCGCTTCACCTGGTTCTGCCGGGCCGTCATCCGCGGCTGCGAGTTGCTGGGCTTCTCTCCGCAAATTCTCCACGCCCACGACTGGCACACGGCGCTCCTGCCGGTCTATCTCCACTCCGGGCTCCGCGGCAGCGCGAACTTTCCCGACACCCGGAGCGTCTACACGATTCACAATCTGAACTACCAGGGAATCGCCTCGGCCGACCGCTTTCTCTTTGCCGGCCTTCACAGCCGCTACTGGGCACCCGACGCCCTCGAGCACTACGGACAGATCAACCTGATGAAGGGCGGGATCATCTTCGCCGACCAGGTCACGACCGTTTCGCCGACCTACGCACGCGAGATCCAGACCCCGGCCACAGGCGCCGGTCTCGACGGACTCCTGCGCAGCCTCTCGTTCAAGCTGACCGGGATTCTGAACGGCATCGACGTCACGGAGTGGGACCCCTCGTCCGATCCGCACATCGCCTCCACTTACGACGCGGAGAGGCTCAATGGCAAGGCACTCTCGAAGCGTGCGCTGCTGCGCGAGGCGAAACTCCGGTTCCGGGCGAAGACCCCGCTGCTCGCGGTCGTCTCGCGGCTCGTCGGGCAGAAGGGTTTCCACCTCCTCACCCCGGTCCTCGGACGGCTGCTTCGCGCGGGGGCGCAGGCTGTGATTCTCGGAAGCGGTGACCCGCAGATCGAGCGCCAGTTTCAGGACATCGCCGCCGCGAATGCCGATGCCTGCCGCGTCTGGATCGGCTTCGACAACGCACTCGCACATCGCATCTACGCAGGCGCCGACATTCTCCTGATGCCGTCGATCTACGAGCCATGCGGCCTCAATCAGATGTATGCGCTCCGGTACGGGACGGTGCCGGTCGTCCGGATGACGGGAGGTCTGGCCGACACGGTCGTTCCGTTCGACGGGACGAATGCCGGAAGCGCGAACGGTTTCGGCTTCACCATTCCCGCGCCCGATCAGGTGCACACGGCGACCTGGCTGGCGATGCTCAACTACCGCGATGGGAAGACGTGGAAGATGCTTCAGCGGAACGGCATGTCGGCCGACGTTTCGTGGGAGCGATCGGCGCGGCAATACGAGGCCGTCTACGAGCGGGCCATACGAGCATGACCAAACGCGAAGCGTACGAAGCGTGCTACCGCGACATCACCGCGATCTGGAAGGAGGAGGGAGGGGTCGCACTCGACGACATCGCGCTGATGGCGACGATCAACTCGGTGCTCGCCAGCCGCTTCGATCATTTCAACTGGACCGGCTTCTATCGCGTCTGCGGCGGGCGGCTCGTCGTCGGCCCCTACATCGGCAGGCCCGGCTGCCTGCAGATCGACTTCGGAAGGGGCGTCTGCGGGGCCGCTGCCGCGAAGCGGCAGACGGTGATCGTCCCCGACGTCACGAAATTCCCCGGTCACATCGCCTGCGACCCCGCCTCCAGATCGGAAATCGTCGTTCCCGTGTTCGGCCCGGCCGGCGAACTCCTCGCCGTACTCGACGTCGACTCCGATCGCCTCGCCGCCTTCGACGACGAAGACCGCGAGGGACTGGAGACGATCGCGGGACTCTTCCGCGCGGGGGCAAAGGCCTAACGAAGGATCTCGAGGATCTCCCGCAGTTCCCGCCGTACGTTCGCCAGCGCCTTCGCGTAGCGGTCGCCGGCGGACGACGCGGCCTTCTGCGGGGTGGCGGCGGCGGGGACGGCGGGAGGGTCGGCGAGTTCGCTCTCGAGCTTCTTCTTCGCCCCGGCGATCGTGAAGCCTTCCTGGTAGAGGAGCTGCTTGATGCGAAGGATGACGTCGATCTCGCGCTGCGTGTAGAGGCGCTGCCCTCCGCCACTCTTTCCGGGCGAGAGCGGCGGGAACTCGGTTTCCCAGTAACGGAGCACGTACGGCTGCACGTCAGCGATGCGGCAGACTTCGCCGATTTTGTAGAGGCGTTTCTCCTCGGCTGCTTCCGGCATCGAACCGATTATAGGCTTCGATTTCTTCGGTACGCCGGTGCGTTTCGGAGTGGAGCCGGACGACCGCTTCGTAGACTTCGTCAACGCTGATCTCTCCCATGCAGCGGTGATCGCCGAGAGGGCACTCGCGCGCGTAGCATGGCTGGCATCCGAAGCTGCGGCGGATCACGCGGGTGACGCCGGCGATGACGGTGCGGTCGGGATCGGTCGGCCCGAAGATCGACACCGACGGCACCGCCAGCGCGGCCGCGAGATGAAGCGGTCCGCTGTCGTTGGTCACGATCGCCGAGCAGTGGCTGATCAACGCCGCCAGTTCGAGCACGTCGCCGCTCTCGCCGGCGACGGGAAGACGATCGTGCGCGGCGGCGATCGCCTCGGCCTGCGCCTTCTCGCCGGGACTCGTCAGCAGCACCACATCGTGGCCGTCCTCGCGCAGCCGCTGTGCCAGGGCCCCGTACCGGGCGTCGCCCCAGTGCTTGGCGCGGCCGTAGAGGCCTCCGGGATGAATGCCGAACAGAGGACGGTCGAGACCGATGCCGAGCTGCCGCAGCGAGAGGCGCGCGGCCTCGCGAACGCGCGCGGGAATCGCGATCGCCGGAAGCTCGCCGACCACGCGCGGCGCGTTCATCGCCGCGAGCAGCGCGGCGTAGTCGTCGAGCTGGTGCCCCTTCGCGCGGCTGGCCGGAATCGGATGCGTCAGCAGGAAACGGCGGAAATCGGTCTGATACCCCCACCGCTCGCCGATTCCCGCGGCGAAGGCGATCATCGCCGAACGGAAGGAGTTCGGAAGGATCACCGCGCGCCGGAACCGTCGCCTGCGGAGCGCGTCGACGCGATGCCGCGTCGTGCCGTTCCAGGCGACGACCTCGCGGAAGATCCCCGCCGAGGCCAGCAGCGACGCGACGTTCTCCGGCGCGGCGAGGGCGATCCCGCCCTCGTGCCGGAAGCGGTGGTGCAGCGCGCGATAGGTCGGAAGGGCGAGAATGTTGTCTCCGACCCAATTGAGTCCGATGACCACCGTGTCAACCATTCCCCGTACCTTTCCAGCGATCGTGCATCCACAGCCACAGCTCGGGACGGGCCCGGATCTGCCGCGAGATCACGTCGTTGATCCGCTCCGTCAGTGCCACCGGATCGCGTTCGGCCTCGCTCAGTTCGTCGGCTCGGATGGGCTCTTCGAAGCGGAGTCGATACCTGAGCCCGTCCGGAATGCAAAAAACGAACACAATCGTCGAACCGTGGCGGAGGGCCAGTTTGGCGGGAAGAGGCGTCGTCCACGCTTTGCGTCCCATGAAAGTCGCCAGGACGCCCTCCCGCGGCAGCACCGCCTGGTCGGGGAGGAGGCCGATGATGCCATTTTCCGAGAGCGTCCGCATCAACTCCCGTGCCGCACCCTTGCGGTCGATGACCACCAGGCCGGTCGTCTCCCGCAGTCGGGCCAGGTCGCGTTCGAGCAGACGGTTGTCGAGCGGACGGTAGATGGTCTTGATGTTCGGGATCAGCGCCGAGGTGGCGAGGCCGGCGATCTCCCAGCTCCCGAAATGCGCGGTCATGATGATCGTCCCTTTGCCGCGTGCCACCGACTCGTCGACCAGTTCCTTTCCGGTGACGTCGCAGCGGGAGAGGATCTCTTCGCGCGTGAACGTCTGCGCCTTCACGTGCGCGGCGACTTCGCGCCCCATGTGCCGCCAGCATGCGTCGAGGATGCGGCGGAGTTCGTGCTCCGGCTCGTGGGGAAAGGCGAGCCGCAGGTTTCGCATCGCCATCCGGTCCCGCTTCCGGATGAGGACCGCCGAAGCGGCCCCCAGTCGCGATCCCCAGCGCTGGACGGCGGCGTCGGACATTCCTCCGAGGAGGGCGCGGGCCATCCGGTAGACAGCGTACTCGGCGCGTTCGAGCAGCGGGTTCTTGCGGCGTTTCATCGCGTCACCAGGGAGGCGATCCGTTCGAGGATCTCGCCGTCGATCTCGAACTCCGCCCGCGCCACCAGCGGGCGCTCGCTCCACGAGCGGGTCTTGACCGCGTCCTTCTCCGTGGTGAGAAGCGCCTCCGCTCCGGCCGCGCGCGCCGCCTCGGCGATGGCTGCCAGATCGTCCGCCGTGTAGCGGTGGTGATCGGGAAACGAACGCGTACCGGCGAGGGTCAGACCGAGGTTGCGGAGCGCGTCGAAGAACTGCTGGTTGTCGGCGAGGCCGGAGAAGGCGAACAGCGGCCGTCCGGACGCTTCGGGCGGGACGATGGTCTTCAGACGACGCGGGATGACGATCGAGGCGTCGCGAAGCGCGGAGCGGCCTTCGCGATGGAACGCGGCCGACGGCACGTCGATCACGACGTCGAGGTCGCGGTGCAGTTGCAGGTGCTGAAAGCCGTCGTCGAGTATGAATAAATCACAATCATTATAATCTAGATATTTGATCGCATTTTCGTATCGATTACTACCTACTATTACGTCTACATTTGTGTTCAGCTTCATCAGGACCGGTTCGTCGCCCCAGACCTCCGGATCAGCAGCGTCGATCACGCCCTGGCGCGTTCCGGCGCGCGCATAGCCTCGGGTGAGCACGGCGGGACGGAGGCCGCGCTCCTGCAGGAATCGGACGATCGCGATCACGGCGGGCGTCT
>DATLYG010000003.1:0-4107 GCA_035574985.1 Thermoanaerobaculia bacterium | reverse complement strand
AGCCGATGTTCTCCTCGCGCTACGAGACCGGCCGCCGCGATCTCGACGCGAGCGCCGCGAAGCTCGCGGCGAACCTCGGCGAGCGGCAGAACGTCGACGCTTCGTACTTCAGCACCGCTGCGCAGGCGCTGACGGTTCCGTCGACCTTCCTCTCACTCCGCTACAGCGGAATCGTCTCCGAGAGGATGTTCTTTCACGCGACGGTCTCCCGGCAGCGCGCGGACTGAAGCGGAAACGCATCGGCGCCGCGAACGACGCTCCGCCGATGGGGCCCCCTCCGTAGTGCCGGCGTGGTGGTCAGCACACGCATAGCGTTGCAGGGCTGCTGCGGCTCACGACACGATCCCGTCCGTCGCGGGCGCCGCTCGCGGGAGCGTGGACGATCCGAAGGAGAGTCGGTCTCGCCCGAGCCGATCAGGCGGCCGGCCGGATCGCAGGCGAACGGACCGCAAGTTCGCGGTCGGGACGAAAATCGAGCGTCGCCGAGCATTCATCCGGGCCGCGTCGCTCACGGCGCAGGTTCGCGCTTCCGGAGTCCGGACGGAACGGCGCGAGCGAAGGACGGTTCAGCTCGCGGAGGGATCACTCGGCATCATCACGGCGCTTTCCGCCGGGCCGTCGTCCCTCATGACGATGATTTCGTTGTCGCCGATGGTGATCCTGTCGCCCGGCCGGATCGGCGTGACCTCGCTGAGGCGTTTGCCGTTGAGGCAGGTCCCGTTGACGCTTCCGCTGTCGGCGACATACCAGTCGTTGCCGACCCGTGTGATCTCGGCATGCTTGCGCGAGAGGAAGAGGTCGGTGATCTGAATCGTGCAACTGCTCGACCGTCCGATGGTGATCTTCTCCTCACGGAGCGAGTAGACCCTCGGAGCGAAGGTGGGGCAACAGACGCGGAGATCGAGCGTGTCCTTCGAAGCCATGGGGGCTCCCTCATTCATCCGGATTCACGGTTTGCTCGTGGAGTCGAACCGCCCCATGCTAAGCCGCGCGGCGGGCGGCGTCAACGAAGGCGTGACGCACGTCCGCACGTCTGTGATGCCGGTGCGACAACCGCATCACGCCGGAGTCGTGCGCGGGCGCTCGCATGTCGGCGCGAGTCCAGAATCGATCTGAGTTGCCGAATGGATTGGTGGAGCTGATCGGGATCGAACCGACGACCTCCTGAGTGCGATTCAGGCGCTCTCCCAAGCTGAGCTACAGCCCCACGATGGAGAGACAGGTACCGCTTTCAACGCTGCGGCGGAAACAAAATTCCGCGCCGGCCGGCGAAGTATACCTTACGCGGTCGGGGCGCCGTCCGCCTCCGGCCGGCCGTCATCACCCAGGGTTTCGACCAGTTCGGCGATTCGTCTCTCCAGCTCCTCGCGCGTTGCCAGGAACCCCTCGAACGCACCGAACGAGGGATCCGCGATCGGCCAGTGCTCGATGCGCTTCGCGCCCGGCCACGCAGGGCAATCCTGCGCCGCCGAGTCGCAGACCGTGACGACGACGTCGAAGGGCTGACCGAGGAACTCGTCCGCGCCCTTCGATCGCGCGTCGCGGATGTCGACTCCCTTCTCGGCCATCGCGCGGATCGCCAGCGGATGGACCCAGCCGGCCGGGCGCGACCCGCACGAAACCGCCTCGACGCGGTCGCCGTGAAAGGCGTTCGCGATGGCCTCCGCCATCTGGCTTCGCGCCGCATTTCCGGTACAGAGAAAGAGAATCCGCTTTTTCCTGGTCATGGGGCGAGGCGTTCGATGACCCAGTCGCGCGCGTCCCGCAGTCTGTAGACGAAGCGGTCGTGGAGACGGTCGGGCCGTCCCTGCCAGAACTCCATCATCACGGGGATGACGCGGTAGCCGCCCCAGTGCGGGGGACGGGGGATGTCGCGGCCGCGGTAAGTCGCCTCGAGCTGGCGGAAGCGCTCCTCGAGGTCGCCGCGGCCCAGAATGACCCGGCTCTGCTCCGACGCCCACGCGCCCAACTGGCTTCCCCTGGGACGCGTCTTCCAGTACTCGTCCGACTCTTCCTCGGTCGTTCGCACGACCGCCCCTTCGGCACGCACCTGGCGGTCGATCTCCGGCCACCACCAGCAGAGTGCCGCCAGCGGCGACTCGTGAAGCTGGGCTCCCTTGCGGCTGTTGTAATTGGTATAGAAGACGAACCCGTGCTCGTCGAAGCTCTTGAGGAGCACCACGCGCGCGGAGACGATCCCGTCGAGACCGGCCGTGGCGACCGTCATCGCCTCCGGCAGTTGGGGATGCGCGGCCTTCGCTTCCTCGAACCATTTCGCGAACTGCGCGAACGGGCTGGGATCGAGATCGCTTTCGAGCAATTCAGACACTGCCGACTCCTTCGAGATACCGTTGGATTTTCCGCACCACGCGGAACGAGGCTTCTTCGTTCATCAGCCGGACGGCATCGCGCAGGTGGAACCAGGCGAGCTCGCGCGATTCGGTCCGGTTCGCCACGATTCCCCCGGGCCTCCCGGTGCGGCCGAGGAATCGGACGTCGAAGTGGGCGTGATCGGGCTCGCCCTTTCCCGCGGGGATGCTGTGGACGTCGACATCGAACACGCCGCCGAGGAGCTCGAGATCGTGCAGGCCCGATTCCTCTTCCGCCTCGCGCAGCGCCGCCCCCGCGGGCGACTCGTCCGCCTCGAGGTGCCCCCCCATCTGCAGCCAGCGGCCGAGGCGGCGGTGGTGATGGAGGAGAAGACGGCCGGCGGAATCGATGACGAAGCAGCTCGCCGTGACGTGTCCGGGGTCGTACTGCGAGCGCGAAAAGGGATCGGCGGAGGACACCAGCAGCCGCTCAACCGCATCGCGGTGGGCGTGTTCGCGATCGTCAGCCGGCGCACACCCGCGCAGCATCTCCAGCAGTTCGTCGCGGCGATTCATGCTGCATCATGCTATCGCGCCGGAAACCAGTGATAGAGGAAAAAGTACACCAGCACTCCGGTCACCGAAACGTACATCCAGAGCGGAAACGTCCACCGCGCAACGCGGCGATGCTGCGGCACGCGCATCTTCAGCCCGTTCCACACCGACGCGACCGCGAGCGGCACGATCACCACCGCCAGGACCGTGTGGCTGATGAGGATCGCCAGGTAGAGCGGCCGCACCCATCCCTCGCCGGCGAAGCGGGTGACGACACCCTGTTTCAGGTAGTGATACGTCACATAGCTGGCGAGGAAGAGGACCGAGGTCGTGCAGGCGGCGAGCATGAAGCGCTTGTGGGCCTCGATCTTCCTGCGGCGGATCAGCAGGTAGGCGGTGAGGAGAAAGATCCCGCTCGCCGCGTTCAGCGACGCATTGATTGCGGGAAAGATCGGGAGGAGTTCGGTCATCGTGGTTCCAGTGCCATCCGATCGGCAGATGCGGGCACCGGCCTGCGTCGCGCGCCCGGAAGGAGGCAGGTCGCTATTCTCTCAGGAGTCCGTCGACCGTCGCTGCGAGATGTTCGACCGCATCGGGGTCCGTTCCGCTGTAGTACTCGCGGATCCACCCGTCCCTGTCGGCGACGGCGAACTTGGTGCTGTGAAGGATCGGCTCGGCGGCGGACTGCGGCGGACCGCCGGCAGCGAGCTTGAAGCCCTCGATGCTGAGGCGGATGATCTCGTCGCGGCCGCCGGTGGCGAAGATCCAGCGGTCGTCTTTCCGCAGGTTCCTCGCATACTCGCGAAGCACCTCGGGTGTGTCGCGCTCGGGGTCGACGCTGATGGAGACGAAGCGCACCTTCTTCGCGGGATCGATCCGCTCCGTCAGCCTGCGCATGGTGTCGTTCATGACGGGACACGTTCCGGCGCAACTCGTGAAGATGAAGTCGTAGACGGTGACGTACCCGCTCATCTCCGACAGGCGAAGCGGCCGGCCGCTGTCGGCGACCAGGGCCGCGTCGGGAACGCGGAACAGGCGCGGGAGGTCCGATTCGTGGGCACAGGCGGCGAGGAGGAGAGCGGCGATCGCGAAGAGCGGGAGTCTAGTGTAGTGCTTCATAAATATCTTGCCTTTTGCCGTGGGAGATGCGGGCGAGGTCAAGGAACGAGGAGGAGGCGATGCGGTGGCATCGTTGACGACGAGTGACGCAGACATCGCCCGCATATCCCACGGCCCTTCGGGT
>DATLYG010000002.1:0-4310 GCA_035574985.1 Thermoanaerobaculia bacterium | reverse complement strand
TGGCCGCTCGCCGCCGCAACCCGAAGGGCCGTGGGATCTGCGGGCGATCTCTGCGTCACTCGTCGTCGACGATGCCATCGCATCGCCTCCTCCTCGTTCCTTGACCTCGCCCGCAGCTCCCACGGCAAAAGGCAAGATATTGATGAAGCACTACACTAGAATCGCGTCAACGTCCCGCAGTCCGCGGCGTCTGATTCACGAGAGGGAGTTCCGTCATGTCGAATCGACCGACGTTCGGCGCGGTGGCAGCCGCGTTGCTGATCCTCGCCGCTTTCTCGCCGTCGCTGGAAGCCCAGTGTCCTTCCCCGCCCCCGGTCCTGAACCAGGTCTCGCCCAATGGAATCACGACCCCGGGTGACGTGACGGTGACGTGGTCCGCACCGACCACCGCGGCCGTCGCCGTCGCCTATGAAGTCTTCGTCGGATTCAATGACGCCGCGCCGACGAGCCGCGGAATGGTGGCGACGACCTCGTACACCATCCAGAACGTCCCTCCCAGCACCGGCGTGGCGATGTACGTCATCGCGAAGACCGCCGTCTGTCCTGCGGGGACGCAGTCGGGAACCCTGCGCTTCTCGGCCTGCTCGGCGATCAAGCCTCTGCTGAGCGATCCTGCGGAGGCGGCGAGTTTCACCGCTTCTCCCGGCGGCGCGGCAGCAGTCTCCTTCAACTGGAGCGGAGTGCCGGGAGCGACGAGCTACGACGTGATGGTGTCCAGCGATGGCGGCGCGTCGTTCTTGCCTTCCGTCACGACGTCGACGACATCGGGGACCGCGAATCTGCTGCCGGGAAACTACGTCACGTACATCCGCGCCTTTCTCGGACCGTGGTGCCCGCCGGCGGAGTCGGCGCGCAGGACCTTCCGCGTGTTGCCGGCGTCGTGCCCGACGGAAAAGGCGACGCCGACCGCGCCCGCCGGTGGTTCGACCGTCGCCGCCGGATCGCCCCTCACGTTCACGTGGACCGCCGTGCCTTCCGCCGTCGGCTACGACCTGATGATCTCTTCCGACGATGGAAAGACCTTCGTCCCGCGCGCCACGGTGAGCGCCACCACCGCCGCTCCGGCGGCGAGCGTGACGCTCGGCCCGGGAACCTACCTCTGGTTCGTGCGGACGAACTTCGCAAACTGCCCGCCGACCGCCTCGCAGGTGTTTCGCGTGATCGTCGTCGCGGCGACCGGCTGTCCGGCCTCCACGCCGGCGCTGCTGGCGCCCGCCGGCGACTCCACGGTCAACAATCCGGTGACGTTCTCCTGGACCGCCGCCACCGGCGCGAACCGTTATCGCCTGATGGTCTCCCATGACGGTGGCGCGTTCAACGCCATCGCTCTCACCGACCAGACCCGCTACACGGCGACCATTCCGGCGGGGACGATCGACTGGTATGTCGAGGCGCTCTTCGACGGCTGCCCCTCGACCCAGTCGCAGCGTTCGCGCTTCACCGTCGCCCCCGTCGCCGGATGTCCTTCGAGTCCGGGGAAGGCGGCGATCGTTTCGCCGCCGAACGGAGCGACCGGTCTCGCCTCACCCGTCACGTTCCGATGGAATCCCGTTCCCGGCGCAACCGAGTACCGGGTTCTCGCGTCATTCAACGGCGCAGCGCTCGTCTCGCTGGGAACGACGACGGGCACCAGCCTGACCGCTCCCGTGGCGCAGGCCACCGTCTTCTGGTTCGTCGAAACGTTCTTCGGGAAGGGCTGTCCGTCCACCCTTTCGGAACGCTCCCTCTTCACCGTGGCGGCGGGCGCGGCCTGCGGAACGACCGCACCGACCCTCGTCTCGCCGGCGAACGGCGCGACCGACGTTCGCTCGCCCGTCACGCTGCAATGGAATTCCGTCGCCGGCGCGGTCAACTACGAAGTCTTCGTCTCGCTCGACGGGACGTCGTTCGATCTGCTGGGACAGACGTCTTCGACGAGTCTCACGCGCATTCTCCCGGCGGGAAGCGTGTCGTGGTACGTGGAGGCGCAGTTCCCCGGCTGTCCCGATCTCCGCTCCGCCACCTCTCGTTTCACCATCTCCGACGCGAAGAGTTGTCCGGCCGGACCGATCACCCCGAACGCCCCGGCCGCGGGCTCGACGGTCGCCTCTCCCGTCACCTTCTCCTGGAGCGCCATCGCCGGAACGCCGGTGTACCGCGTCTGGCTCGCCCACGAGGGAGGTGCCCCCGCCCTGATCGCCCGGACGACCACGACGACGGCGACGATTCCGCTGCCGAGCGGCAGTGCCGAGTGGTTCGTCGAGGCGGTGACCGCCGACTGCCCTTCGGTGTACTCGCCGAAGGTCCGCTTCACGATCGAGCGTGGCGCGACCTGCAGCGGACAGGCGCCCTCGCTCCTCGCGCCTGCCGCGGGCGCGAGCGTGACCTCTCCGGTCGAACTCGAGTGGAGCGCCGTGCCCGGAGCGATCGCCTATCGGGTCTGGATCGCCTCCGGCGCGCAGCCGTTCAGCGATCTCGGCATCGTCACCGCGACGAAGATCAAGCGCGAGCTTCCTGCGGGCGCTCACCAGTGGTACGTGGAAGCGCTCTTCACCGGTTGCCCACCCGTTCCTTCTGCGCGTGGCAGCTTCACGGTTTCGACCGCCTCGCGATGCGGTGAAGCTCCGGCGCTCGTCTCGCCGGCCGACGGAGCGACGAACGTCACCAATCCCGTCACGCTCCTCTGGAGCAACGTCACCAATGCCGAGGGCTACCGGATCTTCGGTTCGCTCGACGGCACCCGTTTCACGCTCATCGGTGAGACGCGGGAGACGACGCTCACGCGTGCGATGCCACCGGGAACGATCACCTGGTACGTCGAGGCGGTGGTTCGCGGGTGCCCGTCCGCACGCTCGCCGAACTCCCGATTCACGATCGCGCGGGCGTCCGATTGCAACGGCGAGGCGCCGCAGCTCGTTTCTCCCGCAAATGGTGCGACGAACATCGCCTCACCCGTCGATTTCGTCTGGAATCCGGTGAGCGGCGCGGTCGGCTACGTCGTGGTGGTCAGGCTGGGCGACGGCTCGCCGATCCCCGTCGGCCAGACGGCAGAGACCCATCTCCTGAAGACCCTTCCGGAGGGGACGTTCGAGTGGTGGGTCATCGCGCAGTTCGCATCGTGTCCCGGAACCGAGTCGGCGCACTTCACGTTTTCGATTCCCCAGACGGCGTGCGACAACCGCCGTCCTCTGCTCCTCACGCCGCCCGATGGCGCTCGCGACATCGCGCCGGCGGTCTTCTTCTCCTGGACTCCCGTTCCCCGCGCGAAGTCGTACAGGCTGTGGGCATCGATCGACGACGACCCGCCGACGCTTCTCGCCACGCCGTCGGGCTCGGCCGAGGCCACAGTGACGCTTCCGTCCGGAAGCGTCCGGTGGATGGTCGAGGCGGTGTTCGACAACTGCCCCGCAACGCAGTCGGCCATCGGCAAGTTCACGGTCGGATCGTCGGCCGCCTGCCGGACGCCGGACAAACCGACCGCGTCGGTCGCAGGGCAGGTGCTCACGAACACGACGTACGGCGTGCGATGGACGCCCCTGCCGGGCGTCACGCAGTACGAGTTGCAGGAGGCGACCACGGCGGATTTTTCCGGCGCGACGACGCAGGTGGTGAGCGGCGTGGCGGCGGCATTCACCCACAGCGTCAGCGGGACACCGATGCAATACCGCTACCGCGTGCGGGGAATCAGCACCTGCAGCGACGAGCGCGGTCCCTACTCCGACGTCGTCGCCGTGACGGTGATGCCGCTGGCGACGGCGACCGCGCCGCGCCAGCATGCGAGCGTGGAAATCGGATCGCAGAGCGGGCTCACCCAGCGCGTGTTCCTTCCCGGCTCGACGAGCCCGGTCGCATTCAGCGTCACCGCCGACAAACCGTGGATGACCGTGACGCCGTCATCGGGAACGATTCCGCCGGAAGGGCTGACGCTCACCGTCACCTTCGACCCGGCAGCACTCCGCCCCGGAACCAACAGCGGCTCGCTCTCCATCACGTACGGCGCGTCGGGTAAAGGCGCGACAGACGCCACCACCGTTTCGAAGGTCCCGCTGTCGATCAGCCTCGTCACGCCCGTGGCGCCGGGAGGGAACAATACTCCCCTTCCGGAATCGCTGATCATTCCCGCGATCGCCCACGCGCCCGGCGCCAACGACTCTCTCTTCGAGTCCGATGTCCGCGTCACGAACCTCGGCGCGGAAACGATGAAGTACCAGCTCCATTTCACGCCCAGCGGCACCGACGGGACGCAGAACGGCAGTTCGACCACGATCGAGGTCGCTCCGGGTGCGACCATGGCGCTGGACGACATCCTCTCGAGCTTCTTCGGCAGCACG
>DATLYG010000001.1:0-6551 GCA_035574985.1 Thermoanaerobaculia bacterium | reverse complement strand
CGGGGGAGAGATGAAAGACGTCTTTTCCCGACTCGATCTGGGTGCGCGCCGAGTGATAGGTGTAGAGGAGAAGTTGCTCGCGATGGGCGGCAGCGGTCCGAACCGTGGTCATTCCGGCGGTGTAGTGCTGGAGAACGCGGTCGGCCAGAAGAAGCGTCGTGCCGTCATCGCGCTCGATCGCCGAACCGGCGCGGCCTCCGCCCGCGACTTCGTAGGTCATCCCGATCGTTCCCTGCAGCGAGGGCCACGAGTCGCCGTAGCCGGGATAGAAGAGATCGAACCGTTCGGCGACGAAGAACGGCCAGCCGCGCTTCGAGAACTCCTCCGCGTTTGCACGGCCGAAGACTTCGAGCCACCGTTCGGCGTCGGCGGGAACGTGAACGTTGATCGGGTGCGCGTCGGGCGGGAAGAAGTACGTCGACTGATGACCCATCTCGTGGAAGTCGACCAGCACCTGCGGAAACCAGCGGCGATACAGCTCGACGCGGGCCCGCGACTCCTTCTGCGAGGTCCACGCCCAGTCGCGGTTCATGTCGAAGAAGTAGTGGTTGTAGCGGCCGCCGGGCCAGGGTTCGAAGTGCTCGAAGGCGTCGGGGTTCGCGTTGGCCCGTGCGCCGCGCATGCGGGTGAACCATTCGATGTAGCGCTCGCGCCCGTCGGGGTTCTGCAGAGGGTCGATGACGACGACCAGATCGTCGAGGAGCGGGGCCGACTCGGGACGCAGCAGCGCGCTCGCCACCTCCATCGCCGCTTCTGCCGACGACGACTCGTTGCCATGCACGCCGAAGCCGAGCCAGACGACGGCCGGCGAGTTCCTGGCGATCTGCGCGGCGCGAGCGGGGTCCACCTCCGCGTTGGCGAGCGCGGCGACGTCGCGCCGGATCGCCTCGAGCATCTGGCGGTTCTTCTGCGAGGTCACGACGGCGAAGACCAGCGGTCTTCCCTCGTACGTCTCGCCGAACCGTTCGACGGTGATCAGCGGCGACTTCGCGGCGAGTTCCTCGAAGTAGTCGATGATGCGATGCCACGGTGTGAAACGCGACCCGATCTCGTAGCCGAGGAAACCGGAGGGTGTGGGAAGCGTCTGGGCGTGCGCGGCCGCGGCGAGACAGGCCACGGTCATCAGCGTGATCAGCTTTCTCATGCGGAAGGGAATGATATGCGCTACTCGCCGACGGCGACTTCGTCGTCGACCGGGGCGTTCGATTTCGCGTGGATTCCGAGGCGCTTCATCATTTCGTTGAGCGTCGACGGCTTGAGCTGCAGCAGTTCGGCCGCCCGCTTCTGCACTCCGCCCGCCAGTTCGAGCGACTGGAGGATCATCGCCCGTTCGTAGCGCGACACGGCGTCCTTGAGCGACAGCCCCTCGGCCGGCACGACCATCGTCGGCTGGTCGGTGTTGACCGGATAGCGGAGGTACTCGGGGAGGAGATCAGGGGTGATCCGGTCGCCGGTACAGAGCACCACCGCCCGCTCGATGGCGTTCTCCAGCTCGCGCACGTTGCCCGGCCACGAATGGTCCATCAGGATGCGCATCGCCTCCGGCGTGACCTCACGGAACTTCCGCTTGTTCTCCTCGGCGTACTTCTCGAGGAAGTGGGAGACGAGCAGCGGGATGTCCTCGCGGCGGCGGCGCAGAGGGGGCAGCGGGATCGTGATGACGTTGAGGCGGTAGTAGAGGTCCTCGCGGAAACGGCCGTCCGCCATCAGCTTCGACAGATCCGCGTTGGTGGCGGCGATGATGCGGACGTCGACGCGGATCGTCTCGACCGATCCGAGGCGCATGAACTCGCGCTCCTGGATCACGCGGAGAAGCTTCGCCTGCGTGTCGAGATTGATGTTGCCGATCTCGTCGAGGAAGATCGATCCGCCGTCGGCGACCTCGAACAGTCCGCGTTTGGTGGCGATCGCTCCGGTGAATGCTCCCTTGACGTGGCCGAAGAGCGACGACTCGAGCAGTTCCGGAGGAAGCGAGCCGGAGTTGACCGTGACGAACGCATTGCGCGCGCGGGGACTGGCGTGATGGATCGCCTTGGCCACCAGTTCCTTGCCGGTGCCCGACTCCCCCATGATGAGGATGTTCGACCGCGAGGGGGCGGCGAGGCGGATCAGCTCGTACACCTTCCGCATCGCCTCGCTCTTTCCGATGATGTTGGCGTAGGCGTACTTCTCGGACAGCTCGGCCTTGAGCCGCTCGTTCTCGCGCGAGAGGCGGCGCTGCTCGAGCGCCTTGTTGACGGTGAGAACGACTTCCTCGTTCTTGAACGGCTTCGGGATGTAGTGGAACGCCCCGTTCTTCATCGCGTCGATCGCGCCGTCGATCGACGAGAACGCGGTGATCACGACCACCGGGAGATCGGGACTGGAGATGCGGATCGAGCGGAGCGTGTCGATGCCGCTGATGCCGGGAAGCATCACGTCGAGGATGACCAGGTCGACCTCCTCGGTGTCGAGGACATTGAGCGCTTCTTCTCCCGACGAGGCGAGCAGGACATCGAACCCTTCGCGGCGCAGGACCGCTTCGAGGACGTCGCGAAGGACCTCCTCGTCGTCGACGATGAGGATGCGCATGTTCCTGCCGTTCATGCACCCGACCCTTCGCGGCCCGGGACGGCCCGCTCGCGGGGAAGGGAGATCGCGAATTCGGCACCCTCGCCGGGGCGGCTCTCCACCGTGATCTCTCCGTCGTGGGCGTGCAGGATGCGCCGCGAGATCGCCAGGCCGAGGCCCGTACCACCCTGGCCCCGCTTGGTCGTCACCAGCGGCTCGAAAATGCGGCCGATCATCTCCGGCGCGATCCCTTTCCCGTCATCCTTCACGCGAATGACGACCCGTCCATCCTCTTCGGCGACGGCGATCCGGATGTGACCTCCCTCCCGGACGGCGTCGCGTGCGTTGAGGAGAACGTTGGTCAGAACCTGCTGCAGGTCGTGAAAGTTCCCGCGGACCTGCAGCGGGGGGACCTCCGCCACCTGGATGTGGATCGACTTCGTCTTCAGCAGATCGTCGTTGATCGACAGAGTCTCGCGGACGAGATCGGGAATGCTGACGATCTCGCGCATGCGCGGGCGGTTCGCGATCAGGTCGAGAAGATTGTTCACGAGGTTCGACGCCCGGAACGTCTGCTGCTCCATCTTCTTGAGAAGCCCATACTTCGGATCATCGGGCGGCGTCTCGGCGAGGAGCAGTTGCGCGTACGACGAGATTCCCGTAAGCGGCGTGTTGACCTCGTGGGCGACGCCCGCGGCGAGCAGTCCGAGCGCGGCGAGCCGCTCCTTGTCCTGAAGCTCGCGCTCGAGCCTCACCCGGTCGGTGACGTCGCCGATCACCAGCACGCGCGCCCCCTCGGCAACGTCGTCCGCGTGCAGCGGACTGACCGTCACCGTCACTTCCCTGTCGATGCCCTGGCGGTTGACGAAGTGCGTCGACATCGTGCGCGCATTCTCGCGACGCATCGCGTCGTAGGGCGGAAAGAGATCGAAGATCGTCTCCTCTCCCTGCTCGCTGCCGACCAGGTCCCAGAACGCGCGGTTCGCCGTCAGCACGGTGCCGTCTCCCGCGATCACGGCGATCGCCGACGAAGACGACTCGATGATGTTCTCGTTGTATTCCTTGAGGGCGCGGATCTCCTCGAGCTGCCTGCGGAGCCTCCCGTAGAGCCGGGAGTTCTCGATGGCCAGACCGACCGGCGCCGTCAGCAATCCGATGAGATTGAGATCGTCGCGCGAGAGCGGCTCCTCACCCGCCTTCGTTCCGAGCAGAAGAAGCCCCTGCAGCTCCCCACGATTGCGCAGCGGAAACACGTAGCGGTACCCGCTCCGGAGAAGCTGCCAGGGAACGTCGGTCGGATCGGGAAGCCGCGGGGAACTGAGAACGAGCGGACCGTTCTCCGGCATCTCGCCGAAGTCGCTCTCCCTCGTCCTCCGCGGAATCCCCGACTCGGGATCGTAGATCTGCAGCGACGGCCCCTCGCGCGTGAAGAGATTCATCTTTTCAATGCCGAGCGTCGCCCGCAGACGCTCCCGCATCATGGCGATCAGATCGTGCACGTCGTGGAACGTGGCCAGCTCCTGCGCGAACTCCGACATCGTCTTCCGGTGCCGGTAGCTGTCGCGATAGAGCACCATCTCGATCACCGACTCGATCCGCGATTTGACCGGAATGAGCACCGCCGCGATGAGCAGCCCCGAACTGAAGGCGAGAAAGTTCCGCTCCATCGCCGACCGCTCCTCGATCACGCGCGAGAGAACGAGGTTCACCGTCGAGAAGGCGATCATGCCGAAGACGAACGTCACCGAGTAGGCGAGCACCTCCTTGATCACCACCTCCACGTCCCACAACTTGTAGCGGAGGATCGAAACGGCGAAGGCGAGCGGTATGAGCGCCAGCGGCAGGATGGCGATGGTCGAGTAGATCGGCTTCACCGATCCCGTTATGAGATAAGGAATGATGTAGATCAGCAGAAACGGTAAAAAACCGAGGGAAAGACCCAGGTAGATCCACTTGATCTGCTTCTTCCCCACCGCCGCGGCCTTCCGGTACGTGTAGCCGAGTGCGATCACCGCGAGCGAGAAGTAGAGACCGAAGTGGAGAAGGCCCCACCGCTGGATGATCTCGAAGGCGCGCAACGGCGGAAGGAGACGGACCGTGTTGCCCAGCACCAGGAGGTCGATCGTCCAGAGCGCGAGCACCGCCGGCGGCACGTAGAGCAGAGCGAGGAGCCGGCGGTCGCGGAGGATCGGCTTCGGGAACAGCAGGAAGAAGTTCAGCGCCAGCGGCGGAAGGAAGATCGTCGCGAAGTCCTCCGTCATCTGACAGACCTTGTAGATCCAGTCTATGTCCCCCGCCGGTGTGTAGACGTAGACGATGAACGACAGAAGCGTGACGAAGTAGAAGAGGCGGCTCTCGGTCGTCGCACCGCGGAAGAGCGTGAAGAGCCCGATGGCGAGGTAGAGAAACCCGATGAAGCTGAGGATCAGGTAGGCGTAGTCGACCTTCAGCTCCGGCGCCTTGTAGGTCAGCGTCAGCGTCCTGCCGCCGCGGGCGATCACCATCGGGACCGGCTGACCGATCCGTCGCAGCGTCTTCTGCAACCCTTCGATCTCGGTCGTCGGCGTGTCGGCGATCAGCCAGATCTGGTCGCCCGGCCGCAGCCCCGCCCGGTCGGCATTGCTCCCGGGATCGACGCTCTTGACGACGATCAGTCCGTTGCTGCGCTTGAAGGTGAAGTCGATCCGTTCGAACGAGGAACGCTTTCGCTGAAACGAGGCGAACGCCCCGACGAGGATCGCCAGCGTCAGGAGCGCGATCAGACCATTGACGAGAACCGACTTGCGCATCCGCGGAGGCTTTGCAGCATTCAACGCAAATGCCTCGCGCAAAACGGGCGTAACTCGATGAATCCAAACAATTGAACGCCGGCTCCATCCGACGGGTCCGCCCCCGGTTCTCCAAATGATTGGATTCCCTCCACGGGATTTTGGAATCAGACGACGGGAAAGCGGCAGACCTCGCGAAGGAGACAGCGGTCGCAGTTCTCCTTCCGCCGCCGCCTGCTGCAGAGGTCGAGAATGCCGAGGCGGCAAATGGCGAAGTCGTACCGGACGGGGTCGGCCGGGTCGAAGCGGGCCAGCCGGTCGGTGATGGCCCGGGCCGCTTTCCAGTCGGCCGAGGCCCTTCGCGTGAGACCGAGAAAGGCCGCGATACGGTGCACGTGGGTGTCGAGCGGAATGATCAGCCGGGCCGGATCGGCGAAGTCCCAGAGGCCGAGATCGGGCTCGGTCCGGCGCACCATCCAGCGGAGATAGAGGTTCATCCGCTTGCACGCGCTGCCGTCTTCCGGCGAGGTCAGCAGGTAAGCGATCGAGGCGCGGTGGCGCGAGGGTGCGGCGGAGCGGAGGCGTGCGACGAACCGCGTGAGCGAGGGAGCGATGTCGCGGTCGGTGTCGTCGTAGCACTCGCGAAACAGTGCGCCCAACGATCCGTGGCGTTCGATCGCGCCGGCGATACACCCGAGGAGGGCGACCAGCTCGGGGGTCTTGTGGAAGCGATGCGAGAAACCGCGGAAGCGCCGCATCGCTTCTTCGCGGTCGAACGCAGCGAGGTAGCGATGAGGAGAGGGTGTCATCTTCGCCAGCACGGCGCCGGCATTGCGGACGACGATGCCGGCGCGTCCGTAGGCGAACGCCGCCGCGATCAATCCCGCGACTTCCTGATCGAGAGGGTGGTCGAAGGCGCGAACGAGCTGCAGCGGGTCCGGCTCGATGGTGGAAAGATCGAACGTGGCGGCGAGCGCATCGAGGCGCTCCCGCAGAACGTCCTCGTCCGCGACCGGCCGCGTCTGTCTCATCGCTTCCGGACGTCCCCGCGCACCACGGTGCGCCCGTCGCGATCGATCCATTCGACCCTCTCGAGGCGCGGCTTCGCGATGGCGACCACGGCGAACGGATACGTCAGCGCCTGCGTGACCATCGAACCGGCAGGGGGGGTCTTCGTTTCGACGACGATCCGGACGCTCGCTCCTTCGACAGACGCACGCAGCGGTTCGAGCG